>DUCT01000129.1:0-1955 GCA_012959665.1 Myxococcales bacterium | reverse complement strand
CGCCTGTTATTCGCGCCTGTTATTCGCGCCTGTTTTTGCCGCCCGTTGTCCGTCCCAGCGCCGACCCCAGAAGCTGTTTTCCGTCGCCGCGCGTGCAGCCCCAAGCGAAGCGTCTCTCCCCGGGGACGATTGGATCGCCCGCCTTCCCCCAGTGTCCGCGGGCGGCTCGGGCGCCAGAGGTGCCCGTAATTGCTGCCGCAGGAGCTAAGACCACGTGGTTGCAAGGAAAACTTAGAGCCGGCCCATGTTGCCGAAGGCCCGGGAAGGTGTCAACGCCCGGGACCTCGGCTGCCCCCCCAGCCCCTCTCAAATCCGACGAATCTGGCCCTCAGCGCTGGCTCCTCTGCGGCATCGGGCTAGCCTCGCTCTCCGCAGGGGAGCAAGCCCAGGGGCATGCCCCGCCAGCCGCCGAGGGTCGGCGCCTGGCGGCAGAGGCCCAGCTGGAGCGGCCGTGCCCCGAAAGGTCTGCCCGCCCGTGGCCCAATTGCCCGAATCTCTGCCCATCGAACCCCGCGGCCCCCTGAACGCCCGTGTGCAGGTGCCGGGCTCCAAGAGCATCACCAACCGGGCGCTGCTCATCGCCGCCCTGGCCGATGGCGAAACCACCCTAGCCGGCCCCCTCGCCAGCGACGACACCGATGTCATGCGCGACTCCCTGACCACGTTGGGGGCGCAGTTCGACACCCGGGGCGACCCCTGGGCGGTGGTGGGCACCGGCGGCCGGCTTCGATCCCCCAGCAACGCGCTCTACGTTCAAAATTCGGGCACCACGGCGCGGTTTCTCACCGCCGCGGCCTGCCTGGCCCCGGGCCCGGTGGTGATCGACGGCAACCCACGCATGCGCGAGCGGCCCATCGTCCACCTGGTCGAAGCCCTGACGACCCTGGGCGCCGATCTCAGCATCGAGGGCGAGAAGGGCTGCCCACCGGTGCGCGCCGCTGGGGGCGGTCTTCCCGGCGGCCCCGGCCGCATCGATGGCCGCCAGTCCAGCCAGTTCACCTCGGCGATTTTGCTCGCCGCCCCCTATGCGGAGCGGGATGTCGAGCTCAGTTTTCTCGACGGCGAACTCGTTTCGCGCCCCTACGTGGAGACCACTCTTGCCATCATGCGCGATTTTGGGGCCCAGGCGGGCTGGGTCGAAAAAACCGATGCCCACGGCGGCGGTGACTGCATTCGGGTGAGCGCGGGCCTCCCCTACCGGGCAAGGGCCTACGGCATCGAACCCGACGCCTCCTCGGCCGCCTACCCGTTCTGCGCCGCCGCCATCGCGGGGGGTTCGGTGAGCGTGGACGGCATCCCGCCCAACACCCTGCAAGCGGATTTCCGGATCCTGGAACTGCTCGAGCAGATGGGCTGCAAGGTCGTCCGCCAGGCCGATCGCGTCACCGTGCGCGGCCCCACCGGCGCACTTCGCAGCTTGGGCGAAGTCGACATGAACGCCTTTCCCGACGCGGCCCTCGCCTACGCGGTGGTGGCCCTCTTCGCCGACGGCCCCACGCGGATCAAGAACGTGTGGAACCTGCGCATCAAGGAAACCGATCGCCTCGCGGCCCTGGAAACAGAACTCCGCAAGCTCGGAGCCCGGGCCGACGCCGACCGGGACTCCCTCTATATACAGCCGGGCCCGCTCCACGGCGCCGAAATCGATACTTACGACGACCACCGTATGGCCATGGCGTTCTCCCTGGCCGGGTTGCGAATCCCCGGCGTGGTGATCCGCGATCCCGGCTGCGTGAGTAAAACCTGGCCCCACTATTTCGACGTTTTTCGCGGGCTCTAGACTCCCGCTGTCACTGTCACTGTCACTGTCATCGCAAACCGCACCAAGAGCCTCGGCGCGATCAGCATCCCCGTCAGTCAACGTCCCCGGGTAAACCCATGTCCAACTCCACTCCCACCTCTACCACTACACCCGCAGCCGCATCTCCATCCACACCCACCTCCACACCCGCATC
>DUCT01000128.1 GCA_012959665.1 Myxococcales bacterium | reverse complement strand
GTCTTTGCGATGAAGGTCTTCGCGATAAAGGTCTCTGCGAATCGGGCGCCCTAGAGGACTTCTTCCGCCAGGATCCTCAGCAACTCGGGCTGCCCGCCCCCGACCAGCATGGAGCCCACATGGTTCTGTTTGCCGGCCTCTTTCCAGGCTTTCAGGCGATCACGAATCCGGCCCTCGGAGCCCACGAGCGCCACTTCGTCCACCAGTGAGTCGGGAACTGCCGCCGCGGCTTCGGCCTTCTTGCCATCGAGATAGAGATCCTGGATTTTGACCGCCTCCGCCTCGTAGCCGAGCCGCTTGGCGTAATCGTTGTAGAAATTTTTCCCGCGCGCGCCCATCCCCCCGATATAGAGCGCCATGCTCCCCTTCACGGGCGCCCGGCACCGTTCGAGATCGTCGCCCATGATGGCGGTCACGAAGGGAGCCACCTCGAAATCCGCCAAGCTCTTGCCCCCCCCGGCCTTGGCAAAACCCTTTGCCAGCGAGGGCTCGAAGACATCGAAGCGTTCGGGATTCATCCAGACGGGGAAAACACCGTCGGCCACCTCCCCCGCACATTCCATCCCCTTGGGCGAAATGGAAGCGGTCAGAATCCGCAGGGCCGGGTTGCCGTGAAGAATGCTCTTGAGGGGCTTGCCCAGACCCGTCGCATCGGGGCCCTGATAGGGGAGCTGGTAATGGAAACCTTTGTGGGTCACTCGCTCTTTGCGCGCCAAGATGTTCCGGATGATGGATATATATTCTTTGGTCCGGGTTAGGGGACGCCCGTAGGCAACGCCGTGCCAACCCTCGACGACCTGGGGACCCGAGGGGCCGAGGCCCAGAACGAAGCGGCCACCGGAGAGCGCATCGAGGGTCATGGCCGTCATCGCCGCCATGGCCGGAGTGCGCGCCGGCATCTGCATGATGGCCGTGCCGACGTTGATCTTTTCGGTCTGGGCGAGCACCCAGGCGGCGGGGGACACGGCGTCGGAGCCCCAAGCTTCGGCGGTCCACACCGAACTAAAGCCGAGAGATTCGGCCTCCTTGATCAGATCCATGGGCATCGAGAGGGTGGCCGGCGAATAGCCAACGAGGAGACCGAGTTTCATCGAGTGGGTCCTTCTTTGTCGGTGGATTGAGGGGGCAGTCTAAACCTCGCAGTCGGATGCGTCGACGGCCGCTAGATGCCGAGCCCCCCGTCCTGTTCTTCGCTCAGATGCAAGCCGCATTCCTTGACGGCGTCGTTTTCCCACCACCAACGACCGGCGCGAGAGTCTTCACCCGGCTGCACCGCCCGGCTGCAGGGCTCACACCCTACCGACGGATAGCCCTCGGCGTGTAACGAATTGATGGGCACCCTGTGCTCGCCCACATAATCCATCACCCGATCGTGGGTCCAATCCGCCAAGGGATTGAATTTCACCAACCCGCCATTGCCCACGTCGAGTTCCACTTTGGCAGTCGCGTGGCGGTTCAGATTCTGGTCGCGGCGCAGGCCCGACACGTAGGCGTCGAGTTCCGTGAGGTAGCGGCGCAGGGGCTCGATTTTGCGAATCCGACAGCAGTGTTTGCGGCTCTCCACCGAGGAATAGAAGAGGTTCATCCCCTGCTCACGGACCATGTGCTCTACCTCAGCCGCTCGGGGGAAAACCACCTCGACGGCCTTGCCGTAGCGATCGCGCACCCGATCGACGAGATCGTGGGTAGCCGAGTGCAGCCTTCCGGTATCGAGCAGAAAGACCCGAGCCTCGGGCTCGATGGCGTGCATGAGATCCAACAGAACCATGCCCTCGGGAGCTCCAAATGACGCCGAAAGAGCCAGCCGTGGATGATATTTCTTGATTGCAATAGTAAGGATTTCAGTCGCGCTCTTCGCTTCGAGATCCGCCGCCTCGATAGACTTCGAATTATCCTCAACTATTTGTTTTAAAGACATAAATTCTGCCTCTGGGAGCGCCATGAAGATGTGTTCTCCAGGTGAGTCACCCGATAGGCCTGATGGTCAAAAGGATCGAGTGAGCAATATTCTTGATTACTACAAACAAGAATTAATTGCAATTTCCCTAGTATTTTGATCATGTATAGGTTGCAATCCTTTACCGGTTGGGTCGTCGCAGCGTTAAACGGGGCGTTAGAGGTCGCTCCCCACGGTCCAACTCGCGGTCTGCTGGGGGTAGACCTCGACCCAGCCCGATCCCTGGAGCTGCTGGCGAAGCGTCTCCAGGGATACCCCTAGCCCTGGGTGAATCCAGTCCCCAGCCAATTCGCATAGCGGTTCGAGAACGAAAGCGCGCTGATGAAGCCGCGGATGGGGGACCTCGAGACCCTCTTCTGCCAGCCTCGCCTCGCCGTGAAAGAGCAGGTCGAGATCGATGGAGCGAGGGCCCCAGCGCTGACCTTCGCTGGATCGACGCCGGCCGCCCTGCTGCTCGACTTCCAGCAGTCGTTCCAGCAGACCACGCGCCGTCGCATCGGTGTCCACCGCGAGTACCGCGTTGAGGTACGGACCTTGATCCCCCGGACCCATGGGCTCGGTTTGATAGATCCGCGATGCACCGACGATCCGAAGCCCGGACGTCCCTCCAAGCGCCGCCCGGGCGTCGGAGAGATGCGCCTCGCGCTCCCCCAAATTGGAACCCAAGGCGATGAATGCGCGCACTCGTCCTGCCGCCACAATCTGATCTCCATTCCCCCGCTTGGGCCCAGGGGCGGCCCCCGCTGCTAGATTAGCCGACGCCCCAATGGATCACGAAACTCCGCTTAAAATTCGGCTGCTCTTAACCCTCGGACTGCCCAGGACCCAGCGCTTCGTGCGCCGCTTCCGAGCGCGGCCGGGCGGGCACAGCTGATGGCTCTCCCCGCTTCTCCTCTGCCGCCGACACTGCTCCCCGAGCTCAAGACCCCGGTGCCCGGCTCGGCGTCGATGGCCCTGGCCTCCCGCCTGGCCGGGGTCGAAAGCCGCAATGTCACCCATCTCGCCGACCCGGTCCCCATCTTCTGGCAGCGCGCCAAGGGGGCCAACGTCTGGGACGCCGACGGCAACCGTTTTATTGACCTCACCGGAGCTTTTGGGGTCGCCAATATCGGTCACGGCCATCCCGAGGTGGTGGGCGCCGTGGCGCGCCAAAGCGAAGATCTGATGCACGGGATGGGGGATGTGCACCCGGCCACCGTTAAAGTCGAACTCCTTGAAGCTTTGGTCGCCCGGTTTCCGGGGGGCGGGGAGGCGCGCGCGGTCTTGGGCTCATCGGGGTCGGACGCCGTAGAGACCGCGATCAAAACGGCTCAGCTCGCCAGCGGGCGGCCCGGGCTCCTGGCCTTCGAGGGCGGATACCACGGTCTGGCCCTCGGCGCCCTGGATGCCACGGCACGCAGCGATTTCCGAACTCCATTTGCCGCCCGGCTTCCGGGCGCCACGGTCTTTGCGCGCTTCGGCGACATCGCGGATGCCGAGAAATGTCTCGCCCAGGCCGTCGCGGGCGGGCGGCCCCTGGGCGCCGTAATCGTCGAGCCCGTTCAAGGCAGAGGCGGCGAGCGAATTCCGCCCCGGGGCTTCCTCTCGTCGCTGCGCTCGCTCTGCGATGCCCACGGTCTGCTTCTCATTGTCGACGAAATCTACACCGGCTTCGGACGGACCGGGCGCTGGTTCGCCTG
>DUCT01000127.1 GCA_012959665.1 Myxococcales bacterium | reverse complement strand
GTCTGTTGGTGCGAGGCCTCGGGGCCAACGCCGGGCGCACCTCGCTGATTCGCCTGGATGCTTTGAACTGGGCGGCGGATCCGGGCACGAGCGGGTACCAGTACACCGATCTCAACGGCACCCAGGGCGGTGTAAAAAGTATTGCCCTTGCGCCGGGAACTCTGACCATTTTTGCATCCGGGCCCAACTGGCCTTGGGATGTGACCGGGACCCAAGATCAGGTTTGGGTCGACTTCGAACTGGGCGAAGAACTTTACTGCGCCGAGTTCGATATGAGCACCGCCAGCGCCAACGCGCTGGGGCAATTCGTGGCCGGGCCGGCGCCGGCGCCGGCCGTTTGCCCGGAGCCGGTTTGCGGCAACGGCCTGCACGAACTCGGCGAAGAGTGCGACGACGGCGATTTCGACAACGGCGATGGCTGTACGGACCAGTGCTTGGTGGCGGCCTGCACCGCGAGCGAATACGCGAGCACCTGGGAAGCGATCCAGAGCAAAATTATTGGGCAGACGCCCTTGGACGCTTACCAGTGCCTGTTCTGCCATGACGTAGTGCCGCTCCTGAATACGCTGGACCTGAGCCCGGCCAATGCCTACGCGAACCTCGTGGGCGTTCCTGCGCCCAACTTCTTTACCGACCACGACCTTGTGGAACCCGGTGAGCCCATTGCGAGTTTCTTCTACGAAAAGCTCGCTGCCGGAACCAACGGGACGCTTCTTCCGACGGGCCAGGGCGCCGTGATGCCGAACGTGGGGCCCCCGCTCACGCCGGATCATCTCGAGGCCGTCTCCAAGTGGATCCGTGGCGGGGCGCCCGAGACCGGGGTGGTCGAGGGTACCGCAGAGTTGCTGGCTGCCTGTCTGCCTGCGCCGACCCCCCTGAAAACGCCGCGCCCGGATGCGCCGCCGCCGGGCACCGGGGTGCAACTCGATCAGACGCCCTGGGATCTGCTGAGCCAGAGCGAAGACGAGATCTGCATGACAACGTATTACGATTTCACGGGCACCAATCTGGTCCCGGAGCAGTATCAGATCGATTGCCCGGGTGCGTTTGGGGTGAACAATCCGTCGAACAAGTGCTTTCTCTACCACGAGACCACGCTGGTTCAGGACGGGCAATCCCACCACAGCATCATCCATATCTACCAGGGTGGCTTTGACGTCGCTTACGTGGATACCCCAGTGCCCCCCGCCCTGACGCGTGAGTTCGGCCCCTTCACGTACAAGCGCGGGCCGAATGCGGGGATGCCTTGTGACCCGAAGGCGGTGGATCCAACAACCGGATCGAACCCCGCCTGCAGTGGTCCGGTGGTCAGTGATGTGGCGTGCCTGACCATCAACCCTGGCGTGGGTGCCATACCAGGCAATTTTCCTGTTTCAGTGGCCTTCGGACCGCCGGACTTCAACACCGCGGTCAACGCACCGACCTTTGCCGGTTCCCAGGAGCCGTATAGCAAGACGGTGTATGCCGATGGCGTCTACTCGGTGCTTCCCCTGTCGGGCGCAGTGGTCTGGAACTCGCATGCCTTCAACTTGACGAGCCAGGACTCGACGATGGATCAATATCTCAATATTGGACTGGCGGGCGCCAGCGACCGTCTCTATCCCGCCCGGGGCATCTTTGACTCGCTGTCGATTTTCTCAGAAGACGTACTCCCCTATCAGACCCAGGAGGTCTGTCGTACCTACCTGATCGAAGAGGGCGCGAGTCTCTTCAACCTGAATTCCCACACCCATCGCCATGGGGTGAAGTTCCGTATCTGGGAGCCCCCCCAGACCCAGTGTTTTCCCAATCAGTTCGGGAACGGATGCTCGCCGGGCGACCCTTCGCAGCTCATCTATGTGAGCACGGAGTACACCGACCCGGTGCAACTCGATTTCGATCCGCCGGTGCGTTACGACAGCGCCAATCCAGACGAACGCCGGTTTCTTTATTGCAGCCTCTACGACAACGGGTCGACGCCCACCAGCCCAGCAATCAAACAACGGTCGACTTCTCCCGCGGCCCCCCAAAATTTCGATCTTGTGATTCCCTTCCAGGGCGGGGATGGTGGGCCTTGCCGCAATGATCGGGTGGCTTGCCTGGGGGGGACGAACGCAGGCGCGCTTTGCGGGGGCGACGACGGGCTCTGCCCGGGCGGCACCTGCGACGCGTGCCCGGTGCGCGGCGGCGTGACCACCGAGGATGAAATGTTCATTCTGATCGGGAGTTATTTTGTTCCCGAGCCGGCCCACGGGCTACTGGCCCTGGCGGCTGTGCTCACGGTCTCGGGTCTCAGGCGCCGCAGTGCTCGGCGGCTTAAGCGATGAAGACTTTATAAAGAATGGCCGCCGAAGCATCGGCACTCGAGCTTCGGGCAGGATAATGATTCGCGGCTGAGGGGCGGTTCCTATTTCGCCCAGTCGGGCATTTGGTTACGCTTTTGCAATCTGGTCCCGTGGCTACGGGGGCGTGTGCCCCCCTCGCCGAATGAATGGCGGATCGCCAGCGAATTCGTCCCGAGAGAGCAAGAGGCAGTTTTGTCAGAGGACCGGAAAGACCCAAAGAAAGACCCCAAGAAAGTTCGAGCCTTCCACGCGACGTTCTTGCTCCTGGCCGCACTCGCGCTTGGGGTCGCTTGCGCGACGGTGGTGTGGAGCCCCGTGGGTTCTCGGCGCACGGAACCCATTGTGGGCGCTCTTCCCGAAGGCTCTGAAGAATGTCGCGTCTGCCACGAGGACGTGCACGGGCAATCCGCGATGCCGGTCTATCACGCGGACTGCGAAACTTGCCACGGCGGAGGAAGCTTGCACTCAGAGAGTGAGGCGGTGGCGGATATTCGCCACCCGAGCAGCGGGGATTGTCTCGCCTGCCACACCCCCGGACGCGATACCCACCTGCAATGGGGATTGGGCGGACATTCCGAAGCGGGCCTGATCTGTAGCGACTGCCACGATCCGCACAATGGCCGGCGCCTCTCCTTGCGCGAATTCGATCGCTCGGGATTTCCCGACATGGATGCGGCTTCCCAACTCTGCATCGAGTGCCACGGGAACGTGGCCGCCGAGCTTCGTTACCCCAGCCATCACCCGGTGGCCGAAGGCGGGATGACTTGCATCAGTTGCCACGACCCCCACGAAGATCCTCGCGTCCGCCCTGGAGGGACTAATCAGCGCTGCGCAGGCTGTCACCAGGATCTCATGGGACCGTGGACCTACGAGCACCCCCCTGTGGCCGAGGATTGCGGCACCTGTCACGCGCCCCATGGATCCGTGACGACGGACTTGCTCGCAACCGCCCAGCCCATGCTCTGCATCGGCTGTCACACGCTGAACGATCCTTTCCACCAGTCGCTCCAGGGGCCGGGTATTCCCGGTAATTTGCCGATCACCCAGGATTTCCCTGGAGACGCCAACCAACAAATCAAGCCCCAGATTCCAGGCATTCCAGGCGATCGAAACCAGGCGGGGACTTTCTTGCGCCGCTGTACGGACTGCCACGGCGCCGTTCATGGATCCTATACCGATGAACATCTTCGGCACTGATCGAAAGCGCGGAGCGGGGTTCGCGGGGGCCATGGCCATGGCCTTGGGGGCCTTGGTGATCAGCGGTCATGCGGTGAGGGCCGAGCCCGGCGATTCCTCAGATGATCTCTCTGTTGAGGCTTCGGGCACCCTGGGCGCGGATCTCTATCT
>DUCT01000126.1 GCA_012959665.1 Myxococcales bacterium | reverse complement strand
CGGGTATGAGCGCCAATAAGGCATCCCTCCCTCTCCCTCCCTCCCCCATCCATCCCCCCTAGCCCCTGCAGCGCGTAGGAACTCCGCCCCGGCGGTGGTTCAGGAGATTCCATGAGTGAAAGCGACCTGTTCGAAAAGACCTTGAAGCAGATGATTGCGGGCGAACTACCCGTTAAGTGGGACTACAACGAGTTCGTGGGCCACGCCGATGTGGTGCGGCAACTTCTCGAAGTTGCGCCGGACGCCATTCGAGATGACCTGCAATTTCTGCACGACTTGATGGCCGATGCCGCCAACGCCGAGGGCGCGGTGTTGGGTATTTTCCCCAGACTCACGGACCCCGAACTCGCCGGTGTAGAGGGTCGCATCTCCGATTACATTGCCGAGCATTGCGGCATCCGCTTGGGCGATCCCGAGTACGTCGTGGGCGAACTGATTGGGGAATCCAGGTGCCCCGGTTGGCCTGGTATCGGCAGTCCGCTGACCAACAACCGCTTCCCCTACCTACTCGATACGTCGGCCTCGAATTATTTCAGCAATCGTTTTTGGCACGGCGACAAGGGGCCCCGTGGTTTCATTCCCGTTCCCGAAGGCGGCAAGGTCGTCTTCCGGGGAGAGTTTCCCTACTCGCGCTACTTTGCCTTTCACCCCTCGGATTTCGATACCAATAATCTGCCGACCTTGGTGGACGAGGACCTGGATCCGGATCCCGGCAGTGTGAATCCCTTCCGGGAAGAGGTGGAGGAGGGGCAAGGACGTCGCTTCACCGCTCAACTGATTTTTACGGCGGCTCCCGAAAATCCAGAACCCAATACCACATACTGCGGCGTGAAGAAGAACGGCGGCCGCAACCCGGCGATTTTCAACATCTACCGAACCACGGATTCCGTTCTGGGTGCCATGCCGCCCAACAACACCGGGGTCCTGCTTCCCTCCATCACGGTGTATGACGCCGAGGGCAACGAAACCGCCTTTTTTGAGGAGGTCGATCCCCACCCAGAGGGCGTCGAGCCGCCCGTGGAAACCACAAAATTTTCACCCCTACCCATTCCCGATCATCGGGGCCTGTGCTGGCCCGAGGAATACAGCACCAAGTCCAATTGGGGCCTTCCCTACGACATCCTGGCCAGTCAAGACATCCTCTACCTGGTGACCCCGTATACCCAACGGTTGGGGGAGGTACACGTGACTCGGGGCAAGATGTTCTCGGCCCCCCACACGCCGGACGAACCCGTCTGCATAGAGGGCAAGGATATTCGGGGATTTACTGTCACCACTTATAATTTCTGGGCGGGGATCTGCGAAGCGGCGGTGGTCGATCACGCGATCGCGGTGGACCAAGACGGCTTCTATACCCTGGTGGTGTCGACGCCGGAGAACCGGCCCGGGAACGCGACCGCCGAGAACGGGGTGACCTGGCTCGATTGGGGTCAGTACCTCGACGGACAACTCACTTACCGAATGCTCCTGCGTCGCAGCGAGACACTGACGAAACTTAGGAACGCAGTAGAAACGGGGGAGGCCGACGCGGCCATTGCTCCCTATGTACCCCGTTCGAAGCACACCACTCGCGAGGCTTTCGAAGCTCGAGGGTGGCGGGCGGCATTCAACGAGTAGGGAGGCGCTGTACGATGATGTCGGCCCGGATTCGAGTTCTTCTTCTGTTTCTGATCCTGACCGGGATCCTGGAACTCGGGGCGTCGAGTGGTGCGCGGGCGGAGGCGCACAATGCCCCCGAGCGGGTGCCAGAGTCGTGCGCGGACAACGATCCCTTGCGCCAGCCCTTCTTTGGCGACACCCACGTGCACACGACGTACTCCTTTGACGCGAACTCCCAGGACACGCGGAATTCGCCGCGAGACGCGTACCGTTTCGCCCAGGGCCAGGGAATGGGGATCCAGCCCTACGATGACGAGGGTCGGGCTCTGCGCGAGATTCGTCTGGACCGCCCACTGGATTTTACCGCGGTGACCGATCACGCGGAGTTCCTGGGCGAAATGAATATCTGCACGACGCCGGGCACTTGGTCCTATTGGCATCCGATCTGCTTTGCCCATCGCAATATTCCGACGGCGGGTATCCTGGCTTTTGGTTTTCGGGGCCTAGTGGACAAGGAGCGCTGGGGACTTTGCGGCGAGGACGGTGCGGACTGCCGGGCGAAGGCCGGGGAGACCTGGGCCGAGATCATTGCCGCTGCCGAGGAAGCCAACGACTCGGCCCCGGGCTGCGCTTTCACCAGCTTCGTGGCCTACGAATGGACGGCGAGTGTGGGGAGGGGCCAAAATCTGCATCGCAACGTGATTTTCCGGGGGGCAGAGGTGCCCGCACTGCCCGCGAGTTGGATCGAGACCCCATCGGCGGTGGACTTGTGGGATCGCCTGGAGGCGGAATGCGTAGAGGGCATCGAGGGCTGTGATGCACTCACGATTCCCCACAACTCGAACCTCAGCGGCGGATTGATTTTCCAGAGTGCGACCGCCACCAGCGAAGAAGAGCCCGAGGCCACCCGGCTCGAGGAAGCCCGGCGGCGCAGCCGCTGGGAACCCCTGGTGGAGATCATGCAGCACAAGGGCTCATCGGAGTGCGACTCCCGGCTACCGGTCTGGCAAGGGGACGAGTTCTGTGGCTTCGAAAAACTCCCCTACGACCGCTTCGGTGCGAAGCAGAGCAGCTACGTGGAGTCCCAGCAGGCGACGGCCAACAACTACGTGCGCTGGGCGTTGGGGGAAGGCTTGCGGATCCAGGGCGAACTCGGGGTCAATCCCTTTCATTTTGGGGTCATCGGCAGTACCGACACGCATATCGCCGCGCCGGGCTTGACCTCGGAGCAGGCGCATCCCGGCCACGGGGGGGCGGGTAGGATGGAAGCGTGGGGCGCGCCCGAGGCCGAGAGTTTTAGCGACGACCTGGAGTTCGGCCCCGGCGGTTTGGCGGTTCTTTGGGCCGAGGAAAACAGTCGCGATGCGCTGTTTCGGGCCATGCAACGCGGGGAAGCCTATGGGACCAGCGGGACCCGGCCCCGGGTTCGCTTCTTCGGGGGATGGGATTATCCCGAGGACATGTGCGGGAGCCCCGATGCCGTTGCCCGGGGGTACGCGGGGGGAACGCCCATGGGCGGGGATCTCGGGGCCCGGCCCGGCGGTGCAACCGGGGGCCCACGGTTCTTCGTTTCCGCTTTGCGCGACCCCGGAACCGCTCGGGATGCCGGCGCCGCCCTGGAACGTATTCAGATCATCAAGGGTCAGCTCTCGGAAGGAGAAATCCTGGAGACTGTGCTGACCGTGGCCGGCGGGCCCAACGGCGCGGCCGTGGATCTCGCTACCTGCCAGCGCCGTGGCCAGGGGGCGGCTTCCCTTTGCAGTGTCTGGGAAGACCCCGACTTCGATCCCGCCCAAGCGGCCTTCTACTACGCCCGGGTGCTTGAGAATCCGTCGTGTCGTTGGAGCCAGTACACGTGCAATGCCGCTGGGGTTCGTTGCGAAGACCCGACCACGATTCCCGAAGCCCTGGAGGGCTGTTGCTCTGAAGACCACCAGCCCATCATCCAAGAGCGCGCCTGGACGTCGCCGATCTGGTTCACCCCCTGACCCGCGCCTGGGCGGGGCTTGGGGGAGGCGCGTCGGGGGCAAGAACTCACAGCTGGGCGGTTTTATTACCCGTCCCGTTTCAGGCGTTGTTCCGCAGCACCTGGCCGGCTCGCTCGCCG
>DUCT01000125.1 GCA_012959665.1 Myxococcales bacterium | reverse complement strand
GATTCACGTCCATCACCCGGTCCCACTCTTCGTCGGTGATCAAGTGCACCGGACCGCCACCGGCCACGCCGGCGGAGTTCACGAGTAAATCGATTTGTCCGTACTCGGTCTCCACTTCGGCCACCGCGCGACCCACGGCGACCTTGTCGCGCACATCGAGTTTGTGGAGCGGCCCAGCATCTGCCAGCTCCACCGCCTCGTCCCAGTCGCCACCGATGGATTTCTGGAGATCCATGCCCGCAATGCGCGCGCCCTCCTGGGCAAATCGCAGGGCGATTGCAGCCCCGATACCCGAGGCCGCTCCGGTGATCACCGCCACCTTCCCGTCTAGACGTCCCATGCTCTCTCCTCTCGATCTTGCTCCAGACTTCCATACATCGAACCGGCGGCGACTCCCCGGCGCCGCACCACCGAAATCAGCCCGGGATCAGGGGTCGGGCACCGCGTGGGTGGGGTTTCGGGCCAGGCGAATATCCTCGAGACGAACGTCGCACGCGGTGCGCCAGGGATTTCCATCCGGGGCCAGAACATAAAAGCGATTCTCCCGAATCGCCTCGATGGCCCGATCCGCCAGAACCCCAGGGTCGACGCCGGTGGGTGTGGCCGCGGCAATCGCCGCATCGACCAGCTCGCGTTCCGGGGACTCGCCCTCCCCCGCCTTGCGCTTCAGGTGTTCGGGCCGATTGCGTTCACCCCGGGAGATCGCCGTGTCCACGAGTTCCGGGCACAGAACGGAAACACCAATGGCCGCCTGACGCGCCTGCATCTCGCTATAAAGACTTTCGGAGAGGGAAAAGACCGCCGCCTTGCTCATGTAGTAGGCCGAGGTGAACGGGGCGGTGGTCACCGCCGCCATGGAAGCCGTATTGACGATATGCGCCTCTTCGCCATGGGCGAGCATCAGGGGCACGAAGCTACGCAACCCGTGGAGAACTCCCCAGACATTGACCCCGAACACCCAGTCGTAATCGCTTTGCGGCGCCTCCCAGGAGAGGCCCGCTGCAAAAACCCCGGCGTTGTTGCAGAGCACATGCGCGGTGCCAAAAACCTCCACGGTCCGCTCGGCCAGGGCACTCACCGAATCCGCCTGGCTGATATCGGTCCGAACCGCCAACACCGTGTGGCCCGCGGCCTTCAGCTTTTCGGCCGCTTCGTTGAGAGCACCCCCCTCGACATCCGCCATCACGACCTTCATGTCCAGAGCGGCCAGACCCTGGCAAAGCGCACGTCCAATCCCACTGGCCGCTCCCGTCACAACGGCAACCTTGCCCGCAAATTCCTGCATTCCCACTCCCTCTCTCCAGCCCGCCCATTCGCGCGAATCTCGCTTGACGGGGCGATCTATCCTAACGAGAATCCCTTCGGTCGGCCGCTGGCTTTAGCCGTGGAAGCTGGCCCCGAGCGGGTTAGAATTCGCCGCTGGAAAAGAAAACCCGCCCACCGGCGGCCAGCCCATTCAGCTCATCCAAGCCCCCTTCAACCCCTTCAGCCCCGAGAAAGACGAACCCTTGAGCGTACGCGCAGAGATCCGCCAACAGTTGATCGGCCCCGGCGGCCCCTTCGAACTCTGCGAGGAGGAGGTTCACGGGGAGCGAATGGAAGTTTTCAAGACCCGCCCGGATTCGGTTCGAGACCTGCTCCAGGAATCCGCGCTCCACGGCGACAAGGAATACATCGTCCAGGGCGACTGGCGGATCACGTATGCGAAACATCTCCAGCATGTCGCCTCCATCGCCCGGGGACTCTCGGAGCAGTACGGCATCGAGGGGGGTGATCGCGTCGCTTTGCTCGCCGCCAATGGGCCCGAGTGGGTGATGACCTGGTGGGCCGTGGCCAGCCTGGGCGGCATCCTGGTGGCATTCAACGGCCTCTGGACCGCAGACGAAATCAACTACGCGGCGGGGCACAGCGAACCGAAACTCCTGATCGGCGACCGCAAACGCCTGGCCCGAATCAAGGACCTCGACCTCGACATCCCGACCCTGGAGATCGAAAGCGAGTTCGCCGCCCTGATGGAAGCCTCAGCGGACGCGACACTGCCCGATCAACCGATTGCCGAAGACGACCCGTGCCTGATCCTCTACACCAGCGGAACCACCGGCCGCCCCAAGGGCGCCTTGGTCAGTCATCGCGCCCTGGTGGGGTTCACCCGGACCCAGGCCCTCCACGGCCTCGAGCGTTTCATGCTCGCCGCGCCCGGGCAGCCCGCCCCAGAGGGCGCAGAGCCTCCGCCCTCCCCGTGCAGCCTGGTCACCGTTCCCCTCTTCCACCTTTCGGGCCTGTACGCGGCGGTCATCATGATGCTGAGCCAGGGGGCCAAGACCGTCTACCGGGGCTCGCGCTTCGACCCCGAGGATGTGATGCGCATCATGGAAAAGGAGAAAGTCACCATTTGGAGCGCGCTGGGCAGTTCCGGGGCCATCGTGATCAACCATCCCTCTCGCAAACGCTTCGATCTCTCGAGTCTTCGCAATATCGGTTTCGGGGGAGCGCCCACCAGCCCCGACCTCCAACGTAGAATGAAGGAAGCCTTTCCCAACGCCGCGGGCAACTTGGGGCTGGGCTACGGGCTCTCGGAATCCGGTGGAATGGGCACCAGCATTGGGGGCTCGGAACTCGAAACCCGGCCCACGTCGGTGGGCCTTCCCGCGGTAGGGCATCGCCTGGAGATCCGCGACGCCGATGACAAGCCCGTGCCCACGGGTGAGTACGGCGAGATCCATATCCGCAGTCCCTACTTGATGCTCGGCTATTGGCGAAACCCCGAGGCCACGGCCGAGGCCATCAAGCCGGACCAATGGTTGGCCACCGGGGATATCGGTTGCCTGGATGCCGACGGCTACCTCTTCATCAACTCCCGCGCTCGGGACATGATTTTGCGTTCCGGGGAGAACGTCTACCCCGTGGAGATCGAGCATCGCCTGGACGCACACCCCTCGGTGGGCGAGTGCGCGGTGGTGGGGGTCGACCACGAGGAACTCGGCCAGGCCGTCAAGGCCGTGGTGGTCCCAGCACCCGGCGCCTCCATCGACAGCGCGGCCCTGGTCGCGTGGGCCCGGGAAACCCTGGCCGCCTACAAGGTGCCCAGCGAGTGGGAGATTCGAACCGAACCCCTGCCCCGGAACGCGGCGGGCAAGGTTCTGAAAAACGTACTGACCGGGGAATCAGAAAACCGGCAGATAGAAGAAGACTAGGGCCCCGCCCCAGCGCGGCCCGTGGGTGAAAGGAACGGCATGGAAGCGGAAGAGCCCGGCGCCTGGCCTCTGGCGGGCTGGCGGGTGGTCGACCTTTCGACGGCAATCGCGGGTCCGTACTGCGCCAAGATGCTCGCCGACGCGGGCGCCGACGTGGTCAAGGTGGAGAGCCCGGACGGCGGCGACCCCCTGCGCGGTTGGACGGCTTCGGGCACAGACCCGGGTGAAGGAGAGGACGGCGTTCTCTTCCAGTTCCTGAATGCGTCCAAGCGGAGCATCGCCCTGGATCCCACCGTGGCCGAGGACCGAACAACCCTTCTCGCCCTGATTGCCAAGGCGGACATTCTCATCGAAAGCTTCGGCCCGGGCGGACTCGATGCCCAGGGACTCTCGGTGGAGGAACTCCAGCGCAGTCATCCGGCGCTCTCGGTGGTTTCCCTCTCGCCCTGGGGACTTGAGGGCCCCGGCGCCCATCGCCCCGCCACGGAGTTCACCCTTCAGGCCGCCACGGGCTCCATCG
>DUCT01000124.1 GCA_012959665.1 Myxococcales bacterium | reverse complement strand
GAGCGCGGGATCAGGAGCGAAGCGACTTCGCCGCTAGCTCGGCATCATCTTCGAGAGATCGATGGAGCCAGTCATAATCCCCCCGGCGCAGCCCCCATCGGTAAAGATATTTTCACCGCTGATGTAGCTGGCCGCCGAACTGTTGAGAAAAGCCAGGGGCCAGGCCTGCTCGTCGGCGCTGGAATTCCGTCCAATGGGCTTGGGGAAATTGTCCATGAAGGCCTTACCCACCTGCTCTTCAAAATGCGGCATCATGGGCGTATCCGTGGGGCCGGGGCTGATGCAGTTGAAGCGAATGCCCGTTTCCCGGGTGAGCAGGGGTCCACGGTTCAGCACGTAGACGATGGTGCACATCTTGGAAAACGAATACCCCTCGAGGTTTCCGGCGGCGTCGGCCTCCTTCACCCAGGCCAGCGCTTCGGCGTGATCCGTCAGGGCGAGCAGTTCCTTGACTCGCTCCAGCGCCATCATGTACGCCATGCCCGCTGCCGAGGAAATAGACGCGACTCCATCGCCCCGCTTCATGTGGGGAACGCACGCCTCCACGAAATGCCGTTGACCCAGGAAATTCACGCTCATCACGTCGATGTTGGAAAACGATCCACCGGGCAAGCCGGCGCAATAGAAAAGTGCGTCGATAGGACCCGCCTGGGCGATCTCGACCACCGCGGAATCAATTGCCCCGGGGTCTCGGCAGTCAACCTCGAAGAAATCCGCATGGGCCACCTTGGGCTTCTTGATATCCACGGCCACAATCTCGGCACCGAGTTCCCCGACGATCCGGGCGGTCGCTTCCCCCATGCCCGAGAAACAACCCACCACCACCGCACGTTTTTGCTCGTAGCTGAGAGGGCTTTGCATGGGGGTCTCCTGGGGGCCACGTTGAGGGGGTCGGTGTAGACTCAGGCTAGCAACAATCGTGGCCCAACCTGCCACCCCCCACGAGGACCCGCACCTTGGATCAGAAAATCAAAGAAGAACTGCTCTCTGTCGCCCGGGAAATGTCGGCCAGCGGCCTGGTCGAAGGCACCGCGGGAAACCTCTCAGCGCGCCTCGACGACGGCCGTATCGTATTGACCCCCGCATCCCTGGGCTACGCCGGGATGACTCCCGACGACTTGGTGGTCGTGGACCCTGGGGGCAACGTGCTCGAGGGCCACCGGGCGCCCACCACGGAAAAGGCCCTCCACCTGGCGTGCTTGTCCCGGCATGCGGATATCGGCGCTGTTCTCCACTGCCACGCGCTGTTCGCCAGCATGTTCGCCGTCAACCACACCCCGATTCCCTGCGTGGTGGAGGAATTCGATATCTACGTGGGTGGCGACGTGCCCGTGGCCGAGTACCGCCGCACGGGCTCCGATGCCCTGGGCGAAGAGGTGGCCCGACACCTGGAAGATCGCGGGGCAGTGCTCATGGCCAACCATGGGCTCCTGTGCGTCGGGAAAAGCGCCTCGGATGCCTTGGGGGTCGCCCACCTAGTCGAGCGGACCGCTCAGCTGGTCTGGGGCGCCCGGTTGATGGGAAATCCCGTGCCCCTCCCCCAATCGACCCGGACGCATTTCGCTCCGCTCTACAAGAAGCGAGGGCGCCTCTAAGCGTTCCCCCCCTGGTCCTCCAGCGCACCCCACCGAGGAGCCGAAGAACCGCCCGCTCCCCCTCCCCCCTCGTTCCGGAACTGCCTCGAAACCGCATGGGGAGTGCGTCCCAAGTGCGTCTCTCCCGCACCCGGACAGCCAGTTGCCCTGTTGGCGTTTTACCTAGCTCCTCGCCCAGCGTATCCCTAACCCACGCTCCCCGGGGCCCGACCGCCCCCGCCCCCGGGCTCCCCGGGACTCCTGGAACGCGCCCCGACCGCCGATCCGCACGGTTGCGGTTCGCTTTCTCCAATGAAATCAGTGCGAGCGCCCCTCCCAAGCTCAAGCGATGCCTCGGGTTTACCGATCATCAAAACGGGTCTGGCACGCAAAGCTTGGCCCGCAACCGCAAGCAACCCGCGAGGAACACTGAATGCAAGCCCCCAGCGCTAATCCCTCGGGGACAAAACAATCCCCGTCCTCGGTCCGATTACGGCCCACCGTCGGGCTCGCCCTGGCTCTCCTGGGCGTTTCGACTCTACTGGCTCCCGCCGCCTTGGCCGAATTTGCCGGAGGCAACGGCCACACCTGCTGGGTTTCGGGCATCGGCGCCGCTGAGTGCTGGGGCAACAACGACTCGGGACAGCTCGGCGACGGCACCCTCAATTCCCGCGCCTACCCGGCCCCGGTCACCGGGCTCGGTCCGGATCCGATCCTCGCGATCGGCACCGGCGAAGCCTTCACCTGCGCGCTGACGATCTTCGGCGAAATGCTCTGCTGGGGCGACAATTCCCAGGGCCAGTTGGGTGACGGAAGCCGGGTTTCATCGCTGGTCCCCAACCCGGTGGCGGGGCTCGCGGGGACCGTCGAGACGTTCTCACCCGGGCGCCAACACGTTTGCGTCGTCATCACGGGGGGAACCGCCCAGTGCTGGGGAGACAACTCCACCGGCCAGGTGGGAAACAACAGCTTCTTCGACCGGCTGCTGCCCACAAACATTGCCGGGCTGAGCGGCCTGGTCTCCGATGTAGCCAGCGGCTACGACCACAGCTGCGCGGTCACCACTTCCGCCGATGCCTACTGCTGGGGCAACAATGACTTCGCGCAACTCGGCGACGGAACTTTCATCCAGAGGCTCCAGCCGACGCCGGTGACCGGCCTCAGCTTCGTCGGAACCCGAATCGGCTTTGTCGACCGGGTCGCGGCCGGGGAATTTCATACCTGCATCAGGACACCGACCGGCCAGGCACTGTGCTGGGGAGACAACTTTTCCGGACAAGTCGGCAACGCAGATCTGATTAATGCCCAAACCACCCCGGCTGCTGTGATCGGACTGGCAGGCACCATCGAGACCATTGAAGCTGGCCAGGAATTCACCTGCGCGCTGCTGACTTCTGGCGGCGTCGACTGCTGGGGGAACAACATGGACGGCCAGCTCGGGAGCGGCAGCCTGGTCAATCGTTTTATTCCGGCTCCCGTGACCGGGCTCACCAGCGGGGTCATCGATATCGGGCTGGGCGATCTCCACGCGTGCGCCGAAACGGCCATGGGGGTTCGGTATTGCTGGGGAGATTCTTTCTATGGGCAGCTGGGCAACGGGTCCACCACCACGGCACTCTTTCCCATCGAAGTTCTCGAAACCACCCCTCCCCATGCCGTTCCTCTTTCCCTACCGGCCCAAGTCGTCTTGAGTCTCTGCTTGGCACTCGCCGGTATTTTCCTGCTCACACGTCACCGCTCAAGGATTTTCTCGACGCCCTCTAGTCTTTAGTTTTTAGCCTCTAGTTTTAGTCTCTAGTTTCTAGCCTTTAATCTTTGGTCTGTGTGGCTGTCCCAGGGGCTGTCGCAATGACTGTTCCAGTGACTGACCCAGGGGTTGTCCCAGGGTTGTCCCAGGGTTGTCCCAGTGACCGACGCCAGGCGTATCGGGAGCGAGAGCCCAGGGGCTTTGACTCGCCGGGTCAGGAGGGGGTGTGCCGCCCCCCCCCGGCCAAACCTCTCCCCAGGCCTTCCCAATCCCCGGACAAACCCCGGGCAAAAAAAACCGCCCCGACAACACGAGGTCATCGGGGCGGTCAGAGAAGTCGGGTCAGGAGTTATTTCTCCCTCCGACGAGTTCATCTCGATCTATCGGCAGTAGACAGTCGCCTCCTC
>DUCT01000123.1 GCA_012959665.1 Myxococcales bacterium | reverse complement strand
ACAGCTTGAAGGGTGCACCCAGGGTGCGAAAGCGGCCCAGGGCCTCGTGTTCGAGTTCGACGATGTAGCCGCGTTCGCGCAGGTGGGGGTGCTCGGCGGCTTCGGCCACGGTGAAAACCGCCGTGACCGGGCAGCCCGCGGCTTGGCAGCGGTCCATGATTTCCATCTTGCCGTGCTCGGCGCACCACTCGTTGATCATGGAGTAGATGAGATCGGCGTTTTCGCCGCGTGCGAACATGTCCTGGAACATCTCGAGGCGCATCCACTCCGGATCGCCCATGACCTTGCGCAGCCCGTTCCACTGGCCGCTCTCCAAGGCGAGCATCCAGACGTGGCCGTCCTTGCAGGGCACGATGCTGGCGGGCGCCGCCAGGGGCATGCCGATACCGGTGCGTTTGTCGAAAGCGCCATCCTGGGCGAAGCCCCCGATGTTCTGGCCGCCGACGAAGCTCGCCGCGATGGCTTCGGCGCACGAAACATCAACCTGTTGGCCTCCACCGACGTTCTCCCGGCCCAGGGTGGCGGCCAGTCCCCAGGCGGCGGCGCTCACCGCGCCAAAAAAATCCGCCGCGAAGGTGCCGTGCTCCAGAGGCATCTGCCCGGGGCGGCCGCAGTAGCGGTCGCTGGCACCGGTGAGGTGATACGCGTTCAGGTCGTACCCCTTCCAATCGGCGTAGGGCCCGGTCTGTCCGAAGGGGGTGATGGAAATCATGACGAGTTCGGGATTGATTTTCTTCAGTTGCGGCCAGTCGAGTTCTCGCTCGCGCTTCCAGGCTGGAGCCATGTTCTCGATCAGCACATCGGCCGAGCGGATCAGGTCGAGGAACGCGGCCCGTTCCGAAGAACTCTCCAGGTCCAGTTGAACCGACCGCTTATTGGTGTTGAGGAAATGGAAGAGCCCGCTCTTTTCCGGGTGGGGTTGGTCGTCGGGAAAGGGCCCCCAGGTGCGTGCCGAATCCCCTGCTGGGCCGGTTTCGACTTTGATGACGTCGGCTCCAAAATCCGCGAAGAGCTTGGCGCAATAGGGCGCCGAAACACTCTCTCCCAATTCAATGACCTTGATTCCATCCAGGGCGCCGGGGGACATCTTGTCTTCTCCTGATGCGTTAGCGGTCGGCTTTTCCGAACAGGCGCCGGAAGAAATCCACCACCATCTGCCAGAGCGTACGGCCTAGAAGTGCCCCCACCGCCAGGGCTTCGTCGGTATCGGGCCCAGTGCTGGATGCTGCGCCGGGTGCAGTACTGGGGCCGGTGCCGGGCCCCCCGGACGTCTCGGCGACCAGTTGCGCTTTGGCGTTGGCTGAAAATTGTTTGAAGAGTTGGGCGGAGACGCCCTTGATCATGCCCCGGCCCATCTGCATGACCTTGCCCGTGATGTCGACCCGGACATCGAAGGTGAGTTCCGTGCCGCCCTCAGCGCTTTCCGAAACCTTGACGTCGAGGCTGCCCTTGGCGGTCCCCCCCCCGGTTTCGCGCCCTTCGCCCTCGATCCGCATGCTGCGCGCGGCGGCGTCGATGTTGGCGAAGACCACCTGGCCCTTGTAGGCGGTGGTGATCGCCCCGAGTTTGACCTTCGCCTTGCCCACGAAAGTGCGCTCGTCGATTTCTTCGACTATTTCGGCTCCGGGCATACAGGCCGCCACTCGGCGAGCATCGGTGACGAAAGCCCAAGCGGTTTCCAAGGGGACGTCGACCCGCATCTTTTCGGTGATTTCGATGGCCAATCTCGATCCTTTCGTTTGCTGAAGCGGCTCGGGCCCGGCGGGGACGAGTCGGCTCAGGGGTGCGACTTTTCAGGCGAACTCAGTGTTGCTGTAAGATGTTTCGTCCGGGCCCTTCCCTTCGAGCTTGCCGGCGGCCGAGGGGACTCGGCCCGCCCCTCGCTCCCTCGGGAAAAAGAAGACACCGCGCTCGGGGCTCGAGGGGGCATGGATGCCTTGGTTTAGGGCTTGGCCTTGGCTTTGGGGCTTGGTTTTGGGCTGGGGCTTGGCTTTGGGGCTTGTTTGAGGGGCTTGTTTGAGGGGCTTGTTTAAGGGGCTTGTTTGAGGGGCTTGGTTTTAGGGATTGGCTCGGCTTTGGAGAGGTCTCTCGCTTGCCCGGGCTGTGTTGTGATCCGGCCCCCCTGTGCGCGTGGGGAGGGCGTGCCGGCGTGAGCGGCGCAGTGTAGCGAGGCTGGAGGTTGCGACCAATGCAGCAGGGTTGGTAGTTTGCAGTCGGCCCAATGGAACCCACACGCGAAATTTTCTGGAACATTGCCTTCGGTCCCGCAATTTATGGCTTGGCCGTCATCGCCGTGGGCCTGTTGCTGCGCGGGGCTTGGCGTCGCATTGGGCTCTGGCGCCTGGGCGCCCCGGAGGATCGCAGCGACCGACTGGGCGAGCGATTCCGCGGTCTTCTGATCGAGGTTTTCGGCCAGCGTCGTCACTTGCGAGATCCCTTCCCCGGTGTCGCGCATCTTTTGATTTTCTACGGATTCCTCGGGGCCTTCATTGCGACCGCGGTGATTGCCGTGCAGGAGTGGACGGGCGTCCACTTCATCGCGGGCCCCTTCTATCTGGGCTTTTCGCTGTTCGCCGATCTCGCTGGGGGGATCGGGCTGGTGGGCCTCTCCATGGCGCTCTACTGGCGGCTCATCGTCCGCCCGGATCGATTGCACTCGGTGATGGACGACTGGATCGCCCTGGGCCTGCTTTTTCTGCTCTTCGTTCAAGGTTTTGCGGTGGAGGCGATTCGGCTTGCATTGACCGAGGCGATCTCCTCGCCGGAAGTCGCTCTCTGGTCGCCCATCGGTTACGCGCTGGCCCTGACAATCAAGGGCGTCGACCCCGGGACGCTTTTTGCCCTTCATCGGTGGCTCTGGTGGTTTCACGCGGTGACGGCCTTCGCATTCATCGCCTATTTCGTCTACGGGAAGTTCACCCACGTTCTGTATGGAGCGGGGAACATCTTTCTGCGGAACCTCGGTCCCATGGGAAAGCTTTCGCATCCCGATATCGACCAGTTGCTCGACGAGGACGAGGAAGCCTTGGATCGCTTGGGGATTGGGGAGCTCGATCGGTTCAGCTGGAAGGCGCTCATGGACGTGGACGCTTGCGTGAATTGCGGGCGCTGCGAGTCGGTCTGCCCGGCTTCCATCAGCGGCTCTCCCCTGAGTCCGCGCAAATTGATTCAGGATATGCACGGGCATCTCAACCAAGCGGCCGATTCCATGCGGGCGGGAGAGGGTGTACCCGACGGGCTTTCCCTGATGGGCGAGGCCGGGGATGAAAGCCCGCCGGCGGTACTCGAGGCTGAACTCTGGGGGTGCAGAACCTGCGGCGCGTGCATGCAGGAATGCCCCATGTACATCGAGCATGTGCCCAAGATTGTCGATATGCGGCGACACCTGGTCATGACCGAGTCGAAGATGGGCGAGGATGCCCAGGCCTTTCTCAAGAACATGGACGACCGGATGCATCCCTTTGCGGGAGCTTCCCGAGACCGGGAGGAGTGGTTCGAGGATCTGGACGTCAAGGTTTTTGGCCGGGGCGATCGGGCCGAGTATCTCTTTTGGGTCGGGTGTGCGGGCTCCATGGTCGATCGAAACATCGAGGTCAGCCGCTCCATGGTGAAGGTGTTGGACGCGGCGAACGTTGACTTTGGCCTCCTGGGTGCCGAGGAGGTTTGCACGGGTGACCCGGCTCGGCGGGTGGGCGGCGAACTCACCTACCAGATGTGTGCGAAAGAAAATATCGAGAGCTTCGAGCGCTACGGGATCAAGAAGGTGATCACCACCTGCCCCCATTGTTTCAATACGCTCAAGAACGAGTACTCGGACTACGGCGGGGAACTCGAGGTGATTCATCACAGCGAGTTGATCGAGGAATTGCTCCACGATGGGCGGCTTGCGCCGAAGAAGAACCTGGACAGCGTGACCTACCACGACCCCTGCTATCTCGGTCGCCACAACGAAGTCTACGAAGCTCCGCGCACGGTGGTGGAGAGCGTGTCCGAGGAGGGGGCGTTCGTCGAACTCGAGAAGAGTCGGTCCAAGTCTCACTGCTGCGGGTCCGGCGGGGGCTACGCGTGGATGGACGACAAGCCCGAGAAGCGAATCAACCAGGAGCGCTTCGAGCAAATTCAGGGCTGCGGGGCCAAGACCGCGGCGCTGTCGTGCCCCTTCTGCATGCAGATGTTTTCCGACGCAAGTGGAGCCCTGGATCCAGGGGGCGAGGTTCGCGTCGCGGACATCGCGGAATTGGTGGCCGAGTCCCTGGAGGCTTGACCCCTTGGCTCCTAGGGCTTGGAAATGAGCTTCGGGCCCGGCGACGTTTAGTCGTTGCGGATTTTGAGTTTCCGGGTCACGACCATGAGCATGGCGATACACATCACCAGTGCCCCCACGACCCACCCGAGAACGGCGTAGACCGCGTGCCAGCCGCTACTTTCGGCCACCCCACGCACCATCCAGACCGCACTGGACCCCACGCCGAAGGTCAGGACAAATTTCAGCCCATAGGCGGTGGAACGCCACCGCTCGGGGGTGAGAACAGCGAAGAGACTGTTCTCGATGGGTTGCATGCCCAGGGCGAAGAAGGCGTAGATGGCCGAGGCGATCAGAAGTGGCCATTCGGTGGTTGAGGCGATGACCACCAGGGCGGGCAGGCTGGCCACCTGGTAGGCGAGGTAGCTGATTCGCAAGTCGAAGCGGTCGGCGATTCGGCCCCCGGCGTATTGGCCGAGGGTGCCCAGGAGCATGGCCAGGGAAGCTGCGGCGCCGTAGCCCATGAAGGAGATGTGCTCGGAGAAGAGCGCGGGCTGGGCGACGGTATTGCCGCGATACGCAAACCCGCCCAGGGTGGCCGCCGCGCACAGCAGCACAAAGGCCAGAACCGCTTTGCGCGTATCTCCCTGGGCGCCGGGGGTGCTCGTGGGCTGGACCGTCACAACGCCGGGCTCGTCAATCCGGACCCGGCTGAAGGCGAGGGTGGCTATCAGGATGAAGACGCCCGTGGCCAGGAAAGTCTGCCGCCAGCCGAGGCTCTCCACCAGCAGGGCTGTCACCAGGGGCGAAAGGGCAATGCCCACGTTGCCGTAGACGCCGTTGATTCCCAGGGCGCGGCCCCGGGCGGCCACCGCCCGAGAGAGCAGGCCGGTTCCGGCGGGATGGTAGAGGCTCGCCCCCAAGCCAATGCCGCAAAGGGCCAGGGCCAGGGACCAACCGGGGGAAGTGGCGGCGGCCAAACACGCCGACACCCCCGCCACCACGAGCCCGGCCAAGATCACCCGGCGTCCGCCGAGCCGGTCCGCCGCGTAGCCCGCGGGCAGGGCGCCGAGGCCGAAGAGCAGGTAGCCGCCGAAACTCCAGGACAGGGCCTCTTCGATGGAGTCGACGCCCGGGGTCTGGGCGACTAGGCCCACCGCGAGGGTGGGGTAGAGGAGTTCGACGTAGTGGGTGGCCGCGTGGGCGAAGCCCGTGAAGTGCACGATGCGCTTCTCGTTCGCATCGAATCCTCGCAAGCCCTGGGCCTCGTCCATCCCCAGCAATTAGCCGAGGGCGCGCGGCGCCACAAGACGTGGGGTCAGCGCCATCCCTTCTTGGCGAGTTCGGCGCTGAGTTCGGCCACCCGCAACTCGCCCTCCCGGGTCTGGCCTCCGAGTTCGAGAAAGCGCTCCATGGCCTTGGGGGCGTCCGGGGTGCGCAGCAGGGTTTGGAAGAGGTAGTCCTCTTCGATCAAGCCCTCGGCCAGGGGGCCCTCGGCGGCGTTGACCGCGCGCTTGGCGAGGCGCAGGGCTTCGGGGGGAAACCCGGCCATGCGCCGAGCCAGGGTGTCCACGAAATCCCCGATGGCCTCGGGGGCCAGCGCCCGGTTCAGGTAGCCCCAGCGCTCGGCGGTTTCGGCGTCGAGATCGATGCCGCCGAGGATCACCTCCAGGGCTCGCCCCCGGCCGAGCATACGCGGCAATCTCTGGGTGCCCCCGCCGCCGGGCAGGATGCCCACGGGCACTTCCATCTGGTTGATCACGGTTTGGCCCAGTACGCCAAAGCGCATGTCGAACGCCGAGACCAGTTCGCTGCCCCCCCCGCCCACGCGCCCCTCGATCTGGGCCAGGGTGGCTTTGTCCATCAAGCGGAATCCCTCGCACATCTGGTGGAAGGCGTTGTTCGGGGAGCGAACGGCCTCACTCTCGATGTTGAAGCCCAGGATCGCTTCCACGTCGAAGTGGGCCAGGAAGAAATCGGGGTTGGCGCTTCGCAGGACGAGCACCCGGATGGCGTCGTCCTCGGCCACGGTCTCCCCCAGTCGTGTCAGTTCGGCGAAGAGGGGCAGGGTGATCAGATTGATCGGCGGGTTGTCGACGGTGGCCCAGGCGACGCCTGCGTCGATTTCGATCCCGATCAATTCGTAGTCGTTCTGAAGAGTGGACATGTTTCCTCCGGCTTAATCGCCTGTGGGGCGGGGGTTTTCGGGGTTGGGTTCCGGGGGCGCCTCGATGGCTCCGGTGGCCAGATAGTCGGCGTACTCGGTCTCCGTCAGCCCAAGCAGGTCGCGGAAGACCGACGCATTGTCCTCGCCCATGGCGGCCCCGGCTCGGGGGGTTCGCCCGGGTGTTCCCGTCAAGCCCAGGGGAATGCCCGGGGCTACGACCTCGCCCTTCTTCAGGTGCGGAATCGTTTCAAAATAACCGCGCTCGGCCAGATGCGGATCCCGGCGATACTGATCCTCGGTATTTTGCACCGCGCCCGCCGGAACCCCGGCGGCTTGCAATGTCTTCGCGGCGTCCTGGGGCGATCGGCTGCGGGTCCAATTTTCAATCGCCTCGTCGATGCGGTCGGCGGCCTGCTGGCGCCCGGCGAGGCTGGCCAGGTGGGCGTCCCCGGCCCACTCTTCCCGGCCGATGATGCGGCACAGGGCGTGCCACTCCTCGGGGCTGGAGACCGAGAGGGCGCAGTACCGATCCTCCCCCGCGCAGGCATAGCAGCCCTGGGGTGCGCGGTAGGTCGAACGGTTGCCCAGGCGCGCCGGCGCTTGGTCGTGGGCGAGTTGGTCCATCATTTCGGGCCCAATCATGGCGACGGTGGTCTCGAGTTGGGCCAGGGTAATCCGCTGTCCTTCGCCGGTTCGCTCCCGGTGATCGAGGGCGCAGAGCACGGCAAAGAGTCCGTGAAGTGCCGACAGGGAATCCGGGTAGGCGTATTGGGTCATGGCGCCCTGACCTTCGGGAAAGCCTCCGAGCCAGGCCATCCCCGACATGGCCTCGATATTCGGTCCCCAACTCACGTAGCCCGGGTGCAGCCCATGGTCTCCGAAGCCACTGCTGCTGATGGCGATGAGTTCGGGATTAACGCCACGGAGTGTCTCCCAGTCGAGGCCGAGTTTGTCCATGGCCCCGAAGCGGTGGTTCTCAACGACCAGATCGCATCGCGCAACCAGTTTCCGGGCCAGTTCGGCGCCGCCGGGTTCTTTGAGATTGAGGGTCACGAACAATTTGCCTGCATCCCAGTCGGTGAACCAGGGCGACATCTCGGGTTGTATCTTTCGGTCCTTGGCGGCCGGCGGAACGTAGAGTCGCACGACTCCCGGAACCCGGTGGGACTCGATGCGAATCACCTCGGCGCCGCACCAGGCCAGCATTCGGCCAATCCACGGGCCCGCCATGCCCTGGGTAAATTCGACCACCTTCAAGTCTGCGAGGGCTTGCTGATCCATGGAGACTCAGATCACCCCCGCCTGGCCCAGGCTCTCGAGGGTTTCCTGGGCGAGCCCCAGTTCTCCACCCAGGACCTCCTGGTTGTGCTCGCCGACCCGGGGCGCAGGGCGCGAGATCGACCACGGCGTGGACTCCGGACGAAAGGGCGCGCCGGGGTAGCGAAGGGGACCCGTGGCCGAGTGGTCCACCTCGACGAAAAAGTCCCGGGACTGCAGATGGGAATCCCGGGCGGCGTCCTCGGTGGATTGCAGCGGGGTGAATGCAATGTGGCGTCGCTGGCCTTCGTGAAAAATTTCGTTCACGGTGTGCAAGGCGGTCATGTCCGAGATGAACAGATCAAGGAGTTCTCGGTATTCGATTCGCCTGGATGAAGGTCCCTCGAAAAGGGGATCGAGAACTTCCTCGTTTCCCGTTTCCTCGTGGATCCACTGGGCCAGAGCCTTCCAGTGGGCCGGTCGGTTGACCATCAGGTAGACCCGGCCGTCTTGGCACGCGTAGGCGCCCGAGGGAACCGACGCGGTCAGCCCGGTGCCCACGCGCCGGGGGATGATTCCGTCGTCCAGCCATTTGCCCACCCCGGAAATATGGGAGACCGAAAGGGTGGTCTCCTGCAACGAGATGTCCACGTGTTGGCCCCGTCCGGTTCGGGCCGCGGAGAGTAGGGCGATCATGCTGCTCGCCGCCGCACAGGTCGAGGCCATCAGGAAGTTCTGCTCTCCGGCCAGGGCCACAGGGGGGTCGTCGGCGTCGCCGGTCACGTGCAGGGGGCCGCCCACAGCCCCCGCCACCAAGTCCGATGACTTCCAATGCGAATGGGGTCCGGTCTGCCCGAAACCGGTGATGGACGTGACCACGATCTCGGGTTTTTCGGCGGCAAGGGATGCGTGGCCAATGCCCAGTGCGTCCAGTCGACCGACGGGCAGGGTTTCGAGCACGATATCCGCGCCCAGGGCCAGGCGCCTGAGTAGGGGAGCGCTTTCCGCGCGGTCCAGATCCAGGGTAATACCGCGTTTGCTCGTATTCATGTACAAGAAATGGAGGCTGCGGTCCTCGCCGGGGCGGTCGGCCAGAAAAGGCGCCCGGGCGCGGCCGGCGTCGCCCCCGGGCCGCTCGATCTTGATGACATCGGCGCCCATGTCGGCCAGAAGTTTTCCGCAATAGACGCCGCTTTCGTCGGCGATCTCCAGGACTCGCCTGCCCGCCAATGCCGATTTGCCCCCGGCGACCATTTTGCTCCTTGCTGGCTGTGGTAAGGGAAAGAAGAGTGTAGCCCCTCCTCGGGGAGAGTCGCCGGGGGGAGGGGCGGCCAATGGAGTTGAGTTTTGCTTCAGGTATCCGCGTCTTGTCGGTTTGTGTACCCTTCGCGATTCCCCCAGTAGGAGAGCCCGCATGGCCATTGTGACCCCCCTTGATACCAATTCGTCCGGGCGCCGCCGCTTGGCCCTGGCCAGCCCTGCCAACCTGGAACCCATCGGGGAAATCGATGTGCAGAATGCGGCGGATGTGGCCGCGGCGGTGGACCGGGCCCGGAAGGCCCAGGTCGACTGGGGGGCGTTGCCCATTTCCGAACGGGCGCGGTTTATGGTGCGTGCCCTCGAGATTCTTCTCGAGCGCCAGGAAGACATCCTCTCCACCGTGATTGCGGAGACCGGGAAGCCCCGGACCGAAGCGCTCCAAATGGAAGTCTTTGCGGTGGGGGACGCGCTCAACTACTACGCGAAAAACGCCGAGCGTATTCTCAAGACAGAAAAGAAAACACTCCACGGCCTTTCGCGTTGGATGAAGCGCCTGCGGATCGTTTATCGACCGCTGGGGGTGGTGGGGGTGATCAGTCCCTGGAACGCGCCCTTCGTGTTGGCGATGAATCCCTCGATTCAGGCGCTGATCGCGGGCAACGCCGTGATTCTGAAGCCCTCGGAGGTCACGCCATTCTCGGGTTTATTGGCCGGGGAAATTTTCGCCGAGGCAAGGCTGCCCGACGGTCTCTTGCAGGTGTTGACCGGCGATGGGGAAACCGGAGCGGCGCTCTGCCGGGCCGGGGTCGACAAGGTGGCTTTCACCGGAAGCGTGGCGACCGGGCGCAAGGTCGCCGTGTCCTGCGCCGAACAGTTGATTCCGTGCACCCTCGAACTCGGGGGCAAGGACGCGATGATCGTCTGCGATGACGTCAATCTCGACTACGCGGCGGCGGGGGCCGTGGCCGGCGCGTTCATGAATACCGGTCAATATTGCTGTGGCACCGAGCGCGTTTACGTGGTGGACGCGGTGGCGGATGCGTTCACGGAGAAAGTCGTGAAGAGGGTCTCGGAATTGCGCCAGGGAGCCGACGGGGAATTCGATGTGGGGGCAATTTTCTGGCCCCGGCAACTCGAGATTATCGAGGAGCACGTAGCCGATGCCCTGGATCGGGGAGCGACTGTTCTGACCGGCGGCCGACGCAATCCGGATCTTCAGGGCCTTTTCTACGAACCCACCGTGCTGACCGACGTCGACCACGGAATGCAGATCATGCGCGAGGAAACCTTCGGTCCCGTTCTTCCCATCATGCGGGTGGCCAACGAGGAAGAAGCCATCGAACTCGCCAACGACAGCACCTACGGTCTGGGCGGAAGCGTTTGGACCCGTGACAATCGCAAGGGCATCAAGATTGCCGAACGCATGGAGTCGGGCAGCGTCTGCGTGAATGACATGACCATGACCTATGGCATCCAGGAAGCGCCCTTCGGTGGGCGCAAGGAGAGCGGCATCGGCCAGGTCAACGGCGAAACCGGCTTGAAGGGCTACTGCCATGCCGAGCCTATTCTCGTGGACCGGCGGGGCGGGAAGATGTCGGTCTCCCGTTATCCCTATCGAGCCAAGAGCGACGCCGGCCTGAAGAAGTTCATGAAAATTCTTTGGGGCACCGGCCTGGGGCGCTGGCTTTCCTAACGAGCCCTTCGCGGGTCCCTATCCCTGGCCTTTGCCCTGGGTTTAGCCACGCACGAGCCCCGGCAAGGCTCGCCCGCGGATCGCGCCCCCGGGCCGCCTTCGGCCCAACGGGAGCGTCGAACTCAGAGCAGGCCGGCGGTGCGCTCGAGCATCCAATAGACCGCCAGGCTGCCGATCACGTAGGCGGGAGCCCGGAGCACCCAGATGGGGGCCCGGGCGAGGGGCGCCCGCAGGAGTCCGGCCCCGGCGAGGATGACGGCCACGAAGGCGAGTTGTCCGAGTTCGATGCCGATATTGAATGAGAAGAGCGCGAGGGGAATCTCGTCGTCGGGGAGGCCGATCTCTGCCAAGGCCCCGGCGAAGCCCATTCCGTGGAGCAGTCCGAAGCCCAGAGCCATGAGCCAGGGTTTCCGCCGCAGAAGGCTCGGCCGTGCGCGGTTGCGCGTGGTCAGTTCGACGGCGAGCAGGAGAACACTCCCGGCGATCAGCACCTCGATCAGGGAGGATGGGACCCGGACGAGACCCAGGGCGACCACCGAGAGCGTGAGGCTGTGCCCCACCGTGAAGGCGGTCACGGTCTTGAGCAGGGGCCGCCAGCCGATCACCAGTAGAATCAGCCCCAGAACAAAGAGAAGGTGGTCGGGCCCGGTGAGAATATGCTGGAACCCCAGTTGGGTGTAGGCCTTGAAGACCTGGCTTTTCTCAGGCCTGGCCGGCACCCGGAATTCCGAGTCCCCGGCATGGAGCACCGTGCTGACAACGCGCTGGTCGGCCAGGGTAACCCGCACCAGCACATCGATTCGGGTGGCCTCGAGCCCGCTGATCGCGATCTGTCGCCCCACCAACCCCTCGTTCCCCGGGCATTGAATGTTCCAGACCAGGGTGACGCTTTGCTCGTCCTCCTCGACCACGGGGTCCGAAACGGCGGGGCACTCGCTTGGCAAGAGCGGGCGAATGTCGGCCCCCCGAGGCTTGAGGCGCGAGGTTTTCCAGGCCACCTCGGCGAGTCCATCTTCCCCGCTCCGCAGTTCCAAGAGTGCTGGGGCCAGGGGGTGGGCGGCCGCTGCCCCCGGCCCGATCAGGGCAAGGGCCAGGGCCCCGGCGATCAGGGCCAATTTAAAGGGGCGCCGCCTTTGAATGTTCTTGTGCACACGGATCCCTTGGCGGCCCGGCCCCGAAGTGGGCGGGAAGTTTTGAGTCGTCCCGAGCTTTTGCAACGCTTCCGGGCGTACCGAGCGGTGACCACTTGGCATGTCAGGTGGATTTGGCCACCGAGGTTTCCTTGGCGGAATCGGCGGGGATCGTTTCGGGGGGTGTTCGGAGAAGCCTGAGGGCTTCCTCCTCGCCCTGGGTGAAGGCCGCGACGTCGGTGGTGACGCAGAACTCGACCATGATTCCGTTGGGATCGAGGAGGTAGATCGATCGGCACCAGCCGTGATCGACTTCCTGGAGTTGGTCGATGCCGCGATCGTGCAATTGCCCCACCATGGCCCGCAACTCGTCCTCGCTGTCCAGTTGAAAGGCGAGATGATTGACCCAGACCGGAAGGCCCACGCCTAGGGAAACCGCCGTCTTGTAATCGTCTTCCTCGCCCACATCCTTCACTTCGAAGAAGGCCAGATAGTCGTCGCCGCCCATGTCAAAGAAGAAGTGCCGGAAATACCCGTCGCCCTGACGATGGTTCTCGGTGTGGACCAGGGGCATTCCGAGTTTCTCGCTGTAGAAAACGTAGGTGGCCTCGGGGTCTCGGGTCGCATACGCGACATGGTGAAGGCTCTTGGAGCGAATCGGGTGGGCGGTAGTCATCGCAAAGTCTCCGGATGAGGCCGGACGGAAGGCCGGCGGGCTGGGGCAGCGAAGTTAGGCCAGAGTCTCAACCGGGGCCAAAGCGGCGGATGCCTCAGTCCACGGTTTCTATCATCATGGCGCGTTGTCGCCGGTGGCCGCTACTCTCTCGCCAGACCGAGCCCCGGCCCCGGCCCCAGTTCCAAGGAGTTCGCCCATGACCGATTCCGCGCGTCCGCTGCTGCCCTCGGGCCTTGTGGTCTTTGTCAAACGCGATTGTCCCACCTGCGAACTCGTCGTGCCGGTTCTTGAGAATCTGGCGGAGACCGGGACGCTCACGATCTTCAGCCAGGACGACCCGAGTTTTCCTTCGGGCATGTCGGTGGAAGACGACACGGCGCTCGAAACGTCATGGCACCATTCGGTTGAAACCGTGCCCACCCTGATCGCTGTGGAAGAGGGCGTGGAGCGGTCCCGAACCGAGGGTTGGGATCGCGCCGATTGGGAACGACTGGCGAGCCGCACGGGCCTCGGCCCAGGGCTTCCGGATTTCCGGCCCGGGTGTGGCTCGCTGTCGGTGGATCCCCAGAACGCTTTGGATCTGGCGGTGCGTCTGGGGGCGAGCGCCATGGGGTCTCGGCGAGTTCGCTATGCGCCTCTAGAAGACGAGATGGAAGCCGCGTTCGACCGTGGGTGGACCGACGGGCTCCCCGTGGTTCCCCCCACCGAGCGAAGAGTACTGGCCATGCTCCAGGGAACGAGCCGAAAGCCCGACGAGCCCGTGGCGGTGGTGCCCCCGGACCTGGTGGAGTGCACCGTGGAAAAGGTGGCGATCAACGCCGTCATGGCGGGTTGTCGGCCCGAGTATCTTCCGGTTGTGCTCGCGGCGGTGGAAGCCGCCTGCACCGAACGCTTCAACATGCACGGCTTGTTGGCGACGACCATGCCCGCCGGGCCCGTGATTATTGTCAACGGACCGATCCGCCGGGCGATTGGAATGAACTCCGGGGGGAACGTGTTCGGCCAGGGGAATCGGGCGAACGCCACCATTGGTCGAGCGCTGCAACTGGTAATCCGCAACGTGGGCGGGGGGCGCCCGGGCGAAGTCGATCGGGCGGCCTTTGGAAACCCAGGCAAGCTCTCCTTCTGTTTTGCCGAGGACGAGGAGGGCTCTCCCTGGGGCCCTCTTTCTGCGGATCTGGGCGCCAAGCCCGGCGTCAGTACGGTCACGCTTTTCCCCGGCGAGGGGCCGCGGATCATCGTGGACCAATTGTCCCGTGAGCCCGATTCCCTGGCGCGTTCCTATGCGGCCAGCCTGCGGACTCTGATTCATCCCAAGTTGGTGCTGGCCTTCGATTGTGTTCTGGCGATTGGACCCGAGCACGCCCGGGTTTTTAGCGAAGCCGGCTGGAGCAAGGAACAACTGACCGCGCGTCTGCACGAACTGCTGATGATTCCCACCGCCGAGTTGGTTCGGGGGGCAGGGGGGATGGCCGAAGGGGTGCCCGAGGATGTTTCCGCGCCCGCCCTTCCCAAGTTTCGCCCCGGCGGTCTCCTGATCGTGTACTGTGGCGGCGATGCGGGCCTCTTCTCCACTATGATCGGCGGGTGGGTGACGGGAGAAGTGGGGAGCCAGCCCACCTTGAGGGAGATTCGATCTTGAGCGGAACCCACAACTCAGAGGCGCCTTCCGGGGGCGTTGTTGTTCTCGATCCAACGGGCGAGCGTTCCCTTCCCGTCCGAGAACGCATCCCGCGTCCCGCAACCCTGGAGGGGCTGGATCTGGCCCTGCTCGATATTTCCAAGGCCCGAGGCGATGTCTTCATGGATCGCTTGGCCGACTTGTTCACCGAGCAGGGCGCTCGGGTCAAACGTTTCAGCAAGCCGACCTTTACCAAGCCGGCCCCGCCCGATGTGCGCCGACAGATTGCCGAGGAATGCGCGGCGGTGGTGGAGGCCCTGGCGGATTGAGGCAGTTGCACGTCGTGCAGTGTGCACGACATGGTGAACCTCGAAGCCCAGGGTGTGCCGGGTGTCTTTATCGCGAGCGACGTCTTCCGGGACGGCGCGGCGGTCCAGGCTAAAGCCCTCGGCGCCGATCCGGCGGCTGTGTATGTCCCCCATCCCATTCAGGACCGCACCGATACCGAAATGGTGGCTCTGGCGGACGAGGCTTTCGACGAGATCGTCGGCCGGTTGGTGGATGGCTGAAGCCGTCGGCGATGCATGGGAGCCGGTGAGTCCGGGGGCGCCCCCCCGGCCCCGGGTTGACCCCGGGAGCCGGGCATGCTGAAGCTGGTTCTGATTGCGGTGGGGGGCGGCCTCGGAACCCTGGCCCGATACGGGATCACGGGCTTTGCCCAGCGGATCACCGAGAGCCACTTCCCGTTCGGCACGCTGGCCGTCAATCTGCTGGGCTGTCTTCTGATCGGTGGTCTCTCGGCTTTCTTTGTCGGTCCCGTGGCGGTTCGTGAAGAATTCCGTTGGGCGATCACCATTGGCTTTCTTGGGGGCTTCACCACCTTTGCAGCTTTTGGCTTCGAGACCTTCGCGTTGTTCGAAAGCCGCCAAGGGGGCCTGGCCGTGGCCAATCTGCTCTTAAGCAACCTGGGCGGCGTGCTCGCCGTTTGGGCGGGCTACCGACTGGTGGGCATGCTTCGGGATAGCGGGGTCGCCTGAAGGCGTTTCCCGGTGGTTTCCGTTCCGCCGGCTATGCCCTGCCGCGCGGAGCAGGAGCGAGTGGCGGGTTGGGGATCGAACCCGAATTGTTGAGCAAGATCACCGAGCCTTATTTCACCACCCAGCATATCGGCGAGGGATCTGGACTGGGCTTGAGCCTGGTTGTCGGTTTCGTCGACCGGTCCGGTGGAAGCTTCCGTATCTTCAGCACGCTTGGGGGGGCACCCCTGTGGAACTCTTCCTGGCATGCAGCAGCCATGCGCTCACTGGCGAAAAAAAACCCCGCCAATCCCGACCGAGAGCCGTGGGAGCGACGAATACGATTCCGGCCCCTTGACGCATCATTCGGGGGGAGGGGGGGGGTAGGGCATTCAAGCTGGTTTCCTACACCACGTCCGGGTATGGGCGTTAGGTCAAGTGGCTATCGGGGGGCCCGTGACGGGACGCTTTGGGAAAGGCTCGCTTGAATTACCTATCCTCGTCGGCGTTCTTCATTAGCTGAATATAGAAGCGCACCATGTCGTCCATGTTGGCGACACGGACGCGTTCGTTGGTGCCGTGGAAGCCGCGCGCGTCTGACGGCGGAAGGGTCATCGGCGCGAAGCGATAGGTCTCGTCCGCAATCGCCTGATAGTGCTTGGAGTCGGTGCCACCAACGGTCATCCCCGGCGATACAAGGATGCTGCCGTAGATATCGCCGATCGTCTTGGCGATCAATTTGTAGCCGGCACTTTCCTTGCTTGCCATGGGTGAGGCATCCCGGGCAAAACTCTGCGTGCTTTGGCTGACTTCGATCTTCGGATCAGCGACGGCGCGTTCTACATGGGCGAGCACGCTTTCCATCGTGTCATTGGGGTGAACCCGGAAATTCACAAAGGCGCTGGCGCGTTGCGGTAGAATATTTTCTTTCGGGCTTCCCTCTACCATGGTGGGTGCGATGGTCGTGCGTAGCATGGCAGCCGAGACGGGCGAGCTTTCAAGCATCGCCACCACGAGGGGTTCGAACAGCCACAGATTGGCAAGGGCGACGCGCTGGTAGTAAGGCAGCGCCGGCGCCAGGGACAGCATCATCTCACGCGGTGCGCCATTCAGCTTGGCGGGGAACTGGGACTCGTCCAGTCTGACCAAAGCCTTCGATAAATTGACGATGGCAAGATCGCCGGCAATGGGAACGGATGAATGGCCGCCACCTGACTTGGCCGTGATCTTCAGGGTGATCCAGCCCTTTTCCCCCACCGCGATCAGGCCAACGGGCTCGTCGATGCCGTTGATCAGACCTCCGACGCCGATTAGACCGCCTTCATCCAGTGACCAGGCCATCTGAACGTCTGCCTGTTTCAGGTGTGCCGTGACAGCGGCCGCACCATTCAGGCCGCCGACTTCTTCATCATGGGTCAGCGCCAGATACAGTGTGCGCTTGGGCTGATAGCCACTCCCTGCCAGATGTTCAATTGCCTCCATCATGGCAATGACCGTGGATTTCATATCGACAGCGCCACGGCCCCAGATGTGACCATCGGCGATTTTCCCTGAAAACGGCGGATGGGTCCAAAGCTCTTCGGTGCCCGCTTCAACCGGCACCACGTCCATATGCCCGGTCCACAGGATGGGGCGCGCGTCGGGATCGCTGCCCTGCCACTTGAACAGCAGGGTCAAGTCTCCGATGGGTTGATGCTTCAATGTCGCAAAGGTCTTGGGATAGGTCACCGCCAACCATTCGTGCACGGCCAGGAACGGTAGTTCGTCGCCGTCCTGCTTCACCTGGCGCGACAGGGTCTTGAACTGGATGAGTTCGCTGAGGTGACCGGCGACTACCAATTCGTCGATATCAATGGGATCAATAGGGACGACCGGAACCTGCTGTGACGGTAGGTTTTCCGTGCGATAAATCACCACCGCCGCGACGACGATGATGACAAGTCCCACTGCTTGAAGAATGCGTCTCATGCCCGTCTCTCCTTCTTGATCCTAATTATTCGCGGGTCGCGTTCTCTCTCAAGCGGATATAGAGCCGCAGCCGGTAGTACCCGCCCCAGCCGATGATGCGGAAGCCCGTGAAGTCCGTCTGGGGTATAGGACATTCAAGCTGTCTTCTGGCATAACGTCCGAGCCTAGGCGTTATCTTAAATCCCTAGGGGATCCCGTGAGCGGCTTTCTCAGTGAGAAAATGGTTAAGTACGTTCAATGAGTGGAATAGGGACGATGCTTGAGTTTGCCTTGCCCGCTACGCGGCTCCCCAACTGAGGCGGCACTGCTCGGCGTACCGCCCTGGAGACGAGTCAGGAGCCGTTGCTACTGCAACGGCCTAGCTCCAGGATGGGATAAGAGGCAGCGGTGGGGAGATGGGATCTACTTTCCCCTGGCCAAGAGCCCGGCGAATCCGCTCCAGACGAGATCCGTCGACCAGGTCGTGACCACGTCGAGTGGAACCTCTGGATGCTCGCGCCACCAACGACCGACGTGCGCGCCGATGCCGATCAACGCATTGGCAAAGATGGGGGCAGGTGAGGGGTCGAGCCCCATCGCGCTTGTCTGGCCAACGATCAACTGCGTGATGTTCTCCGAGAGCCCATCGAGCATCACACCGAGGCCCCCGCCGGACATGAGGACTGGGGCGTCGCGTGTCAGGACGGCATGGCCTTCGGGGTGGTCACGCACATAGGTAAAGAAGGCACGCATACCTTGCTCTACCAACTCGCGTGGCTCACCCGGGAACGCGAGTGCTTCGGTGACCACGCTCGCGACCTTCTCTATCTGCTCGTTCACCACCACCTCGAACAGACCCCGCTTGTCGCCGAAGTGGCTGTAGAGAATCGGGCGAGAGATTCCGGCGCGCTCGGCGATCTCTTCCAGGCTGGCCGCTTCGTAGCCGCGTTCCGCAAATACCCCTCGGGAAATCTCGATGAGCTGGTGACGGCGCCGGTCCCGGGGCATCCGCTCCCTGCTCTTGCCCTCAGAAGGGTCTGGACTCGAATTCGTCGGATTTTTGGGCGACATCGTTGACAATCTTATTACGTCCCTGTAAGTTTCGCTAGTGTAAGTTACATTATCGTAACGCAAGATTGAATCGGGGGTCCCCCTGGGATCCCCACCACACAAGGAGCTTCAAAGAATGGAAGCCAAACCATCTCCTGAGACGAACCCGATTCGTTGGGGCGCGGCGTTCAAAGCGCTCGTGGCCCTGGCCAAAGACAACGACGACACCACCCACGTTTTCAAGATTGTGGATGCGCTGCGCGGCGAGTCTGAACGCGCGCCGCTTGCGCGCATGAAGCAGACCGAGATCGGCCGAAAAATCATCGACGAAGACCGCAGCTTGATCGAGACCCTCGCGGATCGTGAGTCTCTGCGGGCACTCCCGATTGGATCACTTGGCCGCGAGTACCTCGCGTTCATGGAGCGCGAAGGGCTGAGCGCCGAAGGTTTGTCCGATGCTTCGATCGAGGGCTACGAAGGCCGAGAACTCGACCCCGAACTGGAAACCTTCACGACCTGGGCCCGAGACAGCCACGACCTTTGGCACGTGCTCACCGGCTACGGCCGCGACCCCCTCGGTGAACTGTGTTTGCTGGGTGTCCTGTACAGCCAAATACGTAGTCCCGGGACGGCGTTCATTGCGCTGTTAGGTCTTCTCCAGGTGCCGTTCGAATATCCGGGTGCGCCAAGTGTTCGTGCGGTGATCCAGGGTTTCCACATCGGGCTCCGCGCCGAGTCGCTGATGGCGCAGGACTGGGAAGCCCTGCTCCCACGCCCCTTCGAACAAGTGCGCAGCGAGCTCCGACTCAAGCGCCCAGACTTTTACGAACGAAGTCACCCGCTGCACGACGCGCGCCGCTCGAAGAGTCGTGCGGCCGTGGCAGCCGCAGAGGCGAACGCGGCCTAAATATCGGGCGGGGAACGTGCGCTCGGTGCGCTCCCAATTCTCTCGCGGAACGCGAAGAGCGCGGTATCCCGACCCAAGAGGAGCAGGAGGTTGAGCAACATCCGAACCGCCCAATTCAAGGACAGACAAATACTCAGGCTCGATGGGTGGATGGCTGGATGTTGGGCGGATGTTCGACTGCGAAGGAAGTTACGGTGACGAGGTCATCTCGGCAGACCACCTCTCCCGGGCTGAACGGCTGCGCCATGAAGGGCCGTGGGGTCGGCAAGATTCAGCCCGTAGGCCGCCCAGAACCCGTCCGCTATAGACTGCACCCCGGGTGAGCCGTATACGCCGAGGTGAGCAGGTCGGCCCCGTCACGGGATCCCCTAGTGATTTAACATGACGCCCAGGCTCGGACGTTGTGCCGGAAGGCAGCTTGAATGTCCTAATTCCCACGGCTGTCCCTTTGCACCTCACTCCGTCGAAGTCACCGACCGTGACGGGGGGCGACAGCCTCCGCATGCATTACGTCGATGAAGGTCCGAGAGACGGCAAAGTCGTCGTGCTACTTCACGGGGAACCGACGTGGTCGTACTTGTACCGCAAGATGATCCCGAGCCTCGTCGCGGCAGGCCCCCTTTGCTAGATCTGATGACGCTTCCGGGCAGCCAATCCCACAAGACCGAGACCAAACAGCAGTGTTGTTGTGGGTTCGCGGACGGCAACCATCGCCATGCGATCAGTCAGCGTAGGGTATTTGTTTGGGAGCGAAAGAAGGAGCCGTCGAAGTTTTCCGCCGGGCGAGATGCCAGAGCCATGCGAGCAACGCGACCCAGGCCATCACGCCAACAAGTTGAGCCTCCAGTGGAAAGCCTGCCTTGAATCGCGAACCGAGTGGATAGGTCCCTGTCCAGTAGTTCGAATACACGATAAGAGCGAAGGCGCCGGCGAGGATCGAATAGCCAAAGCTTGCTCGACTTTGCCCGAGGACCATGAAGGGCAGGACGTAGATCAGATATTGGATCCCGAATCCGGGCGCCACTGCCAGAAAGAGGCCCATGCAGGCACCTGAGAGTTCGATGGGAGTCCAGCGCCAACTGATTCGGCCCGTCAATGCGAGCAACCCGACGAGAAATAGCATCAGCTCCGTGCCATAGGCACGGTAGCTTTGGATGACTGGCGCGACCCACGCGCGAACGTCGGGAATGCTATGGGCGCCCAGTAGAAGCGCATTCAGGCCCCAGGGGTTGGGTTCAGAGTCATAGCCTAGCGTCGCGGAATAAAAACCCATCGGTTGTGCAGCGACGAAGGGGAGGAAAGGCAGTAGCGCACAGCCGAACCCCAATGCGAATCGCCCCATAGAAGCGGAATTGCGACACTGGAGGAAAAGTACCGGCAAGATCAAGATCGGGATCAGTTTGATGTTGAGCGCGGCGCCCAATGCAAAGCCCGAAGCACCCGCACGTCCACGCGTGAGCAGGACCGCGGAAGCGAAGGCCAGAGAAACTGAGAGACAGTCTGTGTTGCCATGATAGGCGCTGATTAGAATCGCGACCGGACTGAATGTGTAGGCGGATGCGACCACGAGAGAGGCACGTCGGCCGTGGTCATGGAAGGCCAATCTTCCGAGAAGGAGAGCAATAGCCAGGTCGGCGGTGATTATCGGAAGCTTGAAGACAAACGCGAAAGGCAATCCGGACCAGTGCGCTAAATCGCGCATCAAGACCGCAAGCCCTACCGCACCGGGAGGATGATTCATGGGGAACCCATATGCCGTGATCTCACCGTAACGACCGAGCAGACCCCCGGTATTCACGATAGAGGCAAAGCGTTCCCAGATGTGGATGTCGTCTGAGCCCAAGGAGACGGCGGCGATTCCGAGTCGAAGCACGAGCCCAACAGCGAGTACCGTCCAGAGTGTGCGGGGAGGCTTCGAAACGCTTTCCATTAGCCTGCTCAGTCTAACGAAAGCTGCGATAGGGGTCGAGTTGGCTGGAAGGGCCGTCGATGCACCTTGCTGCGCGAAAGCCGTTAGAATATCGATTGCGATGAAGCATCTTCGAATCGGCCTCTTCTTATTTGACTGTATCGACCCGCTCCGGCTTCAGGAAACGGTTGCGCGGATCGCCGCCGAAGTCGCGAGCGAGATCGAAGAGATCGTCATCGTTGACGATCGGCTCCAAGCCGATTCAGCGCTGCTGGCCATACCCGAAGTACGGGGCCTACGCGCTCCGCGCGATCTTGGCTACGGCGGCGCACGCAAAGCAGCGTTTGAGTATGCAAGCGCCCGGGGTTTCGATCACGTCATCGTACTGAATGGAGACGGATCCCATCCCCCCGAACTCATCGGGAGCTTCTTGGCGGCCATCGAGCGCAGCCCGCATGCGCTCATCGTGGCCACTCGCCAAAAGCTCTCCCGCATAGACCGTCTCGAGGCTTTTCTGCACAGTCGAATTCTCGGAATACGAATTCGCGATCCTCGATCTGGGTACCGAGCGTACCCGGTTTCGGCCCTTGGCTGTGTTCCGTATCAACTCTGTGCACGCGATCGATCCTTCGACGATCAAATATTGGTGCAGTTCAGAGCGCTCGATGCGGAGATTTGCGAAGTTGAATCAGCCGAGACGTGGGGAGACGACCGGGCCGGGAGCCCGTCAACGACGAGTGGGATTGTGGCTTCGCTCGACTATCGACTTCATCAGCTTCATTTCAGTCGGCGTCATCGCTACATGGTCGACGAAGGCGTTCACTACAAGCTCAAACTGAGTCCCACTGGCTCGCATACGCAAATCGTCGAAGCCATCAATTCTGGAAGCCAGGTGCTGGATCTTGGATGCTCTCAAGGACTGCTGGCAAGGCCGCTGGCCGAAAAAGGCGTGCAGGTGACGGGCGTCGACCTCGGCGCTGAAACCGGCGCAGAGCTCGTGTCCGAACTCACGGCTTACTATTCGCGTGATCTCGACCTTCCACTCGAACTTCCCGTGGCGCGCGATTTTGACTATGTCGTCGTCGCGGACGTGATCGAACATGTTCGCAACCGATCCCAGCTGCTACGGAACGCGCGGCGCTATCTCAAGTCCGGAGGTCGCCTCATCATCTCTACGCCCAATATCGCGATTTGGGTCTATCGCCTTTCGCTCCTCGTCGGGCGTTTCGAATACGGCCCACGTGGGGTGCTGGATGAAACCCATGTCCATCTCTATACGGGAGCGACGTTTCGGCGTGAGGTCGAGAATGCCGGATTCGAGATTCTCGACCAGCGGGTGACCGCGCTGCCCTTTGAGGTCGTGTTTGAGTCGACGGGCCGCAGTCGAGCTGTTGGTCTTCTAGCGGGTTTCTATCACGCGGTAGCGCGGGCATGGCCTTCGATGTTCGCCTATCAATATATTCTCGAAGCGCGGATTACAACATTCGACGAGGACGCCTAACTCGAAGAATTCGGCCGAACCGACTGTCAGGGCGTTCTTGTAAATCCCCAGGGGGGGGGCGTCGCGGGGCGGGGGCTACCGGCGCCGCGACAGTTCGAGCAGCGGTGCTCCAATTTCAAAGCCCCTGGCGATTGCGGGTTTTTGGGGAGATCCGCCGACCGCCGGAAGCGAAAAGGGTCGTCGCTCGTACCGTGGAGGACAACGCGCTCGTGGTTTTCAGCCTGGTCGAGCGCAACATGGTCGAAGTCATGCAGCGCGAAGCCCAGCCCTC
>DUCT01000122.1 GCA_012959665.1 Myxococcales bacterium | reverse complement strand
CTTCTTCCTCCTCTTCTTCCTCCTTTCCCTCCTCCTCTTCTCCCTCTCCCCCCGGCGGCAAGCTGCCCCTTGACGGCGTGAAGGTGGCCAATTTCGGCTGGGTCTGGGCGGGACCGGTGACCGGACAGACCCTGGGCTTCCTCGGAGCCGATGTCTACAAGATCGAATCCTATGCCCGGGTGGACATGACCCGCACCCTCCCCCCCTTTGCCGGGGGCGAGCGCGACCCCAACCGAAGCCTCTCCAACAACGCCTGCTGGGCGGGCAACGGCAGCGTGAGCCTCAACCTCAAGCAAGCCGAGGCCCGGGAACTCGCCCTCGAATTGATCGCCCAGTCCGACGTTGTGGTGGAAAACTTTGGACCCGGCGTCATGGATCGCCTGGGCTTCAGTTACGAGGAACTCAAGCGGGTCAAGGAGGACATCATCCTGTTCTCAATGCCCGCGGCGGGACTCTACGGGCCGCTCAAAGATGTCCGTACCTATGGGCTGAGCCTGACCTCCACCACCGGACTCGACAGTCTGGTGGGCTACGCCGAAGGCGACATCCTGCCGGTGGAGAACGCTTTCTCGGACCCCTACAACGGGATCTTTGGCGCCTTCGCGATTCTCACCGCTCTCGCCCACCGCAACCGGACGGGCGAGGGGCAGCAAATCGATTTCTCCCAACAGGAAGCCGTGATGCAGATGGTCGGGCCGGCCTTCGCCGACTACGCGCTCAACGGCCGGGTCTCCGGACCCCTGGGAAACCGCCACCCCCTGGCCATGGCGGCTCCCCACGGCGTCTTTCCCTGCCGTGGCGAGGATCACTGGATCAGCATCGTGGCCCAGGAGGAAAGCGAATGGGCGGGACTCGTCGCCGCCATGGGAGCCCCCGACTGGGCGGCGGCCCCGGAGTTTGCCAGTCTCAGCCAGCGCATCGCCCACACCGATGCCCTCCACGCCAAGATCGGTGAGTGGACCGCGGGCTTCGACCGCCGCGAGTTGGCCGAGACGCTCCAGACCGCCGGCGTCGCTGCGGCGCCGGTGCTCGGCGTGGCCGACCTCTTGGACGACCCCCACTACACCGACCGGAAGACCTTCATCGAGGTGGACCATCCCCTGGGCTACCGCGAAACCATCTACAACGCCTATGTCAAATTGAGCCAAAGCGTGCCCCGGGTCACACCCGGGCCGTGGATCGGGCAGGACAACGATCATGTCTTTCTCGACCTGCTCGGCCTGGACGAGGCCCGCTACCAGGCGCTCAAAGAAGCCCAGGTCATCTACTAGCGAACAGCGCTCGGACTGGCGCAGTCCGGATACGGGCGAAAATTTCTGGCGAGGAGCCCCTTGAGCGAAACCGACGAGACCATTGACCGAATCGCGAGCTACCGCGAACAACTCGAGCAAGCGCCGGGGACCTGGCCCGCCAAGCGCACCCTGGCCGACTCGATCCGGCAGTTGATGGACTGCCTGTGCGCCACGGATGCGCCCGAAGAGGAACTCCTGGCCATCGCGGCCCAGGTGCAGGAAAGCGCCGAGCGCTTCCAGGACCAGCCCCGCATGACCAATTTGCCCGGAATCGCCGAGGGTTCCCTGGCCGGAGGCATGGAGATGTTCATGGATCGCAGCCCGGTGGTGGGGCGTTCCAACCCCCTGGCGCCGCCGGTTGCTCTGGACCCGGATCACGAAGCCAAAATTGTCCGAGGCGAAGTCTATTTCGGCCGGGCCTACGAGGGAGCGCCCGGCTGTGTCCACGGCGGCTACGTGGCCGCCACCTTCGACGAGGCCCTGGGCCTGGCCTGCGTATTTTCGGGTGTGCCCGGGATGACGGGAGAGATCACCATCCGCTACCTCAAGCCCACACCCCTGGAGGTGCCCCTGCGGTTGGAGGCTCGCTTCGACCGACAGGACGGACGCAAGATCTACAACTCCGGAGAACTCTATGCCGGGGATCTGCGGGTGGCGGAGTCCAGCGGAATCTTCATTTCCATCCAGCCGGAAAAATTCGAGGCCCTGCGCCAGGCCCAGATCGACCGCCAGAACAGTCAGGCAGAGACCCGCGGCCGGAGCACCAAGCCCAAGGTCTGAAGGCCTTCGTCCCCCCAGCGCCCCTTGTAGTCCGAGAAGGCGCCCAGGTCATACCGGCGAATTCCGGCCTGGGCCAGGCGGCCGATGGCCTGGTACTGGAGGACGTTGCCCAGGCCCGCGCGGGCATGGGCGTGATCAAAGCTGAACTGTAAACCGCGGAAGCGATCCCCCACGCAACCCCCGTGGAGATAGCCCACGGCGACGCCCCCACGTTCGGCCAGCAGCACCCGCAACTGGCCCCGGGAGCCCAGGCGAAGCCAGAGTTCGCGGTAGAACGTCTCCATGGGGCCGGTTGCCGCCCCCGCGCCCTGGACGCCCTTCCAACTCCGCGCCTCCACATCAAGCACCCTTCGGTAAAGCTCGTGCATGGCTTCGCCGGGAACCCCTTCGACCCATCGGAATTCGATGGCCTCGGCCTCAACCCGGCGCCGGGCCGCCCTCAGATTCCGGCGGAAGGACGGGCTTCGACCGGCCAGCCAGGCTGCCAGTGTCCCGTCCAGCCCTTCATCTAGCCCTTCATTCAGCCCTTCATCTAGCCCTTCGTCCAGCCCTCCATCTAGACGAGCGACGAAGCGGGTGGTCGGGGCCAGAACCTGGAAGTCGTAGGCCCCCGCCAGGGGCTCGAGCAGGCCCATCAGCCGTTCCTTATCCCCGGGCAAGCCGAGCAGGAGCGCGGGCCGTGGGCGCGCCAGAAGCCACGGCCCCAGTAAACCCCCGGCCTCGGCGCCTATCAGGGGCGCACCGAAGCCCCACATATTCTCCAGGGGCTCGAGTACCCCATCGGCGCGTTCCGCCAGAACCGCCATGGAATCCCCTCGGTGGGCCAGCCAGAAGGTCCGCTCCGGGGCGAAGGCCCGGGCGAACGCGATCTGCCAAGCGCTGCGCGAGCAGAAACCGTCCACCGAGCCATCCCGGTCGACCTTGGCGTCCCACTCCGAGGAGAACGCGTCCAATTCATCCAAGGAAATTTGCTGCATCAGGCGTGCAGTCTCGCGCACCCGGTCCGGGGAAGCCGCCCTGGCCGGAAAGCCACTCCCCCGGCTAGCTTTGGCGACTTGGATGATTCAGCCACTCACGATTGGCCCTTCTACTGCGAAGAGAATATCTGGCATCGTTGCGGGGGATCTCTGGCTGACCTCGCCGCGGCCCACGTTGTCTTTATCTCCAACCCCCAGCGCACCGTCGCGATCTGGCGGCAAAAGGCCGCCCCGTCGATCACCGAACCCGTGGTCTGGGACTACCACGTGATCGCGTTGGCACAGGCGGGGGGGCGCTGGTGGGTCCACGATCCGGACTCGACCCTGGGTGTACCCGTGGCGGCAGGCACCTACCTCGACGCCGCCTTCCTCCCCCTGGCCCCGGCCCAGAGCGTCTACACACCGCACTTTCGCTGGCTTCCCGCCGATCTCTACCGCAGGGAGTTCTGCAGCGACCGCCAACACATGCGCGGCTCCGGGGGGGAGTGGCTCGCCCCCCCGCCACCCGGGCCCTGCATCGGCCGGGGAAGCAACCTGATGCGCTTTGTCGATCTCGAAACCGAATTTTGGGGAGAGGTCCTCGACCTCGACGCGTTGCGCGCCCGCACGAGCGACCCAGGCAGCGACCCGGCCTAGGCGGTGGCCGCAGCAACGCGCTGCAGACCCCGGCCCGAGTTCTTTCTCTAGGCTGAGCGCCGTTCAATCGCCCATTCGGTCACGGGGCTATTCGATCCCCTGGCGATTCGCCTATTCG
>DUCT01000121.1 GCA_012959665.1 Myxococcales bacterium | reverse complement strand
CCGGTACTCGCACCGGTACTACCACCGGTACTACCGCCGACACCGACGCAATCGGCGATGCAGAGCCTTTTCGAGGGCGCCGCGCCCCTGCTGCCCATCGCCATGGACGAAGCCGCATGGTCGGATCCCGGCCGGCGAATCGAAATCCAGGCGGCTCTGGATCGCCTGGCCGAGGCCGGTGCTCTCGTGCAAGAGCACGCGGTCACCCACGATCTCGGTTTTCGTGCCCTGAGTCGCTCTCTCGCCCTGGACATCACAGGCGTCCGGGAACTCTACGCCCAGCCCGATTTCGAGGGATCCCGCAGCGCCATGATCGAGGTCACCAATACCTGCGCGGCCTGCCATGCAAGACTGCCGGGCAGTCCCACCTCCGCCCCGCCCCAGTTTCCCCAAGCGGTGATGAACGGCCTCTCCCTCCATGAACAGAACCAAGTCTGGGTGGCCACCCGGAACTTCGATCGGGCAATGGCGGTCTGGGAGGCCGCCTTCGCCGACGAAATGCAGGCCCCCGGCCACCTCGACATGGAGGGCTACTTGCTGGACTACATGACCATCGGACTCCGGGTCCGGCAGAACCCAGCCCGGGTGCGAAACACCTTGGCGAGCTTTGCCCGGCGGCCGGACATGCCGATCTACCTGGGCCGGCACCTCGCCCGCTGGGACTTGGCCCTGGCCGCCATCGAGACCGATCTGACCAGTGCCGCCGTCCTGCCTCGGGCGCGGGCGCTCGCTGCAGCCGAAGATGTCCCCCGCCCTGCCCTGCTGGGCAGAGAGCAAACCGTCTACGACCTCGCCGCCTCGAGCCTGTTGTTTCGCTTCATCGAGGCGGGCGAAGGGACCCCCGAGCAACTCTCCGAAGCCTACTACTTGCTCGGGGTCGTCGAGGCACGCAGCGTGGACTCCTATTGGCTGCCCCAGGCCGAGTCCCACCTGGAGGCGGCGATTCGACTCGCCCCGGCTTCGCCGTCCGCCGCCGCCGCCTACGCGTTGCTCGAGGAATACGTGGTGGTGGGTTTTGGCGGAGCCAACGGAGACGGTCTCCCCGACGATGCCTGGGAAAAATTGCGCGAACTCGCCCAGCGCATCGAAGAGAGTCCGTCGCCATCCCCCGCCGAGAACACCCCGGCCCCCTGATTCGCCCCGGGTCGAGGCTTTGACACGAACCGCCGAGCCGCGCAAACTGCCTCCATGCCGGACAGCCACGAACTCACCCAACTCGAACCCGGAACGCCGATTCTCTTCGGCGGCAACCGACTCCTGCGCGTCCCCGAGGCCATCGCCCAGAGCTTTCAGCCCGGGGACTCGGTGGTCGTCGTGGAGTCCACCGAGGAAATCCTGCTGATCCCCGCCCGGGAGCGGCAGATCGCCGAAGCCGCGGTGCAGACCGCCCAATCGGCATTTGGCACCCTCGCCGCCGCGTCCGACGAAGCCATCTCTAATTTCTACCTCGCCTTTGCCGAGAGGCTGGCCGACGACGCCGTCTGGTCGCGCATCCAGCGGGTCAACGCCGAGGACGTGGCCGCCGCCAAGGCACGCGGCCGGTCCACCACCCGGCTCGTGGCCAACGAAAAATTGCGCGAGGACATGATCGAAGGACTGCGCGGCTGGATCGGCGCCAAGAGCCGCCGGGGCCAGGTACTCGAAACCGTCGAGCGGGAGGGCTGGCGCACCGAACTCGTCGGCGCCGCCTTGGGGGTCGTGGCCTTTGTCTTCGAGGGGCGCCCCAACGTACTGGCCGACGCGACGGGGGTCTTACGCGGCGGCAACACCGTGGTCTTCCGAATCGGCAGCGACGCACTGGCCACCGCCCGGGCCATCATGAAGGACGCTCTGGCGCCCGCCTTGGCGGAAGCCGGGCTGCCCGAGGGCTGCGTTGCCCTGGTGGACAGCAGCACCCACGCCGCGGGCTGGGCGCTTTTTGGCGATCGCCGGCTCGCCCTGGCCGTCGCCCGGGGCTCGGGCCAAGCCGTGGCCACACTCGGTGCCCTCGCCCAGCAGGCGGGGGTTGCGGTCAGCCTGCACGGCACCGGCGGCGCCTGGATGATGGCCTCGGCCTCGACCCGGGCCGAACCCTTTGCCGAAGCGGTGGTTCGCTCCCTGGACCGAAAGGTCTGCAACACCCTGAATACTTGCTGCATTCCCAGGGCCCGGGCCGAGGAACTTGTGCCCGTGTTATTGAATTCCCTGGAACGCGCAGGAAAAGCCCTGAACCAGACCTACAAGCTCCACGTGGTGGAGCGCGACCGAGAGGCCCTGCCCGGGGAACTCTTCGAGCGCGAGGTCAGTGTCCGCCGCGCCCAGGGCGACGTCCGTGAGCCCCAGGCCGAAACTCTCGCGGAAGAAAAATTGGGCCACGAATGGGAATGGGAGCAGACCCCCGAGATCAGTCTGGCCCTGGTGGATGATCTCGATGAGGCCGTGGCGCTCTGCAACCGCTACAGCCCGCATTTCGTGGCCTGCCTCATCAGCGAGAATGCCGATGAGCAGAAGCATTTCTACGAAACCATCGACGCCCCCTTCGTCGGAGACGGGCACACCCGCTGGGTGGACGGACAGGTCGCCTTGGATCGTCCGGAACTCGGGCTTTCCAACTGGCAGTCCGGGCGACTCTTCGGGCGCGGCGGAATTCTGAGCGGGGACACGGTCTACACCGTTCGCACCCGGGCAGTGGGCACCCACACCAAGGCCTAGTTCCGGCGAACGTCCCGCCCGACTCAGAGCGGGGGTACGGCTTCTTCCCCCGAGTGCGACCGCACCCAGGCATCGACTCGCTCCCACTCGGTATCGAGCCACGCCTTGCGGCCGGCTAAGTCCCGGGGAATCGATTCGGCCGGGATCCGCCAACACCCCACCCGCAAGAGCGCACCGTGGGCTGCCCCGGAGATGAGATCCCCCAGGCGCGTCAACCGCTCGGTGCCCGTGTGCGCGCAGATCACCACGTCTGCCCCCGGGTCTGTTTCCATCAACCCGAGCACCCCGCCCAATTGGACGGGCAGCACCGAAACCAGCCGGCGAGCCGACGCCAGGCCCTCGAGATCTCCCCGGGCTTCGAGGCCCGCTCGGATTTTCGCCTGACGCTCATGAGTAAAGCGCGTGCCCTCGGGAAACAGCAGCACGCCGTCCCGGGGGCCGAGCCCCTCCGCCAGTTTCTTCACCCGGGCGATTTCCGGCCCCGCGTCCGACGAACCCCGATGCACGAATGCGTTGGGAAGACGATCCCCCACGATGTCCAGGCAGGGGCTGATTCGGAGTTCGCGCTTGAGCACGTAGCGCAACTGCAGGCCGAAGGGACGGACCGCCACCAATTCCGGGAGCAGGGCATCGACCACCGACGCGTGGCGCATCAGCAGAAACACCCGACCCCGGGCCACTTCATCGCCCCCCTCCACCTGCAGACGAATCCCCAACAGGCGTTGGGCGCCGGCGAAGAGCGCTCCCACCCAAAAGCTCTGCAGCGAGTAATGGCGCCGAAGCCAGACCTCGCGGCTGCCGTGGGGCCGCAGCCAAATCACCAGCGCCAAAAGCAGGCCGATGCACTCGCACGCCACCAGCCAGGTCAGGTAGAGAAAGCAGCGCAAGGCGGGGAAGGATCCGCTTTGGAAAACACCCCAGAGGGCCAGCACCGGTAGCCAAAGCGGGGCGCTGCCCAGCAGGAGAATCAGGGCCAGGTGAACGCCACTCACCGTGGCCAAGCGACGTAGGTACTTGCCCGGGTCCGGGGCCCGCAGTCCCGTCTCGTCGACCCCGCGCTGCTCCGCCCCGGGAAGCGTCAAGCGACCGAGTAACCGCCATCCACGTTGAGGGTCTGACCCGTCAGGAATGACGCATCGCCGCTGGCGAGAAAGAGAATCGCAGGGGCCACGTCGTCGGGCGTTCCCCATCGGCCCATGGGGGTTCGATCGATCTGGGGCTTCTCCAGCACCTCGATCCCCTTCATGGCGGCCGTCATATTGGTTTCGATCAGACCCGGGGCCACGGCGTTGACCCGCACGCCATCCGCTGCCCACGCCACGGCGAGGTTCAAGGTCATCTGGACGATGCCCGCCTTGGCGGCGCCGTAGCCGGGAACGATGGGAACCGCGATAAAGGAGGACATGGAGGCGAGGTTGATCACGTTTCCGCCGCCTCGCTGGGGGCTGGCAATGAGCATTTCCTTGCACGCCATGGACATTCGAAAGGCGCCAAAGAGATTGATCGCCACGCTCTCTTCAAAGACGTCGGGTTCCCACTCGTTTCGTCCGCCGGGCAGACTCGCCCCGGCATTGTTGATGAGCACATCCAGGCGGCCCAGGCTTCCCGCTACCCGCTCTATCTCCTCGGGGTTCTTGATCTGGAGCGGCTGGTACTCATACCCCGACAGGTCGTGGTCGTATTCATCCGCGGAGGCCCGGGTGCCGGTAATGACGACCTCGGCTCCCGCCCCACGAAAACCCGCCGCAATCCCCGCACCGATCCCGTTGGACCCACCGGTCACCAGTACCCGGCTCCCCGAAAAATCAAAGCGGCAAGCAGCATCGGCCATGGAACTCTCCTCTTTCTGCCCGGGGTCGCCGGCGCGTCGGATTCAGTGCGCTTCCTCGCGGATCGGAAAGCGGTCGAAGTAGAAGGCGAAACGCTCGCGCAAAGCCCCGGCGTCCAAGCCCAGGTCGCCCTTCAGGTCGTAGACGATGCGTCCGTGCTTGCCCCGGGGATTTTCCGTCATGAAACGATCCAGCTCTGAACGTGCCTCGGGGGTCATGGCCAGACCCGCTAGGTCATAGATGCGGCCCACGGTGCCGACGTCGTCGGCCATGAACTCATGGAAGAGAACATCCAGGCTCCGCTCCTTGGGAACGCTGTCGCGGTCCCGCACGCACGCGCGCAACAGGGTCTCCACCCGGTCGGCCCAGTACTCTGCCACGGCCTTGGGATCCGCGCGCTTGCGGCGCACTCGGTCCCCATAGGCGAGCATGGTCGCCGCGGACGCCACCACCGAAATCGGGTCACGATGGGTGAGCACCACCGTCGCGTCGGGAAAGGTCGCGCCCAGGGGGCCGAGTTGTTCGAGGTGTTGGGGGGATTTGAGAATCCAGCGCTGAGGGCCTCGTATCCACTGCAGGGCCTGGAGCACGCGCTTCATGTAGGCGTAGTGCGGGGTCTGATCCTGGGCGAGATAATAATCTCTCCACCGGGGAACCGTGGCGGTCCACTCGAGGAGGTAGGAAGAAAAATCCAGCCCCTGGAGTTCGATCTCCTCGTGGATATGGCCTGGCGCCATATCGTGCATGTTCTTGAGCAGGGGCATCATGGCGAGTTGTTGGGCGTAGCCCTCCTCGCACCGCGCCAGACGGGCGTCCCGACCCCCCTCCCCCGGCGCCTCCCCCGGATCGGGCACCGGCTCCAAGCTTTCCCAGTAGGGGAGCGAGCGCAGTCGCGAGTCAGCGGCGATCAAGTTCAGAAGATGGGTCGTTCCCGAACGCGGCAGGCCGCCAATGATGATGGGCTCACGAATTTCCACATCGAGGATCTCGGGGTGTCGTTTCAGGAGGTCCTCGAAGCGCAAGCGGTTGGCCGCGTAGCGGACCAGATCACGGTAGACCCCGATGCGCCCCACGGCGCCGAGTCCTTCGTCCTCGTTCACGCTTTCCAATTGCACCAAGAGTCGGGTGCGAAAATCCGGGTCACCAAAATCCGAGAGCCCGGTGCGCTCCACGGCTTCACCCAGGATTGTTTCCTCGCTGAGATCCACCGGAAACTGCTCGGCCCCGTCCCGGGCCCCCTTCTGCAAGGGCGTCAGTACGGGCTCGGCCAGATCCGTGATGTGGAGTTCGCTTTCGCTCACTGCCCCGGCCCCTGGCTCGCGGCCAAGCGCGCTTCGAGGCTGGCGATCTCTTTGCGAAGCCAGGCGCTGAGCCAAAAGTTTTCGCTCTCGGCATCCAGTTGGCGATGGGCGGCCAACCCCACTTCCAGGGCCGCAGAATTGGCGGGGTCGCCCCCCAGGGCTACCTCCACCAGGTGAATCGCGTCCTGAGGCTCACCCGCCGCCAAGCGTTCCGCTGCTCGCGCCGCCACTGCGTCGCTCCCCCCGGCAAGTTCCGCGAGATCCGCGTGGACGCTCTCCGCCGGCACTCCATAGAGTTCAGTCGTGGATCGGTGGTGAAAGAAGCCGGCATAATTTTCCCAAATGGCCCGAACGTCCCAAGCCACTTTCCCGTAGCCCTGCCCCACCTCGAGGTGCGGAGGAAGCTCGATCTCCCGCATCAAAGTGTGAACGTCCTTGCCCTCGTTCATTCCTTTGACGGTCTCATCATGCACGAAGAGCGTGGCGTCGCGAAGACGCTCGAGTTCCCTGCGAATCACGGCCCGGCCGACCAACGGATCGTGATGGCCCACCAGGAGGACCTCCGCATCGAGGGCCAAGACCTTCTCCAGGGATTCAACAAAGCCCAGTGCTTCCCGATAACGATCACCCCGGATGGTCACGAGATTGGGGATATGGCCGAAGAGCGCACTAAAGAGATTGCCCGTGAAGCAGGCACCCCGGTCGGGCAGCCAAAGCGCCAAGGAATCGACGGTTTCGCCCCCCGGAACCGCAAAGAGTTCAAAACGCTCCCCCCCGAGTTCAAAGTGATACTCCTGCTCGAAAGTGATGCTCGGAACCGGGTGGGATTGAGCGCTGGGCGCGCCTCCATGGGCCTGCACGTAACGCAGAGCCTTGCCAATGGTTTCCGCAAAGGCAAAACCACTCCGAGCCGGGCGAAAAAAACTCAGCCGGGCATCGTCGGCTTGGCAGGCCGCGTTGTTGGCCTGGGCAATCAGTTCAGTGCCGGGCTCGGCCATATGGTCAAAGCCGCCAACGTGATCCACGTGGCCCTGGGTCAGCACGATGTAACGAACCGGGGAGTCGTCGATGGCGTCGTAGTTGCGCTTGTGTACCGGCGCCTCGAAGCCCATCCCGGTATTGATAATCACCCGGCCTTCCGGCGTCACAACCAGAAAGCTATTGGAAAGCCCTCGCGAGAGATAGATCCCCTCGAGAATTTTCTCGGCCGCGTTTTGGGAAGCGGGCAGAATATCAAAACCGCCGGGTCTCGACCGGTAGAGGGGTTCGGGCATGGGGCCTCCAGAGATCAGTTGTCGAGAAGGTTAGACTCCAGTATTCATTGTGCCAATGGCCCTGCTTCCACGGGCCTCCGCCTCAGACACCCCAGGAGATCACCCATGAGCAGCGAGTTCGCAGACCGCCTGGGCCTGGGTCCCATCGACCAGGTCTCGTACGTCGTAGAGAACATCGACCGTGCCTTGCCGGGCTATGAATCCCTATTCGGTCCCTTTGAGGTCAGTCAGAACGAACTGCCCGATTGCACCATCCGCGGAAAGTTGGCCGACTGCACCCTGAAGATGGCCATCGGACATTCGGGGTCCATGGAGATCGAACTCATCGAAGTGGTCGCAGGCGAGACTACACACACCGAGCATCTGCGCGAACACGGCGAAGGACTTCACCATGTTCGCTTTCGTGTGGACGACATCGATACCAAGCTACCCGAACTCGCTGCCGAGGGATTCGAAACCCTTCTCTATAAGCGCTTTTCTCCCGAGATCGCCTTCGCGTACCTCCAGACCCCGGATGCCATCGGAGGAAGCGTGATCGAATTGCTGCAACTCTAATCCAGCACCCAACGACTCCGCGCCGATCATCCCAAGCTGGCGATCCCCGAGTTGACCCGGGCGCTGGAGCTCAACCCCTTCTATGGCGAAGCCCGCTACAACTTGGCCCAAGCCTGGACGCGTCTGGGGAATTCCGAGGCCGCCCAGAAGGCCTACCTCCGCATCGTCGAGTCCAATCGGAGCCGAGTGGGCGCCACTGCCCAGAACAACCTGGGTATCCTACTGCGGCGGGCGGGGTTCATGCCCCAGCAAGGGACGGTATCCGTTGCTTCCCCAAGCCCGAGCCCCTCGACTAGTTCGAGCGCAGCGCTATTTCTCCTGCCGCGCTCCGCACCTCGGCGTACTCGGGAAGCGCGCCCAAACCCAGTTCCACACGCACATCATCCAACGGGCGTCCGAGCAGCGTCTCCCAGTCTGCCCCGGGTAGCCAGGCGGCCCGACGACCCCGCCCATAGGCCCGGCGAATCGTCTGCCGGGCGCCGGGGAGGTTCCCAGCTTTCAGATAGGCCATGGCAACGATCAGGCCGACCCCAGGGTTGCGGATCTGGGCAAAAGTGAACGCCAGTAGGGAAGCCTCGCCCACTAAGTCGCGGCTGTAGCCCGTCAGTACGTGCCAGACATCGTGGGTATCCCGGAGCCGAACGCCGAAGCGAGTTCGATCCGGGTCGTCGCCAACCACCCTCCCTCCGTCCACACTCGCCTCGACCAAACCATCGGCGCTGATCTGTTCGTCGGTCATGAAATTCGCGTAGGCCTTGCCGAGAGTGCCCTCGTCCAGGGCGTGCAGGGCTTCGCGATCGCCGAGCCGCGCGAGGATATCGCGCTCTTCCGACAGGATTCGGCGGCCGGTGGGCGAAGCGGCGAAACGTCGAAACTGGCGTTCGCCACTGTTGCCCGACAATGCATCGATGATCACAAAGACCTGATCGGTGCCGTCGGGGTCGGCGATCAGTTTTCGCAGCGCGCGCCACGCCGCCAATGGACGGATCGGGTTGCGCTTGGGGCGACCCACGGAGTCGACAGCGGTACCGATGCCGGTATCAATGCCAGTATCAATGCCAGTATCAATGGCCTCTGGGGTCAGAAAGAGCGCGCCCGATGAGGGGCTCTCATCGGAGGTATTTTTCGTTGACTCGCGTGTGGCAAGGGCTTCCATCGGCTTCTCCAGTAGATTTCTCACTACTGACACTAATGTATATATCTAAATGCCACAATAGTGTAGGCTGGAAAAATGCCGGAACAGAAGAAGCCCGTTGGGGCATCAGCGCCCCGGCGGCGTCGCAGCGCCGAGGTGGCCCGCCGTGAGATTCTTGATGCGGCCCAGCGCAGACTCGACGAGGGCGGCCCCGACGCCATTCGGCTCCAGGAAATCGCACGGGATGTGGGCATTGCCCATCCGACCATTCTCCACCATTTCGGCAGTCGGGACGGACTGATTCAGGCCCTCGACGCCCGAGCGATCCACGCGCTGAGTGACGACGTCTCCGCCATGCTCCAGGGCCGGAGAGCCCAGGATTCGGGAATCGAGCTCCTGGAACGCCTGGCCCATACCATGAACGATCTGGGGCTTGCCCGGCTGATCGCTTGGTGGGCCATGCGGGAACCCAACGCTCGGGCTCTCGAAGGCATCGACCCGCCGGCACTGGTTCGCAACATCTCTCAACTCATCTGCAGTCAGATCGAAGGCGACGAAGCCCATTCCACAGAACGGGAAGAAGTCGTTTCCTTCGGCGTTCGTCTGGCGGTGATGGCCATGTTCGGCGAGGCACTCATCGGCGATATCATGAGCCCGGCAGGCGCCGAGCAGAGGGACGCCGAGCGCCACCGGTTTCGTGCCTGGCTTTCCGATTTGCTCGTCGAGAAAATCGCCGACCCCCGCGACGATTAAGCTTCCCGGGGCTCGATCGAGGTTTCTCTGGACGGGCTTCCGCGAGGCGCAACCGCCGCCCGGCTCAATGCTTCAATGGATCGCACGGGGCTCTACCAGTTCGAAGAGCCCGACCTCGGCATCAAACTCGGTGCCGTCTTCGCGCTGCATGCGGTAGGTGCCCGTCATGCTCCCAAACGGAGTCGACAGAGGACAGCCCGAGGTGTACTCAAAGCTCTCCCCCGGCCCGAGCACCGGTTGGGCACCCACCACGCCCTCTCCCCGCACCTCTTCCGTATTTCCCGATCCGTCGATGATGATCCAATGTCGATCGGTGAGCTGAACCGTGACGCTTCCTTCGTTGCTGATACGAATTGTGTAAAGGAAGAACCATTCGCTGGCTCTGGGGTTCGAGTGTTCTTGGGAATATTTGGCGCGAACTCCTACGCGCACGCCCTCGGTGATGGCCTCTGATGTGGTGACGAAGGGTTCGGTTTCGACTTCGGCATCGGGCATGTCCACAGAGTAGCCTCCAATACGCGGTTTTTTCAAGAACCCGGATCCCCGAGCAGAGCGCCGATTAAGCCGGAGCAAAAGCCGCGCCACCGTCGACCTTGATCACAGCGCCGGTGGTATAGCTGGACGCATCGCTGGCCAGATAAAGCGCCGCCCCCACGATTTCACGCGCCTCGCCCCCACGCTGGAGAGGGATCGAGCGGCGAGCGTTTTCGGCGAATGCATCCAGGTCCCAGGCCTTGCTGATATCCGTGAGAAAGGGACCGGGCATAATGCAATTGACCCGGACTCGGGGGGCAAAGGCCCGGGCCAGACCCACGGTCAGCGCGTTGAGCCCGGCCTTGGCGGCTCCATAGGGGATCTCCGCCGGGCCGGGCTGCACCGCCGCAATGCTGCTGATGTTGATCACCGAGCCGCCCCCGGCCTCGGCCATGCGCGTTGCCGCGAGCGCCGAGAGCCTAAAGGGGCCCTTCAGGTTGACCCCGATCACCTTGTCCCACAGCGCCTCGGAAACCTCGGGAAGCGATGGGTAGAGGGGAGACATTCCCGCATTGTTGACCAGGATATCCATACGACCGAAATGTGTATAGGCGGCTTCGATCAGCGCTTCGCATTGCTCCCATTCGCCCACGTGACAAGCAACCGCGAGCGCCTCTCGACCGGTTTCTTCTCGCACGACCTCGGCCAGGGCTTCGCAGGCCTCAACCTTGCGGCTCGCAATGACAACGTCGGCGCCATGACGGGCAAAGGCCAGCACCATCTCGCGCCCCAACCCTCGGCTGCCCCCGGTCACTACAGCGACCCGACCTTCGAGACTGAAAAGTCGGGACTCACCCGAACCGCCGCCTGCCCCTGTGTCGTGGCTCATTCTCTAAAGCCCTCTTTGGCCTTGACCCCATGCTCGCGTAGAGTTGGCATCCTCGGGTTGATTGGCTCACAAGGGTACTCGCTCCGGCCCGCGTCGAACAGAGATACAGCCAACGAAAGGCAAGGGAATCCATGTCCAAAAAACTTCCCCTCATCTCCGAGGTCGATGAGATCTCCCCCAAGTGGGTCAGCGACGTCCTCGCCCAGGCCGGGCATCCCGAAGCCGTGGTCGAAAGCTTCACCGCCGAGAGCATTGGAACCGGCCAGGTGGGCGAAAATATTCGGCTGGGCCTCTCCTATGCGACGCCGGCCGAGACCGCACCGGCGAGTCTGGTGGTCAAGCTCCCCTCGCCCAACCCGGTCAGCCGAGCCACCGCCGTGGCCCAGGGCATCTACGCACGCGAAGTGTATTTCTACGCCCAAATTGCCGAAACCGTGGGGATCCGTACCCCCCGATGCTGGTACAACGACGTCTCTACCCAGGGCGACCGGTTCGTCCTCGTCTTCGAGGACATGGCACCGGGGGTCCCGGGTGACCAAATTAGGGGCTGCGACGCCGATCAGGCTGCCCTGGCCATGACTCAGGCCGCACGGCTTCACGCCCCCCGCTGGAACGATCCAACCCTTGAACACATCGACTGGCTTTCCAGGCCCAGCCGCGAATCCGCCGCTCTACTCCAAACCATCTATCAAAGCGTGTTCCCCGGCTTCGAGGCGCGCTTTGCGCCACGCCTCCCCGGGGAAATCATCGAACTGGCTCGACGCTTCGGGCAACGCGTGGGCGGCTGGGCGGCGAACCGCGTCGGCCCCCGGGCCGTCACCCACGGCGACTTTCGCTTGGACAACATGCTTTTTGGCGGTCCCCAGGACGCCGTGCCCCTGGCCGTCGTCGATTGGCAGACCTGTTCCCACGGACACCCCGCCGCCGATGTGGCCTACTTCTTGGGCGCAGGACTTCTCCCCGAGGTGCGTCGCCAAGATGAAGATGCTCTCCTCGCGGTTTACCACGCCGAGTTGCAGGCGAACGGTGTCGCCGAGTACGAACTCGAAACGCTCCACGCCGACTACCGACGTTTCAGCTTTTCGGGGCTCGTGATGGCCGTCGTGGCATCCCAGATCGTCGAGGTCAGCGAGCGTGGGGATGCCATGTTCGCCGCCATGGCCCACCGCCACGGACAACACATCACCGACCTCGACGCCGAGGCCCTGCTCGACTAGCCCTCCGCGGATCGACAAGAAACGCCCCCGAAGGCTATTCCCCGGCTGGGGATTCCGGCCTCAGGAGCGCCCGGATTCCGTCGGCCAATTGATCGCGCAGCGGATCGTCCTCGGTGAGTCCCAGGGCCAACGGATTATTCAGCCCCTGGCTCGCGACCAGGAGTGCGCGCACCAGAGTCTCCGAATTGTCGTCCCGGATTTTGCCCGCAGCCTGGCCCAAGGCCACAAAACGCGAATAGCGCGAATGCACCTCGGCCTCGTGGGCCCGATAGACCTCCCGTAGCGGACGGTGTTCGGAAATTCGGGCCAGGGCACAGCGAAAGACCAGCGAGCGGCGGGTAAAAAATTCCAGACACGACTCGACGAACTCTCCGCACAGCCGCTCAAGTCCGAGATCGAGTAGCAATTCCACCGCCAGGTGTTCGTCCACCACAGTCACAAGCTCGTCCATCACATCGCTGAAAGCGGCGGTCAGGGCGGCGTCCTTGGTGGGCAGATGGCTGTAGAACGTCGCGACCGATGTACCCGCCCGGGCGGCCACCTTCTCGGCGGTAAATGAACCGGCCTCAGAGATCTCGGCTCCGGTGGCGGCAACCAACCGCGCGCGGGTGCGCTGGGCTTTGCCTAGCTCCGGGATGCGATCCAGCGACTCTGGCAACTTACTCCCCTCTCCCAATTCTTCAGGAGCGCCCTTCCCGCGAAACGGGCGAACCGGGTGCACAGGCTTCAACCGAGTTGTTCGAGCACCCAAACATGGAAATCGTGCACCGCGTATTCCTCGGCCATAAGCGCGCCGTGCTTGTGTCGGATCGACCGCAATCCCTTTTGGTTGAGTTCCGCCACCGCCCCGTCCTCGTCGATCACTCTTTGACCAAAGTCGACGACTCCGGACGCATCGAAGGCGGGATCGGCGAGACTCTCCTCGCGAAAAAACCATTGGACATGGATTTCGGTAGTTTCCGGACCTAGAGGCCGAAGACGCAGGACACGCACGTAGTCCACGTGGCCAACAATGAAGCCCGAGGGCACCGTTTCACAATAGGTGTGCCCCCGGGCGATTTCCTCTTCGTTCAAGTCGGGAAAATACGCGGCACAGGCGGAGCCGTTCTTGGACCAGGTCTCCTTGCCCTCGGCGAGTCCCTGCTTGTAGCGTTTGTCGCCCGAGCGCTGGTGCGCCTCCCACTCTGGATCGTCCTGCACCTCCATGAGATGCTGCTTATAGAGAGGAACCACCTCGGAGAGTTCTTTGTGAACACTGGGGCAGTGAAGGCACTCATTGAAATTTTCCCAGAACACCTTCCAATTGCAGTGCAGAATTTTTTCATAGGTGTGGCCGAGGGCGAGATCGGCGAGGGGCCAATTGTCCAGGAGGTGGGAACCGTTGAAGCTCTCCTCCAGGGGTTGGGCGTTCTCGGGTTCCAAGTGAATGAACACGAATCCGTTCCAATCGCGCACAGCGACGTCATAGAGCGAATAGTCGGCTTTGTCGAAATCGCCCTGTTCGCTCGGGGTGGGCGTCCGTTGAAGCTTCCCTTGGAGATCATAGGCCCAGCAATGGTAGGGACAGGTAATTCTCGAACCGGGCAAACGCCCCTTGGGCTCCCGCATGAGAACTGAGCCCCGGTGGCGGCAAGTATTGTGAAAAGCGCGCAGTTCCTCATTCTGGTCGCGTAGGATCAGGATCTCCTGGGAACCGATCTCGAAGACGCTAAAGGCTCGGGGGCCTCGGAGCTCGCTTGCGCGGCAGACGTAGAGCCAGTTCCGGTACCAGATCTTCCGGAGTTCCCGCTCGTAGTGATCCGCGTCCAAATAGAACTCGCTGGGAAGCGTCGGCTCCACCCGGGTAAGACCGTTATAGCCGGCGATATTTCGCTCTTCGTCTGACATCGAATCTCCACCCTACGTTGAAGGCCTTGGCGACAAGTATACTAAGATCCTCGCGATGAAAAACTCGCAAGCCGTGCATGTCGGAACCCTCACCCATGCCGAGATGCTCACCGGCCCCCACGCGAGACGGCGGTCTCTCTTGGCCCGGGCCGAGGACGCTGGACTGGATCACCTCTTCATGGCCGACCACGTGAGCTTTCATACCGGCCTGGGAATGGACGGACTCATCCAGGCGGCCACAGCGGCCGCCCTGGCCCCAGGCTTGCGTGTTTATGTCGGCGTGTACCTCCTCGCCCTGCGCCACCCGGTTCCGGTGGCCAGACAAATTGCCAGCCTCGCCGAATCCGCACCGGGCCAACTGATTCTCGGGGTCGGTGTCGGAGGGGAGGATCGCCACGAGATCGAGGTTTGCGGGGTCGATCCGACCAGCCGTGGACGGCGCACGGACGAGTGCCTCGAAATCCTGCGCGGACTGCTCTCGGGAAAACCGACGTCCTTCAGCGGCGAGTTCTTCACCCTGGAAGACGCCCTGATCGTACCGGCACCCACCCCTCCGGTGCCCGTGGTGATCGGCGGCCGAGCCGATGCGGCCCTGGGGCGCGCAGCGCGTTGGGGCGACGGCTGGCTGGGCATCTGGTCCTCCCCCCGACGCTATGCAGAAGCCCTCGAGCGCATCCGGGACTTCGCCCGGGAAGCCGGTCGCCCCCAGGCACCGAGCCGCAATGGCCTGCAACTTTGGGTGGGCATCGACGAGCAAAAGGACCGCGCCCGGGAGCGCTTGAGCAAAGCCATGACGGCCGTCTACAGGATCCCCTACGAGCGCTTCGAGAAGTACAGCCCCTACGGCACACCCGCCGAGATTGCCGATTTTCTCGCCCCGTACGTGGAGGCGGGTTGCCGAGAATTCAACGTGATGGCTGTCGCCGAAAGCACCGAGAAGGAAATCGACGCCGTCGCGGAGATTCGGCGCCGACTGGTCGAGGGCCGTTGAGCCGGTCCGGCCCCCGCCCCGCCCAATCTCAATCCTCAGCGCCCAGATCCTCGTGCAGCCGCGGCCTCACCACACGGGTCCAGGCCGCGTAACCCTTGGCGTTCAAGTGAAGGCCATCCAGGCGGAAAAATTCATCCCGAGGTGTCCCGTCAGGAGACAACAAGGGCGAGGCCACATCGAGATAGCCAAGCCCCTCATCCCCCGCGCTCCATGCCTCGATCAGAGCATTGGCCCGGCTCATTTCGAGCCAGCGCGCCCAGCGCAGGGGGGAGGGTTTGATGCTGAGAAAGTAGATTCGTACCCCCGGAAGACGGGCACGCACCCGCGCGACAAATTCTCGGTAGTCGGCAAACACGCGCTCGGCCCGCTTGCCTGTTCCCCCGGCCAAGTCGTTATCCCCCGCGTAGACCAACACTGCCACGGGGGCATAGGGAAGGACGACTCGATCCAGATTGTGGAGCACGTGGTTGAACTGGGCGCCGCCGAACCCGCGATTCAGTACCCGGAGCGGCGCGAGGTCTTCGCTCAAGCTCGACCAGAACCGGATACTCGAACTGCCGACAAAAACGATCCCGCCGGGCGCGGGAAAATCCGCGCGATCCGCCGCTTCAAACGCAAGAATTGCGTCCTCAAAGAAACCGGGGTCCACGGTCGCCGCCGACCGATAGTAGTTCAGACCAAACCACGCCCCGACCCCCAGAATCACCAGAGCCAGCCCCGTCCCCCACGCGATTCGCTTCCCCATGAAACTCGCCCCCCGCTTGACCAGCCCTCAGTTCCAGCGATCCCCAAGCCCACTCGCCTCGGCGCGCCTTGCTCGCCGCGCCCAAAGTAATGGATGCCCAGTCCGCGACCCCACCACTTCCCGCTCCCCATCGTGGCCAAGCTGGACTAGGGTAGCGGCCGCCATGAACCAAGCCTTGCCCTGGATCTTCCCAATACTCGCCCTCACGACCTCTATCGTGATCCCCCTCTATGCGGGTCTGCGCCGGGGTCGATTTTACGCGATTTTCAGCGCGATCGTGCTCGGCCTGGCGTCCGTTGGCGGGGGCCTCGTTTTTACACGGCTGGATGATTGGGTGCCGGGCCAGGCCCTCCCCGGGCTCCAGGCAGCGTTCGCTTACGGAATGGCCGCCACCTCGGCGCATTACGCGTCCCTAGTGAATGCCCGCATGCGGGGCCCGGTCTTTCGCGCCCTGATCTCGATCCCGGGACAGGTTTTCCTGGCCTCGGGCTTCATGGCCACCTTCTGGCTCCTGGGGCTGCTCGTGCCGCGGCTCCTGCTCTGGGGATTCGGCGCCCAGACGGCGCTTCAGTGGCTGGCTCCTCTGGACACTCTTCCCTACGCGGTGGGATTGGTCGCCGCGTTCACGTCACCGCGCCTGTTTTCCGAACTCGTGCGCCTGCGCCTGGGCGAGGCGCGTCCGGAAAATTTCCAACGGATCCCCATGGAGCGGCACAGACGCACGACGCCCGCCTCCCTGGCCAAGCGGCCCCTGCGCGTGGTTCAGATCGCCGATCCGCATCTGGGCCCCTGGCAGTCGGTGACCCGGCTGCAGAAGATTGTCCAGGGCCTCGTGGATCGAAACCCCGACCTGATTCTCCTGACCGGGGATTTTCTCACCATGGAGAGCAACGCCACCGAAGGCGCTTTGGCCGAGGCCCTGGCCCCCCTGCAAAAGCTTCCCGGACGCTGCTTCGCCATCTTCGGCAACCACGATCACGAGGCCCCGGACGAAGTTCGTGCGGGCCTGGCCGCCAACGGGGTCCGGCTGCTGGTGGACGATGCTTGCACGGTCCAGACCGAAGCCGGCTCGGTTCAGATCTTGGGCGCCGACTACGTCGGCCGAGAACGCAAACCCCACCTGGAAGCCCTGCTCGGCGATCATCCCCGGCTACCCGATCACCGCCGACTGCTACTGCTTCACGATCCCAGCGCATTTCACGACCTGCCCGAAGACGCGGTGGATCTCGTTTTTTCCGGCCATACCCACGGCGGACAAATGGGCCTGGTCAGCCTCGGGTTCAACTGGACCGTTCTGTCCCGGTCGCGCTGGCCCGACCACGGGCACTTCGCCAAGGGGACGAATCACCTCTACGTCCATCGAGGCACGGGCTTCTATGGCTTCCCGCTGCGGGTGGGCGTCCCGGGCGAAGCCTCCCTGCTCGAACTCATCTGGGACTAAGTTCGGCAACGCATCCCCGAGCGGGTCGGCGGGCCCCTACCAAGTGTCGATACAGGGCCGTTTTTTGCTCGTCCGGAGCGGCGGCTCGGGAGCCGAGCGCAGCCCACGGGTGATCCACATGCGCGTATCCAACGGATCGATTACCCCGTCGATCTCGAAATGCGACGCCATGTTGACGGCCTTCCCGTGCGCGTACATGCGCGCCACCATTTCGTCGTAGAGCGCCCGTCGCTCCTCGGGATCGGTCTTGGCCTCGAGTTCCTTGCGGTAGCCGAGCTTCACGGCCCCCTCGAGCCCCATCCCGCCGAACTCGCCCGTGGGCCAGGAAATCGTAAAGAAGGGAGCCCGAAAGCTGCCCCCCGCCATGGCCTGGGCCCCGAGGCCGTAACCCTTGCGAAGCACCACCGTAAAGAAGGGGACGGTCAGGCTCGCCGAGGTAACGAACATGCGCGCCGCATGCCGAACCAGGGCGGTCTTTTCGGACTCGGGCCCCACCATGATGCCCGGGGTGTCACAGAGAAAAAGCAGCGGCACATCAAAGGCGTCGCAGAGTTGCATGAAACGCGAGGCCTTGTCGGCCCCTTCCCGATCGATGGCCCCAGCGAGGTGGGTGGGGTTGTTCGCAATCACGCCCATGGGGCGCCCCTCGATCCGCACCAGGGCGGTCACCATGCCAAAGCCAAAGCCCCGTCGCAGTTCGAGCACCGACCCCTCGTCGGCCAGGGTCGTGATCACCTCGCGCACATCGTAGATCCGCAGACGATTTTCCGGAATCAGCCCGCGCAGAATGCGCTGATCCGCGCACGTCCAATCCGAAGTGCTTCCCTGGAAATACGAGAGGTATTGCTTCGCCGCAAGAACGGCCTCCTCTTCGTTCTCCACCGCGATATCAACCACGCCATTGGCGACCTGGACCTCCATCGGCCCCACTTCTTCCGGCCGAAAGACGCCGAGCCCCCCGCCCTCGATCATGGCCGGTCCGCCCATCCCGATATTCGAGTTCGCCGTGGCAATCACCACGTCACAGCACCCGAGCAGCGCCGCATTGCCCGCAAAACAGTACCCGGAATTGATCCCCACCAGGGGGACCCAGCCCGAGAGCTCGGCGAAGAGCTGGAAGGCCAGGCAGTCGAGACCCGCCACGCCGCTGCCGTCGGTATCCCCCGGACGGCCGCCCCCGCCCTCGGTGAGCAAAACCAGCGGCAGCCGATTTTTCTCCGCCAGCTCGAAGACACGATCCTTCTTTCGATGATTGAAAAGTCCCTGGGTACCGGCCAGGACCGTGTAGTCATAGGAAGCCAGCACACAACGGGATTCGGCATCGGGGAAGGATTCGCCGTTGACGCTGCCCACGCCGGCCACCATGCCATCTCCCGGGGTATTGCGGATCAGGTCGTCGATGTCCCGGCGTCGGCGCTGGGCGGCCACCACGAGAGGTGCGTACTCGATAAAGCTGTCGGGGTCGCAAAGATCCTCGATGTTCTCCCGAGCCGTGCGCTGCCCGGTCTTGCGCCGGCGGGCCACCGCGTCTGGCCGCCGGGCATCGAGGATCAAATCGTGTCGTTCGTGAACCTCGGCGAGGTCGGGCCGAATCCAATCCAGATCCACCTCAGCCTCGTCGCGCTCGGCCACCTCCTCCACCTCGCCCTCGGTCAGAAAAACCAGGGGATGGCCGTCGGCCACCGTATCCCCAATCTGGACCGTCACCCCGCTGACCTCACCCCCAACCGAGGCCTCGATGACGTGCTCCATCTTCATGGCTTCCATCACAAGCAGACAGGATCCCGATCGAACACGCTGACCCTGCTCGACTTCGATGCTCACTACGGTGCCCTGGACCGGGGCGCGCACAGCCACGCTGCCCGCCGGCGTGGGGAGGGCCGCGACAAAATCTGCACCCGGCGGGGTAGATGTCGAGGTCGAAGGCGAGGTGGGACTCGAGCCCGCCGCCGGGGTGCGACCATGATCGAGAATCGCCAGAGGATCGGAACGACTGATCTGGGCACCAATGCCGGCCGGGGCCGCCGGGGTCCGGGCGGGGCCGCCTCCCTCGGTCGACTCCGAATCCGCAAAAAAGCGTCGGGGATGCTCTCCCTCGGCCCGGCTCATCCAGTCCCCGCCATGGCGCTCGATAAAACCCGTGTCCAAGCGATTGGCCACGACGTCGGGATGCCGAAGCAGGGCCTGCAGAAAGCCGACGTTGGTCGCAATGCCTTCGATCCGAAGTTCGCAGAGCGCCCTGTACGCACGGTCCAAGGCCTTTTCGTAAACATCCGAACTCGAGTGGGCGATCACCTTGCCCAGCAGGCCATCGAAATTGGGATTCGACTTGAAGCCCGCATACGCGTGATGATCGACGCGGATGCCCGGACCCGAAGGGGGCTCGAAAACCGACAGGGTTCCGCTAGCGGGACGCGGGGAACCATCCTTGGCCATGGTTTCCATGTTGATTCGCACCTGAACCGCATAGCCCCGGGTCGGAACAGGCTTCGCCGGACTCAGCCCCAGATCCATCAGGCTCCGGCCATCCGCCAACTCGAGTTGCAGGGCAACCAGATCCACTCCGGTCACTTCCTCGGTCACCGTATGCTCCACTTGAAGCCTGGGGTTGGCCTCCATGAAGGCAAATGCCCCATCGGGATTCTGCCCGGCCGGGACGAGAAACTCGAAGGTGCCAAGCCCCTCGTAGTCGAGGCCACTGGCCATTCGAAGCGCGGCCTCCAGTACCCGTTCGCGCACCAAAGGGTCCAAGCCGGGGCTGGGCGCCACTTCGACCACTTTCTGGTGGCGGCGCTGGAGCGTGCACTCGCGCTCCCAGAAATGCATCACCGCCTGTCCATCCCCGGCCACCTGCACCTCGATGTGCCGGGCCTCGGACATCCACTCCTCGGCGTAGAGATCCCCCCCGCCAAAATACTTTTCGGCTTCCGAGGCACAGCGTGCAAATGCGTTCTCCACCTCGTCGACGCTGGTCACCCGGCGCATTCCCCGCCCACCGCCGCCCGAAACCGCCTTGATGAGCAGAGCGCCGCCTTCACCCAGGGAGCCCAGGAATTCTCGGACTTCGTCTACGGATGCGCCGCGGGCGGTCCCGGGCAAGATCGGAATCCCGAGTTCTTCGGCCAAGGCCCGGGCCTCAGCCTTGTCCCCCAACCGTTCCAGGGTCTCCACGCTGGGCCCCACAAAAACCAAGCCCGCTGCCCGGCAACGCCGGGCAAAGTCCGCTGACTCGCTCAGAAACCCATACCCCGGATGAACCCCATCGCAGCCGGCCTCCAAAGCGCGCGCGACAATCTGTTCGGCGTCGAGATAGGCCGACGCCCCGCTGCCCGTCAGCGCCAGGGCCGTGTCCCCTCGCAACACGTGCAATCCGCGCGCGTCATCCTCGCTATGAATCGCCACGCCCCGAAGCCCGAGCTCGCTGGCCGCCCGCAAAATACGAATCGCAATCTCTCCGCGATTCGCCACCATCAAGCTCGTCAGCGCCATGGCTCTCACTCCGATCCGGACCTTGGGGCCGCGACCCACGGCCGGGGCGTTGAACTCTAGCCTGCCCCGAAGAGTTTGAGAACGGCTTCCTCCTCCGCCTATTGAGCGCCCCGCGCCGAGACTCCGAGTACGACTCAGAGGACCATCTAGTCCCGCACCAACACGTAGAAGCGATGATTCTTGCGCACGACACGCCAGCCGGCTGTAACGGCCCCCCGAAGCGAAGCTGTATTGTCGAGCGGAACCGTGATGTAGTCGGCGAAGCCTTCGCCGGTGGTGAAAGTGCCCGTCGTGAAGACTCCGCGAGTGCCCAGTCCCGAATCGAAGTACTCGCTGAGCATCCACACTCCGGTTGCGGCGCGTCTAGGGAAGAACAGGCGCACCAGCCAGTAACCCACCAGTCGCTCTTCGTCGAAAACCCCGAAGGGCAGGTAACTCGCGCGCTCGAGCGCCGCTCGGGCGCCCGACCGATCGAGGCGGTGAGGGGGAAGATACTTGTGCTGATCGAGTGTTTCGAGGAGAGCCACGAAGTCTTCCAGATCTTCGGAGCCCAACATGCGCATGCGCGCGGTGATGTCCTTTCCCGCGAGCGGCTCGTCGAGCCGCGACGCCCGTTCTCGGACCGAGCGGAATGCCAGACGCGCCCAGATCTCGTTGCACCAGTCGTAGAACCCGAAGAACCAGTGGCCGCTTTCGTTGAGCTCGTAGATCCACACCTCTGCCCGAGACACGATCCCGGTCCAAAACGAGACAGGGGGAGGAACGAGGTCGGGTCGCTCCCGCCGATCCGGCGCTTCGCTCATGCCTGCGCAGCCTCGCGCAAGAATTTCTCGGCGACATCGCGCAGCGGAACCGCCTCACCTTCGATCGCCAGCACCTCGACAACGTGGGCCACGAAGCGACGGCGCCGCTCGACCGAAACGGCGAGACCGGGCGTGCTTTCGAGCTTGCTTCCGAGTTCGGTGCCCTCGAGGTCCACCAGATCGATCAAATGGAAGAGGAAGTGCAACATGGGACGATCGCGGTTGTAGAAGCGGGTGCAGAGGTCGAAGAAGCGCCTTCCGAAGATTCTCAACAAGGTGGAGTAGAAGGGAAAGCGCACGAAGGGGATCAGCGAGAATGGCATTTCGACCAGTCCCAGGCCCGGATCGCCGTCGCTCTGCGAATGCCTGCGGTACACGCGTCGCCGGTCGGGATGGTAGGGGTCGGAAGGGGCGATCACGACTCCGGGCGGCCCGAGTTGATAGTTCTGGTGACGAATGAAGAGCTTCCCGTAGAGCATGAAGGCCAGCATCAGCGGCGACGGCATCACGGATGAGTCGTAGAGGTAGCCGCGCTCGGCAAGAACCTCGAGAGTGTCGCCGTCGACGTCCGCCGAAGGCGTTCGGAAGCCAACCGGCCGCTCGCCGATGACATCGGCGATGGCCTCTTCGGCCTGGCGGATTTCTTCCTCGCGCTGCGAAATTGAAAGGGCCCTGAAATTGTAGGGATGGGTGTAGGAGTGGTTGCCCACCTCGTGGCCTCGGCTCGCAATCTCGCGCAACACCGAGCGGTGCGCCTCGACTCGAACGTCTCGACCGATGGCAAAGAAAGTCGCTCGAGCCCCGGCCCGATCGAGAATATCTAGAAATCGCGGCACGGCGTCTAGATAGAAAGATTCACCGTCGTGCCCACCCTCCGGATCCAGAAGGCTTCGGTATTCCCGATAGTTGTCCATGTCGATGCTGATGCAGGAGTTCATCGTGGCGTACCCTTGCTATGGAGTCGAACGATAGCGAAGCGCCGTGCGGCTGATGGAGCACCTCTGCGGCTGATAGGAATTCCAAAAGCCCTCTTTAACCTCTACCGGACATGGCCCAGGGTGTAGAGTGGGCTCCTAGGCTGCGCTTTCCGGCGTGAACTTCACGTGCATGTGCTGCACGCTTCGGACCAGTGCCGATGAGCCCATCTCGGGTCCATTTGCCGCGTACTCGATGTCCGGGATGCGGCGGAGCAACTCGTGCAGTGCCACCCGCAGTTCCATTCGTGCCAGGTTTGCACCAAGGCAGAAATGATTGCCGATGCCGAAGGCGACATGATGGGGATTGCGATCGATGTCGAAGACTTCCGGGTTTTCGAAGGCATCTGCATCTCGGTTGGCGGAGCCGTACATCATCAGGACCTTCTCGCCCTTTTTGATCGGGACTCCACGAAGATTGGTGTCCTGGGTCGCGGTTCGCAAAAAGGAAAGAACCGGTGAGACGAGACGAAGCATTTCTTCGATCGCAATTGGTACCAGCGACGGGTCGTCGATCAG
>DUCT01000120.1:8428-23064 GCA_012959665.1 Myxococcales bacterium | reverse complement strand
GGTGATTGCCCAGAAGGGACTCGCGTCATTGTTCTCGCACCAGTAAACGGGATCATGGGCCCGCATCCAATCCCAGATTTTGTGCGGATAGCCGTGGTCGGCGTAATCCTTCGGGTCAATCAGGTTGAATTCTCCGAAGTCGGGGGACGTAGCGGCCATCCTTGCTCCTCTTGTACCAGTCTGGGCGGTCCTGATTGTCGTGATTGGTTGTCGTGATTGGTTGTCGTGATTGGTTGTCGTGATTGTCGGGCAAAGCATACAGCACCGGGAATTTCCGCAACCCGTGATCCGGTGCCCGGGAAGCGGTACTATCGAACGGGTCAACCAATCAGGTGCCTCCGAGTCAGCAGAAGGGTTTTGTCAATGAGCGATGAGTCGGATCTCTACTTTCGTCAGATTGCCGTGGGTGACATGGCGAACCTCGTGTACTTGGTAGGCAGCCGATCCACCCGCGAAGCACTTGTGGTGGACCCCGCGTGGAGCGTCGACAGCCTCATTGATCAGGCCGAGCAGGATGGTATCAAGGTGGTCGGTGCACTCGTGACCCACTACCACCAGGACCATATTGGCGGAAGTATTTTCGGCATGGAGATCGAGGGGCTCGAGCGGTTCATGGACCGCAGTCCCGGACCAATCCATGTCCAGAAACTCGAGGCCGAGGGCGTGGCGAAGGTGTCCGGGATTCCGCGCAGCGAATTTCGCGAGCACGAGGGGGGCGACATCATCGAACTGGGAGGCATTCGGGTGCGTCTTCTACACACGCCTGGGCATACGCCGGGTTCCCAGTGCTTCCTGGTTGAGGAGGCGGGACAACCCTCGCAACTCGTCTCCGGGGATACGCTCTTCCTGGGGAGTTGCGGGCGGGTGGATCTGCCCGGGAGCGACCCCGAGCAAATGTACGAGAGCCTGAATGGAACCCTGCGCAAGCTCCCGGATGAAACCCTGGTCTTCCCCGGACACCTCTACTCCGAGGAAGCCCAGTCCACCATCGGAGAGCAAAAGGAGACCAATCCCTTCCTCCGGGTGGCGAATCTCGAGACGTTCCTGCAGTTCATGGGCGCTTAGTGATGGGCGCTTAGTGCTGGGCGCTTAGTGCTGGGCGCTTAGTGATAGGCGCTTAGTGCTGGGCGCTTAGTGATAGGCGCTTAGTGCGCTTAGTGATAGGCGCTTAGTGCGCTTAGTGATGGGCGCTTAGTGATGGGCGCTTAGTCGACAAGCGCTTAGCGGGCGGACGCTCGCTTCAGTCCTCGTCTGGATGCCAGGTGGTGATCCGGTCCACCAGACGGGTGTCGCCGATGGACTTGGCCAGGGCTTCCAGTTTTCCTCGCCGGGCGCCGCGCCAGCGAAGGTCGACGAGTTTCTCGTCCAGGGGAACGTCTCGGCGCAAAGTGGCCAAGCGCTTGTAGAGGAGTGCGTCCTCGCGGTTCTCCTCGAGTTGCGCAGAGAGCCCCGCGGCGCCCCGGACGGGGACCGTCCAGTCCTCCCAATCCCCCGGAATCGCCTCGATGCTCCGGTACTCGGCCAATAGCGTGGCCGAAGACTTTTGTCCCCAGCGCGGAATGCCCGGGATCCCGTCGGCGCTGTCGCCCATCAGGGCGAGGAGGCCGGCGATACGCCCCACTTTTCTGCCACGCCGGCCTCATCAATAATTTTGTCGCGCATGCGATCCCAGAGGACAATGCGATCGCCCTCTACGCATTGGGCAAAATCCTTGTCCGGCGAACAGATCAAGATTCGCTCCACGGAGCTCGCAACGCTCCAGCGCGCGGCCCCCGTCGCGAGGGCGTCATCCGCTTCAAAGTCGACCATGGGCCAGACCGTAATCCCCAGAGCCTCTGCGGCGGCTTCGGCCAGGGGGAACTGCGCGTAGAGCGCGGCGTCGATTCCCTCTCCGGTTTTGTAGCCGTCGAACAGGTCGTTGCGGAAGGATTCGATCACGTGATCGAACGCAATCGCTACATGGGTGCAGTCCGCCCGCCGCAGCAGCGCAGCCAGGGAGCGGAGCAGACCACGCGTTCCGCCAACCTCCTGGCCAGTGGGGGACGTCGCCGATGGCGCACCGTAGAAGGATCGGTAGAGCTCATAGGTGCCGTCGATGAGGTGGATTTGCATGGGTCTCAGATGGAGTCGAATCCCTTGATCGGTTAGCTTGGGCGGCCACGATAACCATAGCGAGAGCAGGGAGGCGAGGGCGATGGTCAAGATTGTTCTTTATCACAATCCTGGGTGCAGCAAGTCCCGGGGTGCATTGGAGTTGTTGGAAGCCCGGGACTCCGGACTCGAGGTCGTTGAGTACCTCAAAGCGCCGCTCACGAAGCCCCAGCTCGAGGCTCTTCTCGATCAGCTCGAAGGTTCCCCAGATCAATTGGTCCGAAAAGACAAGCACTTCCGGGAGCTCGGATTGAATTCCGAGGATTACAAAAGCCGGGAGGACGTGGCCCAGGTTCTGGTCGATCACCCCCGCTTAATGGAAAGACCCGTAGCTGTGGTTTCGGGCCGGGCGGTGATTGGCCGCCCGCCCGAGAGGGTTCTGTCGCTCCTCGACTAGAAAAGCATCGGGACTCTCGGAATCGGTTTTGCAGTGCCCCAGGGCACGGGGTTTCAAGGGCCTTCAGGGCCCCGAGCCCGGCTGAGGAATTTGCTTTGTCGGGGTTTCCGATTCCCGTAAAAAGCTTGAGCGGAGCCAGAGAAGCGCGCCCGCGCACAAAGGGAAACTCACGAACACTGCGACCAGAAGCACGCTGTGCTCACCGAGCCGGTCGACACCGATGCCCAAGAGCGGACCCAGAAGGAAGAAGGCCCCGCGGAAGACCATGCTGTTGATCGAGAGAAGGCTGGCCCTGTTCCGAGAAGGAATCAGACGCTGCTGGAGATGGTTGAGGATCGGGCCATTGAGCCCCCGGCCCAGACAGACCGCGAAATAGAAAGCAAAGCCCCAAAGCGCGTGGGACAGACCCATGCCCACAAGGCCGAACGAGATCAGAGCGACGCAGAGCCCCAGGGCGGGAAATTGACCCAGGCGTCGGCCACTCATGTCACCCGCCCAGAGACCGAGGGCCACGGTGTAGTTGGCGCATGCCCAGAGGGGTCCGATCCAGGCCGCTGAAACTCCGCCTTTCTCAGCGTATGTCGCCACCATCCAGACGGGCACGAAAGTGCTCATTCCGATCAGGCCCACGACCACGATGGAGGCGCGCAACTGGGGACTGCGCACCATGGCAAAGGAGAGGATCGAACGGACCTCAGACCATGCGCCCGCGGAACTCGGGGGATGCCGGACGGGCTCGACAAGGGCCAGGACGATCAGGGCGTTGGCGCCCCAGAGCGCAGCCTGGAGGTAGAAGGGCAACGGGGCCCAAATGGAGTAGAGAAGGCCAGCCCCCAGGGCGGCGCTGCCCTCGGAAAATGCTCCGATAGAACGAGAGCGACCAAACCAGCGACCGAATTGATCCTCTTGGCCGAGTTCAACGCAGGTCTCGTACATCAGGGCAGAATCGGTTCCGGAACTGAGTGCCAGGGAACACGCAAGCAAGAATTCACCGAAGAGAATCGTCCAAAAGCCTCCGGCACTCCCCAGTACGACCCAGCCCACGGCAGAGCAGGCCGTGGCCCAGCCCAAGGCGGACCGATAGCCGATGCGATCGGCGAGGTAGCCTGCTGGAAACTCGAGGCAGACCATAAACAGGCCAAAGATTGCTTGAATGGTGAAAATTTCGGCCATCGTGAGACCGAGGTCATCGCGCCAATACAGGGGCACGATGGCGATGGGGATCAGCATGCACTGGATGGCGCGGAAGGCGCACAGGAGCTTCAGATTTCTGGCTAGGTCGTGCATTGAGTCTGCTCGATCCTGCTTCGACGGTCGGGCACGGGAAGTCTCCACGGCAGGGCATTGAATCTCGCTTGAAGCGCCGATTTTGACTGGATACCTGATCTCCCTGGCGTGTGCATGGAGGCGGGTTTCGCTCTTTTGGCGATGCGCTCAGATCCGCCGGAGTCCCCCGGTTGGGTGCAGGATTTCTGTTAGGCTGCTGTGTCGCAAGCCCAATCCCAAGCCCAATCCCAAGCCCAATCCCAAGCCCGAAAGGAATCGCACCGCGATGCCCAACCTCGATCACCCGGTCTTTGATGCCGACAATCACTACTACGAAGCGCCGGACACGTTTACGCGGCACATGGATCCCAAGTTGGCTTCCCGGGGTGTTCAGTGGGCGGAAATGAATGGGCGTCATCACCATATAGTGGGCGGAAGAATCAGCCGGGCTGTCACCAATCCGACATTCGACCCCATCGCGAAGCCCGGAGCACTTTTCGATTTCGTCCGGGGACGGGGCGAGGGCAAATCGGCGAAAGAATTGCTCCGCGACCACGAGCCGATTCGCTCGGAGTACCGAAACCGCGATGCCAGGGTCGCTTGCCTAAAGGAGCAGGGGCTCGAAGGGATCTGGCTCTTTCCCACCCTGGGCGTGCTCTACGAAGAACTCCTGAAAGGTGATACCGAGGCCACTGTGGCGACCTTTCGCGCCTTTAATCGCTGGTTGGAGGAAGATTGGGGTTTTGCCTACCAGGAGAAAATCTTTGCCGCACCCTACCTGAGCCTCGCCGATCCAGACGCCGCCATCGCCGAACTCGAATGGGTTTTGCAGCGAGGGGCGCGACTGATCTGTATGCGACCCGCCGCAGTCTTCGGAGGGGAACGCTCCTGGTCCCCCGCGCATCCGCGATTTGACGGCTTTTGGGCCCGGGTCGCCGAGGCGGGAATTACCACTGTGATCCACGCAGGGGACAGCGGCTACTCCTCCCAGGGCTATGCCAATGATGCCTTTAGCGCGGATTTCTCAGGACAGGGCTTTGGCCCCTCGGTCCGGGCCTGGGGCATGGAGAGGGCCGCCCAGGATTTCCTCGCCACGCTGATTTTCGACCGCCTCTTTGAGCGCTTTCCCCGACTTCGGGTGGCCTCGGTGGAGAACGGTTCGGGTTTCCTGCCCGATCTCTTTCGCAAATTGCAGTCTGCGAGCAAAAAGAGTCGGGGCTACTTCAAGGAAGATCCCCTGGAGATCTTCAAGCACCACGTGTGGATCAATCCGTTTTGGGAAGACGACGTCCACGAAATACTGCGCTTCATGGGTCCCGAGCGGGTCATCTTTGGTTCGGATTGGCCGCATATCGAGGGCATGCCAGCCCCCCTGGACTATCTGACTGAACTCGAAGGTCTGGATGGCGAAACCGTGCGGCGGGTGGTTCTCGATAATGTTCGTTCATTGAATACACCGCTGGGGTGAAGCCGACGCGAGCTAGCAGCGTATTATTCGGACCTGTAGGCTCTCGATCTTCTGCCGGCATCTTGGGGATGGGGCCGGGCCGAGAAGAGAAGCGACTGGATCGCTTCTTGGTCCATTTCGGGCCGACCCATAACGGGAATGCGAGGCCGCTTTGACGACACCTTCAATTCCACCCGAGGCGTCCAAGGGCCACGGTTGGTGGCCCTACCTGGGGCCCTATCTCGCCTTCATGGGGGCGGTGGAAATAGCCAGCCGCCTCCCGAATGGAAGCGAAGGCCTGGCTCTGTTCCTCAAGCCCTTGGCACCTCTCCTAGTCATTCTCTACCACTGGCAGAAAGGGGCCTACCCCGAACTCCGGAACCGGGGATTGACGCTCTTGGGGGCGAGCCAGGACATACTCGTGGGGCTCGCGCTCACGGGGGTTTGGCTCGTTCCCTATGTGTTCTTCGATGGCCTACGGCTGGAGGTTCCGGATCCAGGCAGTTGGATACCGGACTTCCTCCGAGCCGACACCACAGACCCATTCGACCCCGGGATGCTCGGCTCCGGGAACGTGATGTGGGTTCTGGCAGCTCGGATGTTTGGCTACGCCCTGGTCACGCCCCTCTTCGAGGAACTCTTTATTCGCAGCTTTGTGATGCGCTATTCCGAGGTGTATTGGGAGCGGGGGGATTTTCGGAACGTTCCCCTGGCCCACTACACTCTGCGAAGCTTCTTGGCGACAACAATTATCTTCAGCATCGGGCATGTACCCTGGGAGTGGTGGGTTGCCGTTCCCTGGGTCGTCCTATCGAATCTCTGGTTCTACCGAAGGCGAAATCTCTGGGCGCTGATCTTGGTCCATGGGGTGACCAATGCGAGCTTGCTCTTGCTCGCGATCTTCGGAGGCGAACTCTTCCGAGACGGCCTGGGTCGGCCCCTGTCGCTCTGGTTCTTCGTCTGAGCCCCTGAGATCGGAGTTCAGGCCGAGCCGCGGTGGCCCAGGCGGATGCGGCGAGCCATCTCGGTGATTTCCATCAGACCCTTCTGCACCGCGTCCTTCATCTGGCCTGCGCAGAAGGCAGAGATCTTTTGTGTCAACCGGGCGAGTTCGGGATAACCCATCCGTTCCGCCTGCCCCGAGAGGATCGCAGCACGCTCCTCGAGTCCTTCGAAATCCGCATTCTGCTCGTCGTCCTGGAGCAAATCGACTTGTTCCGCGAGTCCGACCACGAACTCATGGATCGATTCGTCCAGTTCGGAACACGCTTGGAGGACGGAGTAGACGGGACGTCGGAGAGGGTTATCCATACCCTATCTATCGGAGGGCGTTGACTCGGACTGTAACCCGAACTGAGCGGCCACTCTCCGGTGGACGGGCCGTCTATCTGGACACGAATGCGGGATCGAAAAGAGGCAGAATAATCCGGTCGCCCTGGGAAGATTCCGCTGTCAACAAAAGCTTCCGATCACTTGAAAAATCGGCCAGCTCCCGGGCCGGGTCTGTCGCTGGAAAAATCAGTGAGAGGGTCAGGCTGCCACCGCGGAAATCGACCAAGCGCGCCTTGGACGAAGGAGAGGCGACCTCCTGAAGGCTCAGAACGCCCTCGGAAATCTGATAGGTGAAGCCCCTGTCCTGCTTCAGGGCGCGTTTGAAGTCACGCCGCGCGGTTTCGGGGTGGCGGTGGCCAGGCCGCCTCAGTTCCAGCTTACCCACGATATTGGGCACGCTTTCACCTGTGGCATCCATGCAGCGTGTCGCTGTCCCGGGCTGGATATCGACGAATTCCACGGTGTTCACAGGATCGCGACCCGGCAAGAGCCGTGATTGAACAAGAACCCGGCGAACGCCACGGGTGAGTTCCCCGTCCAAGTCGCACATCAGGGGCGCGCGAAAGCTACCCGCGCCCCACTGGGCCACCAAATCGTTGAGGGTCGGGCCAGTTTGCGCATGGGAGGCCGCTGTCCAGAGGCAGGAGACCAGCAGCATAAGCGTACCCACAGTGAGTCCATGGGGGCGGATTCTCGGCTCGGCGATGACGATTTCGACGGGGCAAGCCATTGCAGTCCCGCTCAGGGGTCGCCCAACAGATCGTCAAAATAGTCAATGGTCCGGGCGAGGCCATCGCGAAGGGGAACGAGCGGTTCCCAGTCGAGATCCTTCCGGGCCCGGGTGATATCGGGCCGGCGACGGGTGGGATCGTCCGGGGGCAGTTCCTTGAAATCCAGGATCGAAGCCGACCCCGTGAGTTCGATCACCAACTCCGCCAACTCGAGCATGGTGAACTCTCCGGGGTTTCCCAGATTAATCGGCCCCGTGACCTCTGCTGGGCTGTTCATGAGGCGGATAAGCCCATCGACGAGGTCGTCGACGTAGCAGAAGCTCCGGGTCTGGGACCCGTCGCCGAAGATCGTCAGAGGGTTTCCCCGCAGTGCCTGAACGATGAAGTTGGAGACGACTCGGCCATCGTTGGCATCCATCCTCGGTCCATAAGTATTAAAAATTCGAGCCACCTTGATCTCGAGGGCCCGCTGGCGGTGGTAGTCGAAGAAAAGTGTTTCCGCGCAGCGCTTGCCTTCGTCGTAGCACGAGCGCGGGCCGATGGGGTTCACATTGCCCCAGTAGTCCTCGGTTTGAGGATGCACTGCGGGATCGCCGTAGACTTCACTGGTGCTGGCTTGAAGGATCGGAATATTCAGCCTCTTGGCGAGGCCCAACATATTGATGGCGCCATGAACGCTGGTCTTGGTTGTCTGGATCGGGTCATGCTGATACTTGGGGGGCGAGGCCGGACACGCGAGATTGAAAAGTTGGTCGACCTCGAGGTAAAGCGGGAATGTAACGTCGTGTCGAATCGATTCGAATTCCGGGTTGTCGATAAAAGTGCGAAAATTGCGCTTAGTTCCGGTGTAATAATTGTCCACCGAAATGACTGGGTGCCCCTTTGCCAGGAGTTGCTCGCAAAGATGGGAGCCTAGAAAGCCGGCTCCACCGGTGACTAAGACTCGCTGCTGGTCGTAGGACTCTGTGGGCATGAGGGCTCCGGGATTGCGTTGAATTTAGATAATACGTCGGAGGGCAGGGTGGTGATGGCCGTGCTCGGTATCGATGGGACACGATTCCTCGGGTTTTTCCCGGATTTGAGATGAGTAGCAGTTGTTCTCAGGTGGATCATCGGTGACTACGCGAGGATTCCTTGAGGCGAAAGTCCGACTAACCCTTTCGAAATATTCCCTGCGCCCGGAGGCAGAACCAGAAGTTCCGCTACAGGGGATCCACGATTCCCAGCCGACGCGCTTGAGACGAAGAAAAGCGTGTTTTCGGGTCGTATTTCTCTTTCACAGCGCGAAACTCGCCGAGTCGGGGGTACATGGCGCGAAAATCCTCCGGGCCGAGGGTGCTGTCCTTGGCCAAATAGACCCGGCCCCCATGGTTGACCACCGTGTGGTCCAGAGCCTTGAGCAGGGCCAGGAGGTCGCTGCCGGTATTCGGGAAGTCCAGGGCCAGGGAGACCCCTTCAATGGGGAACGAGAGCGGGGCGGCGTTTGCCGGACCGGTGCTCTTGAGCACCGCCATGAAGGATCCGTGTCCCGCGGCGGTTGTGCGTTCCAGGATCTCAGTGAGACCCTGCCGCGCACTCTCACGGGGCAGCACGATCTGATACTGCAGGACCCCTCTTCGTCCGTAGATTCGGTTCCAATGGCCAACCCGGTCGAGGGGGTAAAAATATCGGTTGCAATGGGAGATCGCGTGTTTCCCACGGTGGGCGCGAAAGAAAGCGGCATTGAAGAGCCGCATGGTGAAGCGGTTGAGCACGGCGCTGGGCCAGTGAAAGGGCATATTCAGACTCAGCAAGCGTGCGTTCGCGTGGGGATTCGACTGGATTCGAGCGGGAAGGTCGCGAAGAAGCGCTGGGTTTGCGCGCAACAGGACAGAGCGACCGAGAGAACGACCCCGGGCCAGGCAGTCTATCCAAGCCACAGCGTATTCGTAGTCTCCGTCACCGCTGTCGATTCGTTCGAGCGCATCGTCCAGGTCCCGGCATCGTTCGGTGTGGGTTTTAACAAAAGCGGTTTCGGTCTTCCTCAGTTGCAAACGAGCAGCGAGCACGGCGCCGGTCAACCCCATGCCTCCCAGAGTCGCCCAGAAGAGGTCAGAATTATCCTGGCGCGAGCACGTCAGGATTGCACCGGTGCCCGTGAGAATCCGAAAATCCAGCAACTGGCTGCTAATGGTTCCGTCCCGATGATGGTTTTTGCCGTGGACATCGGCGGCAATCGCTCCACCGACACTGATGTGCTTTGTCCCAGGCGTGATGGGAAGAAAAAATCCACGGGGAACCGCGCAATCGAGAATATCCGCGAGACTGGCTGAGGCACCACACTCCAGGATGCCCGATTCGGCGTCGAGGTTGAGGGCGGGGTCCAGGCCCGACTGAAGGATGACGCCCCGGGCCTGATTGAGCGCCGCATCGCCATAGCTCCGTCCTTTGCCCCGAGAAATCAGATCCGCCTGGGGTGCGCTGCGCACGATCTCTTGCAGCTCTTCGAGGTTCTGAGGTCGGTAGAGATCGCACATTTGAATCGGATACTGGCCCCAGCCCGACAGTTGGGTCGGTACGAAGGCCGGGTGATCTACCACGTGGCTGCTGCCGCAATAATGATCAGGGCCAAGATGCCAGCGACATAACTCCTGGGGTCTCGCGTTGCAAAGAGAACCGGGTCTTCATCGAGTTCTCCGCGCCGAGCAAGAAACCAAATTCGGGAGATCCAGTAGAACATGACTGGACACATCAGCCAGAGAAGTCCGGGCGTCCGGTAGAGGAGTCGAACATCGGCACTGCTGATAAACAGGCACAGAACGAGCACGGAGATCATGCCGCAGGCAAGCCCCATGGCTTCAACCATCCCGAGATCCCCAACTTCATACGCCCTGCGTGGGATTGACCGACTGCCTTGATTCCGAGCATGAGCCAGTTCGAGATAACGCTTGACGAACGCCAAGCTGAGAAAGAAGAAGGCCGAGAATGCCAGCAGCCAGGGGGAGACCGACACATCCGCGGCGAGGCCCCCTGTTAGAACTCGGTGGGTATAGAGGCCAGCAAGGACCAGCACGTCCAGCAGGAGCGTTTGTTTCAAGTAGAACGAATAGGCAAAGGTCAGCCCTACGTATACCCCGAGCATCAGACCCACCTCGGGGCCGAGCCAGACCAGACAGATCCAGAGGGTGGTCAGGAGCAACGCACTCACGAGACCGATCGCATGGGAGATCTGAAGCTGGCCCGAGGCGATCGGCCGCCGACATTTACTGGGGTGGCCCCGATCGCTCGGGAGATCCAGGATGTCGTTCACGAGGTAACCCGCCGAGGCGACGAGACAGAAAAGAATGAAGCAGAGCAGGGTTTCCTCGAGCCTGGAAGCATCATCGAGTTGGTGGGCAAGAAGGAGAGGGACAAAGACCAAAATGTTCTTCACCCATTGATGGGGTCGCATGGCCTGCACGGCGGAGAGGGCCCAAGGCCGGGACACCTCTTCAATGATTGTCGAATTGGGATGCCTGGAAAGGATTCGAGCGATTCTCGAACCGGCACCCAGCCCGACGGCCTCTTCCGCATCCTCCCAAATGGGTGCATCGGCTTTCGAATCGCCCACGTATGTGAAAGGGCCGGTTCCGATTTCCTCGCGAATTGCCCTGAGTTTCTCGCTGCCCTTCAGGTTGCGGTGGGCATCGCTCGCGAGCACCGTGTCGAAGACGCCAACATGAGCGGCAACGGCATCGACCCAGACTCTTGGGCTGGCGCTGGCTAGGATCAGGCGGCGGCCCGACTCGTTTGCGGTCCGGCACAGTTCGAGGGCCTCGGGCCTGTAGACGAGGAGGGCGGCATTGGGTGTATGAAGCCGGGCGATGCGGTCCTTGAGATGGGCACGTCCACCCAGGAGCCAAATCGGTAGCAAAAGGAACAGCCAGGGCCGCTCCCGCGCCAGTCCGGCCAGAGCTTCCCAGAGGAGATCGCCACGAATCAGCGTACCGTCAAGATCGACGACAAGAGGATTTCGCATACCCGGGGCAGTTTTGGAATCTGGCTTGCTCACAACAGATTGTCACGCTTCACATTGGGTCCTATTTCGATAACGTCAGCAAACGCGGCTGCCGATCGGGCTTGAGTGAACATGGACGAGGGCCTCAAAGACTGGAATCTTGCGCGTGTCGATTATCGCACTTATCGGGCAGAGCGGCCCCAAGCTGAAAATGAATGGTCTGAGAGATCCGCTACGAACGGAAAATTCAGAAGGGCGTTGTTTGACACGAGGTAGCCTTCTGGGGACAATCACTTTCCAGGCTTCGGATCAGGGGCCGAATCCTCGCTCAACCCGGAGGGGACCCCCTTTCCGGCCCAGCCTCCAATCCGTCGAGCCAATGGACAAAACACTCACATGAACATCTTGGGCATCTCAGCCTACTACCACGACAGTGCCGCCTGCTTGGTTCGCGACGGAGAGATCGTCGCCGCTGCCCAGGAGGAACGCTTTACCCGGAAGAAGCACGACCACGAGTTTCCGCAGAATGCCGTGGAGTTCTGTCTGGATCGGGCTGGAATCCGAGGTGAGGATCTCGACCTAGTGGCTTTCTACGACAAGCCCCTGCTCAAGTTTGATCGTCTCCTCGAGACCTACATCAGCTACGCGCCCAAGGGCTTCAAGCTCTTTCGCATGGGCATGCCTATTTGGCTGAGGCAGAAACTCTACACGCCGCGAGAACTGGATCGAGGCCTCGGCGGCCAATATAAGGGTCGTTTTGTCTTTACTGCCCATCATGAGTCCCATGCCGCCAGCGCTTTTTTTCCTTCTCCATTTCAGGAAGCGGCTGTTCTGACCCTGGATGGCGTCGGTGAGTGGGCGACCGGCAGCATTGCCTACGGGCAGGACCATCGGCTGGACATGTTGCAGGAAATGCGATTTCCCCATTCCCTGGGCTTGCTCTACTCCGCATTCACATATTTCACCGGATTTCGAGTCAACAGTGGCGAGTACAAACTGATGGGCCTCGCCCCCTACGGCGAACCGGTTTATCGGGATTTGATCATCGAGAAGTTGCTTGACCTCAAAGACGATGGTTCGTTTCGGATGAACATGGACTATTTCGGATTTTGCGACAGCGACGTAATGACCAGTCCGAAGATGGATTCGCTTTTCGGCGGTCCGCCTCGCAAAGCCGAAACAGACATCACCGAGCGCGAGATGGATATCGCGGCGTCGATCCAGGCGGTGACCGAGGAGATAGTGCTCAAGATAGCCGCCCACGCCCACGCGATTACGGGTTCAAAGAACCTGGTCATGGCCGGGGGTGTGGCGCTGAATTGCGTGGCCAACGGTCGCATTCTGCGCGAGGGCCCCTTTGACGAACTCTGGATTCAGCCAGCGGCGGGTGACGCCGGCGGAGCACTGGGGGCGGCGCTTTTCACCTGGCATCAACTTCTGGGTAATGCTCGACAAGCGAATGTGAACGATCATCAATCGGGGTCCTTGCTTGGGCCGAGCTTTTCTGGCGACGAAATTCAAGCCTATCTCGACGAGGTCGGTGCGGTCTATCGCACCTTTGAAGATGAAGCTGAACTGATCGACGTGATTGCCCAGGCCATCGCCGACCAAAAGGTAGTTGGCCATTTCGCAGATCGGGCCGAGTTCGGGCCCCGCGCCCTGGGGAGCCGCTCAATCCTGGGGGATGCGCGCTCCACCGAGATGCAATCTGTGATGAATCTCAAAATCAAATTCAGGGAATCCTTTCGTCCATTCGCCCCAGCCATCCTGCGCGAGAACGTGAGTGAGTTCTTTGATATGCGAGAAGGGGAGAACAGCCCCTATATGCTCTTGGTCGCGCCCGTGAGCAAAAGTAAGAGGCTCAAGGCCCAGGAGGCGATGAGCGGCCGCGGATTGGAGAAGCTCAAGGAGTCTCGTTCAACCGTTCCCGCAATTACCCATGTAGACTATTCAGCGCGGGTTCAGACCATTGACGAGAAACATCACCCGCGATTCTACAAGATCATCAAAAGCTTTGAATCGAAGACCCAGAGCCCAGTGGTGATCAATACCAGTTTCAATGTGCGGGGAGAGCCAATTGTGAATTCTCCTGAGGACGCCTATCGGTGCTTCATGCATACGAACATGGACGTCCTGGTGTTGGAAGATTGTGTCCTTCTCAAGGAAGAACAGCCCGAGGCCAAGGAAGTTGACGCCAGCGCCTACTTGGCCGAATTTGCGTTGGACTGAGATGCCCGAGAGCCAGGAGAAGAGCTTGAGCAAGCTGATCGATCTAAATTTGAGGCCTGACGAAGAGACCCTCCGCCAATTCGGCTGGATTGCCCTGGCGGGCTTTGGGTTTCTGGCCGTCATAGCCTGGTGGGAATTGCTGGTCTTTGGCTTTGGCCTCGGGCCAGCACGTCCCTGGGTCGCAGGGTTTTTCGCGGGATTGGGGGCGCTCGGAGCGCTTTTTTCCCTGGTCTTCCCCAAGGCCAATCTGCCCATCTACGTGGGCCTCAGCGTCGTCGCCTATCCAATAGGCTTGGTGCTCGCGAACGTCATTCTGGGCGCACTTTTTTACGGACTGATCACACCAGTGGGTCTCGTTTTCAGGTTAATGGCGCGTGATTCGCTCAAGCGCAAATTCGAACCCGAAGCGCGAACCTACTGGGAACAATCCAAGAAGAATCGTTCGCTTGAGAGCTATTTCAAGCAGTTCTAATCTCGGTCGGTCTAAAACCGGATGACAGGAAGGAGATGATTCAATGTCGGATCCCAAACCGGATCAGAGTTCCAAAACAGATCAGGCCCAGGGGGAGGATTTTATCGCCCAGGCGAATCAGGCACGCGGAGGACTCGCCAACGAGTTCGTCGACTTCTTGAAGGACAACAAGAAGTGGTGGCTCGCACCCATCATCATCTCCATCCTGGGGCTCGGGTTGCTCGTCATGCTCGGTGGAACCGCAGCTGCGCCTTTTATTTACACGCTCTTCTAGATCTTCGGCGCTCAGGGTTATGGCGAATGTCTTATTCAAAAAAGGCTTCGTCCCTGAATGAAATCATTTCGACAGGGCACCGCGGAGGAACATTTGAGCGATCGGAAGGTCCTCGTCACCGGGGGGTGCGGGTTCATCGGTTCATGTTTCATTCGCTTGCTGCACGAGCGGGAACCGTCGACCGAAATCGTGAACCTGGACCTCCTCACCTATGCGGGAAACCCAGAGAACCTGCAAAGCCTTGAGGACTCCTCCCGTTACACCTGGGTGCGCGGGGATGTTCGGGACGAGGAAGCCATCGATTCCCTGATCGGTGGCGCGGACTGGACCGTGCACTTCGCGGCGGAATCCCACGTGGATC
>DUCT01000120.1:0-8374 GCA_012959665.1 Myxococcales bacterium | reverse complement strand
GATACCAACGTCTACGGCACCTTCGTTCTCCTCGACGCGGTTCGCCGCCTTGCCCCTGAATCGCGATTCCTGCAGATTGGGACAGACGAGGTGTATGGCGATGTGGCTGCGCCGGGAATGCCCGACGAGGGTTCAACCCTCGAGCCTTCCAGTCCCTACTCGGCGTCCAAGGCGGGCGCCGATCACGTGGCTCTTTCGTTTGCCCGAACCCATGGACTGGACGTGATGGTCTCCCGATGCACGAATAATTACGGCCCATTCCAATATCCGGAGAAATTGATCCCGCTCTTCATCACCAACGCCCTCGATTCACTTCCGCTCCCACTCTACGACGGGGGCGGTCAGATTCGCGACTGGCTCCGGGTGGAAGATCATTGTGAAGCGCTACTCCTCATGCTGGAGAAGGGCGAGACGGGCGAGATCTACAATGTTGGCGCGAATCAGGATCCCGAACGGACAAACCTCGCCATTACGCAGATGATTCTTGCCTCGACGGGGGCCTCGGAGTCACTCATCGAGCATCGCCACGGCCTTAGACCCGGCCACGATCAGCGCTACGCGGTCTCCACTGAGAAAATGCGAGGGCTGGGCTGGAACCCTCGCGCCGAGATCGAGGAGGGCATCGACGAAACGGTCCGCTGGTATCGCGAGAATCGATCTTGGTGGGAGAAGATCAAATCTGGGGCATACCGAGAATTTTACGAAGCCCATTATGGGCGCTCTATTCCCAAGACCTGAGCCCTGTACCTAAGCCCCGGAACCGGGCCGGCCCCGCTCGGGCGATCCGAGTCGCCGATGGGTCAAGGCGGGAATTTCCCGGCGAATTCGCTCGAGTTCCTCTCCCTTGCAATCGGCCAGAATGACTTCTGGGGTGTCCTTTGCCTGGGCCAGAACTCTCCCCCATGGATCAATAATCATCGAGTGGCCATAGCTCGACCGATCCCGAGAGTGTTGCCCGCACTGCGCGGCGGCAATCACGAAGCTCTGGCTTTCAATGGCCCGGGCGCGGAGCAGAATTTCCCAGTGGGCCTTGCCGGTCTGGGGCATGAAGGCGCTGGGGACCGCCAGGTACTGCGCGCCCTGATCGGTGAGTGCCCTGTAGAGCTCCGGAAAGCGCAGGTCGTAACAGATGGACAATCCCACGCCTCCAAAAGCAGTCGGAGCCACCACGGTCTCGGTTCCCGGGGCGAAGTGTTTGGATTCCCGATAGGACTGCGCGCCGAGATCGACATCAAAGAGGTGTATTTTCCGGTAGCGCGAGATTTCCTGACCATCGGGTCCAAAGACCAGGCTTGTGTTGTAGACGCGGGAGTCGCCGGGAATGAGTTCGGGAAAGCTGCCCCCCAGCAGCCAGAGCCCCGACTCGGCGGCGACTTCGGAAAGGAAACGAACCAACTCGCCTTCGGGTTCTTGCGCGCACGGGAAGGGGGAACCCTCTCGGCGCATGAAGGCGAAATTCTCGGGCAGGGCCACGAGGTCGGCTCCCCGGGAGGCGGCCTCCCGTACGCCGGCTCGGGCGTGCTCAAGATTCGCTGCGAGGTCGTCGCTGGAGCACATCTGCACGATGGCGACTTGCATTCGGACCTCCTGGCTGGGGAGTGGGCTGACCGGAACGCGATGAGGGGCGCCCAAGAGCACCGCTTAAGGGGCGCCCAAGGGCACCGCTTAAGGGTGAATGCAAGTCTCAGATCTCCGCGGCTTCGGCTAAGACCTGAACCGACCCGGCTCGACGCCGGTTCGACGAATCACGTCATAGAAGTCCTTGCGATCCTTCTTGGCAAGCCGGGCTGCCCGGCTGATATTGCCCGAGCAGCGCCGCAAAAGTCCCTCGACGTAGCGGGTTTCAAAAGCGCGTTTGGCTTCCTTGAACGAGAGAACCTCTTCCCCTTCGTTGGCGAGCATCAGCGATTCGACGGAGATGGCCCCCGTTCCCGCAAGACGGATTGCCTCCCGGATTCGGGCTCGGAGTTCACGAACGTTCCCCGGCCAGGATTCGGCGAGCAGGGCATTGGTCGCGTCCGTGGTGAACCCCACGGGCTCAATACCTTCTTCTCTGGCGAACTCGGACAGGAAGTGGGCTGCGAGGGGCAGGATGTCTTCCTTTCGCTCGGCCAATCCGTGAACAGCGATGGACTTTACGGCGACCGCCGGGAAAGCCCAGTCTCCGTCGCTCAGTGCGGTCGCAATAATCCGTGTCCGCAGTGGTATCGGGGTTGAGTCTGGGCCCCGACTGAGTTGCTGGGTACGCAAGGCATCGGCGATTCGCTCACGCGCCGCCGGTGCCAAGGCGTCCAGTTCCAGGATCAGCAGGATTCCGCCCTCGGCCTCGGCGAGCCGTCCGCGGGACTGGGCGTCTCCAAAAATCGTCCTAATCTGCTCGTCCTCACTTAGGCCGTTCACCCCGACTTCCACAAGAGGGCCCGATGCCTGCGGGCTCCAACCGTGGAAAGCCCGGGCGATATGACTCCGGCCGCTTCCACTGGGCCCCGAGATCAGCACGGTATCGTTGGATCGCGCCAACCCCGCGGCAAGATCCACGGCGTGCTGGAAGTCGCCACTTGCGACGATCATTCTGTCTGCACGACGGCGCCGATTGCCTAGATCCCCTTCGCCCGGACTTGGCGGCAATGCCGTCGTCGGGCTATTGGATCCATATGTAACGGTAGACGTCCCAGTTTCGTTCTCTGACAAAATGCATGCCCCCAGATTGTCCGCAGGATTCATTCACCTAGAATCTGAACTCAGCCTTTGCGGTCCTATCCGCACACATTTACCCCCATGGGGATAATGTGCGTCCCAGTTGCCTATCTTAGCTCGCAGAATGTGCATTTGGCGACATAAATAAGGGGGAAACATGGGTAGTCGAAGCCCTACACGAGAAAAAACATCGCAAAACGGTACCGTGCGCCTTCTGCCCAGCGAACTCGTGGACCAGATCGCAGCAGGAGAGGTCGTCGAGCGACCCGCGTCGGTGCTCAAAGAACTTGTCGAAAATTCCCTCGACGCCGGGGCTCGGCGTATCCGGGTCGAAATACGAGACGGCGGATCGAGCCTGATAGCGGTGACCGACGACGGACCCGGGATGGAAGCCGAGGAAGCGCGGATGGCCTTGCGCCGTCATGCCACGAGCAAGATCGCGACCCTTGACGACCTCGGAGGAATCGTGAGTTTTGGTTTCCGGGGCGAAGCGCTCCCCGCCATCGCCTCGGTGTCGCGCATGCGGTTGCTGACCCGCTTGGCCGGGCGACCTGCGGGCCATGAAATTCGCATCGAGTCCAGCAAAATTGTCATGGAGCGCGAAGCCGGCTGTCCAGAGGGAACCCGGATCGAAGTCGCCGACCTCTTCGGCCGAGTTCCAGCCCGGCGCAAATTTCTCAAGAAATCCGGAACCGAGTGGGGCCATGCCATCGACTGGCTGGGACGCCTTGCCATGGCCCTCCCTTCGACCCACTTCGAAGTCCAACGCGATGATCGCGAAGCGGTGGTCTGGCCGGAGACATCGGATACCGCTGAGCGGATCGCGGCGGTCCTCGGTGAAGGCCAGGCGCGTTCCCTGGTCCGCATCGAATGGGAAGAGGGTGCGGGACACGTGGAGGCCTATGTCTCGGGTCCCGAAGCCAGCCGCGCCAACGGCAACTCGATTCACCTTTATGTCAATGGTCGACCCGTTCGGGACAAGCTGCTCCGACACGCCGTGAGCCAGGCCTACCGCGACATTCTCCCGCGCGGTCGCTTTCCATTGGCGGTCCTCTTTCTCACGGTTGCCCCGGAGACCGTGGACGTCAACGTTCATCCCGCCAAGTGGGAAGTCCGTTTTGAGAACCCTCGGGCAGTGCACCAACTGGTGGGCCATGCCATTCGCGAAGCCATGGGCGAGCGGGGGTTTCTCTCCGAGCCGCCGCTTGCCGGGGTGCGAAGGGACGGCCCTCAGTCGGGCCGAGTGCCGTCGGGCACGGGGCAGCAGGGCACGGGGTCCCCTGGCGACCCGACCGGCAAAGGGGACTGGCTCTTTGCCCAAAACAACGACGCCGGGGCCGGGGATCGCGTGGCGGAGGGCACGGCTGAGGAAAGGGCAACAGGGGAGGGCGCCCGCCCGGGCTCCACGAGCCGGATCGAATTCTCAAAAATGCGGTTACTGGGCCAACTGAAGGCGCGCTATCTCGTCCTTGAGGCCGAGCAGGGACTGGTCCTCGTGGACCAACACGCCGCTCACGAACGCATCCTCTACGAACATTTACGTGACGCCTGGCTCGATCGAAAGGTTGAGCGCCAGGGGCTCCTAATCCCGGAAACCCTGGAAATTGGCTCGCGTGGGGCGGTGGTCCTCGGGGAATCCTCCGCGCTCATCGATTCGCTCGGATTTGACGCCGAAATTTTTGGGGAATCCTCGGTCTTGATTCGCGCGATCCCGGCGCTTTTGTCCGGGACGGATCCCCGGCGCCTGGTCGGCGACTTGCTCGATGAGTTGGGGCAGGTGGACGTGATTCCCGAGGCAAGCGCTACCCAAACACGAATGCTCCCCGACGCCGATCGGCTCTTCGCCACCCTCGCGTGCCACAGCGCCCGTCGTTTCGGGGATCACCTTCCCGAGGCCGAGCAGCGGGCGATTCTTAACGGGCTGGACGCGATTGCGTGGGCGCCCACGTGTCCCCATGGCCGTCCCGTGGCGGCGCATTTGGGACTGACTGAACTCGCCGGCCGCTTCGGACGTCATTGACGCCGGGCACGGCGCGAGTAGGATTGCGCGCCGGCCACTCGTGAGGACGCCGAAGGAAAACCATGCAGCCTACTCCCGAGAAAACCCCCCAGCAGGTTTCCGTTGTCGTTGTGACGGGCCCCACCGCATCGGGCAAAACCGAACTGGCAATTCGCCTGGCCGAGCATTTTGGCGGTGAGGTGGTCAACGCGGATTCCATGCAGGTCTACCGGTACATGGACATCGGCACCGCCAAGCCCTCTCTCGAGGAGCGGGGCAGGGTGCCACATCACCTCTTTGACGTGGTGACTCCGGACCTGGAATACAGCGCCGGCCGCTACGCAGAAGAAGCACGCACTGTGGTTCAGGCAATCCACGAGCGAGGCCGAATCCCTGTGCTGACGGGGGGCACAGGGCTTTATATCCGCGCACTCCTCCACGGCCTAATTTCCACCGGCGCCGCTGAACCGGCACTCAGGGCACGCTTGGAAGCCGAAGCCGAGGAGGCCCGAGCGAGCGGCGATCCGGATTTGCTCCACCAGCGCCTCGCCCGGTTGGATCCCCAGGCTGCGGCCTCGATTCACCCCCACGACACCCGCCGCACGATTCGAGCGTTGGAAATCATCGAGCAATCCGGTCAATTGGCTTCGACGGTTCGCGACGAGCACCGCTTTTCCGAGACGTCCTTCCGATCCCTGCATCTGGTGATCGACCCGGGCCGGGAAGTCGTTTCTCAGCGGATCGAAACCCGTTGCCAAGCCATGATCGATGGGGGCCTGCTACGGGAAGTGCGCGCGTTGCGCGAGCGCGGCTACGGCTCGGAATTGCGACCCATGCAGGGCATCGGATATCGGCACATGAACCCGGTTGTGGATGGAGTCGATACCCTGGCCAACGCGGTGGTCTCCATGGCTGCGGACACCCGACGCTTTGCCCGTCGTCAACGAACTTGGCTCAGGAAAGTCGAATCGGCCCTCTGGCTCGATCCGGCGGAGGGCGACGCGATTTTCAAGCATGTCGAAGACTTCTGCCGAGGCTCGCAGTAGCTCGAGGCAATGGGTCGCCGGGCTGCTCGCCCGAGCCTAGTACTCGGGGCGAGTGTAGTTGATGCCCATCTTGACTCGGATCGCGAAGGGCGCCACCAAGGGGTTGTAATAGACCCACGGGTTTTCGACGTCGATCAACGGGTTGTCCCACTCGAAAAGGGCGCCCGCATCCTCGACGGGATCGAAGAGGGGGTCCATGTCGGCCTCGGAGGCGAACAGGATCACGCCGGGGATGATCTCGAGGGTGCCCGTCAATGTCCGAATCATTCCCCCGCCAAAATTGACCATTGTCAGCCAACCCCATCCGGGGATCGCGAATGCCAAGCGAACACCGGGGGAATCGTCGATCTCCTTGAGGTTCCGGGCCACGGTATTGATGCCCTGAATCGGCGAGAGCGCCATGTCGAAAGGCCCCATCATGATATTGCCCAGGCCCCGGCGAAGGGTGTCCGGTGTGGCCGCGGCGGGCCCCGGTGCCAGGCCCAGAAGGAGCACGCCTACGACCAACACAGCGCTCCGTCGAACGGTCCACGGACCGGGAGAACGCGGGGCAGAACAGGATGGCATCGAGATCCGGATCACGCGAGTTCCTCCGAGAGAATCGCGGCCAGCCTAGGGATGGGTCAGTCCCCTTGTCAAGCGCCGGCGGGGGCGAGGGGCGGGGTGGCGGGGGTGCGTGACAGAGACGCCCGTTTGTTCGCCGGCGAGCTATCGTGCCCGCCAACATGGACTCCTCAGCACCAATCCCGATCGTGGCAATCGTCGGCCGCCCCAATGTCGGCAAGTCTACGCTCTTCAACCGATACGCGGGCTGGAGACGAGCCCTGGTCGCCGATAGCCCGGGTTTGACCCGGGACCGGATCGCCGAGGAACTGGAGATCCAGGGCAGGGCGATCCGCCTGGTGGACACAGCGGGGCTCGACGCCGCCGCTGAGCGCGGGCTGCCCGCGGCGGTTCAAGCCCAGGCCGAGTCGGCGGTGCGGGATGCCGACGCCATCCTCTTCGTCGTCGATGGCAAGGCGGGCCTCCTCCCCGAGGACGAGGCCATTGCCCAGACCCTGCGGCGGACGCGCAAGCCACTTTCGCTCTTGGTCAACAAAATCGACAACCCCAGGCATCACGAGGATCGGCTTCTGGATTTCTATAGCCTGGGCTTCGAGCGCCTGAAGGGGATTTCCGCCGAGCATGGTGGCGGGGCGTTCGACGCGCTCGAGGATCTGGTGGACGCGCTGCCTCAGCACAATGACGACGCAATTCCGACGGACCCGGCAATTCCCCGAATCGCCTTGGTGGGCCGGCCGAACGTGGGCAAGAGTTCGCTCATGAACCGACTCCTGGGCGAGGAGCGGGTGGTGGTTTCCGACGAGGCGGGAACGACCCGGGACGCCATCGATATCCAATTCGAATACGAGGGCGAGTCCTACGTTTTGGTGGACACCGCGGGTATGCGGCGACCCGGCCGGCGCGAAGGGACAGGCGAGCGGGTGGGGGCCCTGATGGCGGTTCGGGCCCTGGAGCGCGCCCAGGTCGCGCTCGTGGTGGTGGATGCGGAGGAGGGATTGACCGACCAGGACGCCCATGTGGCTCGCTTGGCCCGGGATATGGGCGTCTCGGTGGTCATCGTGGCCAACAAGCGGGACCGCTTGGACGGCGAGCAAAGAAAATTGGCGCTGGAGGACGTACAGCACGGGCTGCGCTTCCTTGAAGACGCACCCATCGTATCCCTCTCGGCCCTGACCGGGGCCGGCCTGAGTCGCCTGCTGCCCGCCATTCGGCGGGTCACCGAAGCTTCCCTGCGCCGGGTCCCCACCGCAGAACTGAACCGCTGGCTCGCCGACGCCATCCGGCGCCACGACCCGGGGATGGCCCGAAAGGGCAACCGGACGACCCCGCTGAAATTTCTCTATGCCTCGCAAGTCGGGGTACAACCACCTCGCTTCGTCATTTTCTGTACCGATCCCGACTCGGTGATGGTTTCCTACCGGCGGTATCTGGAAAATCGCCTGCGCGACAGTTTCGGGTTCGAGGGCTGTCCGCTCCGGGTCCACTTGCGCGGGCGAAGGACGCCGGTGGAATAAACTCACCGCAGGAACTCCGGAACACGAAATTCGCTGTCGAAGTCCTGCGCGTCTCCGATACACTCGGCGCCCAAGATGAAAGCGGACCCCAACCGAGCCCCCGAACACGAGGAAGAAAAAATTGGCCCGTCGTAATAGAAAACCGATTGCAGAAGGATCAGCGACGAAAACTCTGGACGAAATCGAATCCGCCGGCGATCGCCTGGTGTTTTGGTTGGCCGAGAACCAGCGCCCAATCCTGGCCGCAGCGGCGGGAATCCTGATCGTGGCCGGAGGCTGGGGATACGTTTCCTCCAGCACCGAGGAGGCCAATAGCCAAGCCGACACGGCATTGAGCGAGGTTCAGACCGAATATCGACTCGCCATGGGAGCGGCTCCCGGCAGCATTTCGATTCCGGAGCTCGCGAATCCCGAGGCAGCTCGTGAGATTCGCGAGGAATACATCGAGCGGTATACGGCAGTCGGCGCCGCCCATGCGGGAAGCGGGCCCGGTGGAGTTGCCTTCCTTGAAGCGGGCCGATTGCATCAGGCCCTGGGTGATTCCGAAGCCGCGG
>DUCT01000119.1:12969-23152 GCA_012959665.1 Myxococcales bacterium | reverse complement strand
TTGAGACGACCCGGTTCGGCGGCGCGCCCGGGTCACGACGACATGGTACCCTCTGGGCCATCATGATTTATCCCCACAGTAACGAGACTCAGACCCGCTGGGACCACGGCGACTATCGAGTTCAGCTCGACCTGCCAAACAGCCCCAAGCCCATGGGTTTCTGTGACGGGTCCGACGCCGACGTCGCAGAACTAGTCGCCATTGCCGAGTCGGAAGGCGCCGATGAGATGCGCATCGAAAAGAAGGTGCTCAAGACCGGGCGCGAGATCTGGACCCTCCACGGCGGCAGCTGAACGTTGTTGTACACCGTGAGCGCGGTTCGCGGAGCGACGTTCAGGCTAGGTCGTTTTTTCGCCTCCGTACCGGAAGGGGCCTCTGAAAAGGAGGCCGGTTCTTCTTCGGATCCTGGGTTCGTGCACTGAATTGGATCCATTCAAAGCAGGCACTTCCCTTGCCAAACTGACCTATAGCCGAGGGTGTTATAGTGCGAACTCCGCCCTTAAATCCGCCAAGGTAGATTAAGTCGATGGTCGATCCTCTCCGAGTGCTTATGGTCAGCCCCCAGTTCCGACCTATGGTCGGTGGGTACGAGCAAGCCGGCGAACGACTGGCCGCCGAACTTGTCCGCAGAGGCCACCGGGTCACGGTGGTGACTGAACGCCGGGATCCCGCATGGCCACCCAGGGAAGACATCCAAGGGATTCGGATCCGGCGCCTGACTTCCTGGAATCGACCGAAGTTGCAGACCGTCAGCGGAATTTTCTTCTTGGCGCTCTTCTTGCTCTCCCACGCTCGCCGCTTCGATGTCATTCATGTTCATCAATACGGGTGGTGCTCCACCGTAGCGATCATTTTGGGTCGAATGCTCGGTCGCCCGGTGGTGCTGAAACTCACCAGTACTGGTCCCCAGGGCATCGTTGCGACCCTCAACCTCCTTCACGGCACAGGGTTCCACGTGCGCCTACATCGGCGGCTTTCGGCCTGTATCGCAACCAGCGAGCGAGCGCGGAAGGAAGTCATTGAACTCGGCTTGGTTGCAGACCGCGTGCATCTCATTCCCAACGGTCTCGATACCCGGGCTTTCGTGCCGGCTCTGGGCGGGGCACGAAGCGATGCAAGGCGCCAGCTCGGGTTGGGCGACGAGCCGCTGGCGATCACTGTCTGCCACATTCGGCCGGAGAAGAACCTGCCCATGCTCCTCGATGCCTGGAAACGCGTGCAGACCCTCTTGCCCGCTGCCCGGCTCATCATCGTGGGCGACGGCCCGGGCATGACTGACCTAAAGGATCGGGTCGAACGCCTTGGGCTGCAGGGCGCCGTGCTCCTGCCCGGTGCCTATCCAGACCCACGCCCGTGGTACGCCGTTGCCGATCTCTTTGTTCTTTCGTCGGCCAACGAGGGTCTTTCGAACAGCCTCATGGAGGCGCTCAGCTCCGGGCTCCCCATGGTTTCGACCCGGGTATCGGGGAGCGAGGACGTGATCGCGGCCGCGGACATCGGCTTGCTAGTTCCCCTGGATGATGCCCAGGCACTGGGGGAAGCCGCCGCCGAGATTCTAGGCAGTCCCGAGCGTGCACTGAAGTGCGGTGTTCGAGCCCGGGAGTACGCCGAGGCGAACTACTCCCTGACTGCCGTGGCCGACAAGGTCGAGGCCCTGTACCGGTTGCTAATTTCTAGCGGGCGGGCCGCGTAGCCCATCAGGAACTCTGAGCCTCGAAATCTGGGCCTCTGGGCCCAAGAATTACGAGTTAATCGGAGGGGCAATTATGATCGCGGGAATTTCGATTCCTTTATTTCGCAGAAAGATGGCAAGGCACCCGAATTCTTGACTAATCGCGGCTGTTGCCCGGGGACTATCTAACTCTGGGCCATTGAATCCGCCAGCAAATCCAGCAAGTTTGGCCCCTATGAGCACCCGTGCCCATCGAAATTCGAAACGAAGCGATCGGCCGCCCGCAGTGCTCGTTGGGGTCCAACTCCAAGGGGTGAGCGACGAGGCACTTGCGAGTTCCCTCACCGAACTCGGGCGGCTCGCTGGGACCCTCGGCTTGAAGGTGATCGGACGCGTTACTCAAAAGCGGAAGGGCCTCGGGGCTCCGAATCTACTTGGAGAGGGGAAGCTCAAGGAACTGGCTCGATTTACAGGCGGCCGAGGCTTCGTTCCGACCTTTGCGCCGCCGGGTTCACGCCGGAGTCGCGAGCAAGACGCCTCCCATACACCGAGCGAGGAATCCGAAAATTCGAGCCTCGAAAAAAACAAGCCTCTGAATTTCGGGAGTGTCGAACCCTCCGGAGATCACCAAAACGAAGCCGATGGCGAAGTACGCGAGGATGGGGCGGAGAGCAAACAAGCCGTTACGGTACTCGTAGATCAGGACCTGTCCCCGACTCAAATGCGCAACCTCGAGAAGGTGACGGGTGTCGAGGTTCTCGACCGCTCTACCGTCATTCTCTCGATCTTCCAGCGACACGCACGAACTCGGGAAGCCAAGATCCAGGTGGAGATCGCGCGGCTAGTCTATCTGGCGCCTCGTCTCAGGGAGGCGGGAGCCGACACCGAGCGCCAGCGAGGCGGAATCGGTGGAAAGGGAGCAGGAGAGTCCTCCCTCGAATTGGATCGGCGGGCCAGCCGGGACCGGATCGCCGAGTTGCGGCGATCGTTGGTCGTCGTGCAACGAGAGGCCGACACCCAACGAAGCCGTCGTGTCGGCAGTTCCGCCCAGACTGTCGCGCTCGTCGGCTATACGAATGCGGGGAAATCTCGGCTCATGCGCGGGCTGACGGATGACGAGATGTATGTCGCTGATCAACTCTTCGCAACTCTCGACACGACCGTCCGAGTCCTCGTGCCAGAAACACGACCCCGAATTCTGATCAGTGATACGGTGGGATTCATCAGAGACTTGCCTCACGACCTAGTTGCGTCCTTCCGGTCGACTCTGGAAGAGGTCCGAGATGCCAAGCTCCATATCCACGTTCTCGACGCTGCGGATTCCGCATTTCGCGATCAATACGATGTGACTAGGCAGGTACTGGCCGACATCGTCGACCCGGATCACCCGCGTCTACTTATTCTGAACAAGAGTGACCTACTCGACGACGCCGAACGATCCAGATTACGGAAAGAATTCCCACAGGCTTTTTTGATGTCTGCGGCATCGACGATTGATATTCGAGCGCTGCATGGCCTGATCCTGACATTTTTCGAAAGTACGATGTCCGAGGCGGATTTTGTGATTCCGTACGACAAGCAGGCCAATGTCTCACTTTTGCACGATCGCTGTCGCGTTCTCGAGGAGCGCTACGAAGAGGATGGGGCTCATCTACGGGTTCGCGCTCCTCAAGCGGTGCTGAGTGCTCTGCGGCGCGAGGTCTAAACCCCGAGTGACCGACGAGTCGCTATCACTGCCATTCAAGCCCACTAAGGAGCCCTAGTTGCCCGACGCGACCTTGATCCAAGCTGCCCTCGACGTGTGTGAACTCATCGAATCCCAAGCCGACGAGATCGAACAGCAGTGCACCATGACCCCGCCGGTGGTCGAGGCATTCGATCGAGCGGGCCTGTTCAGGATCAGTACACCCCGGGAAATAGGCGGGCTCGAGAGCGACGTCGATACCGTGATGGGCATCTGCGAAGCCATCTCCTTCGCCGACGGGGCAACGGGCTGGGCCTTTACCCAAAACACAATCACCGGCTCTTACCTGGCTCATATTCAGCCCGAACATGCCAAACGCTTCGCGGCGATGCGCACGGGTGCGGGCCACTTTGCGCCCCTGGGCGTCGCCCACGAGGAAGCAGGCGGCTATCGGGTCTCCGGAAATTGGCAATTTGCCAGCGGTTCCGGGCATGCCGAGTTCATCGGCGGTGGAGCGCTACTCATGCGCGACGGTGCGCCTGCACCCATCGACGCCGACGGCAAACTCCCTCTGGTCGGATTTTTCGTCCCCATCGAGAATGCGATCATGAAGGGTAACTGGGACACCATGGGCCTTCGCGGGACCGGAAGCTTTGACTACGAGATCCCCGAGCAATTTGTCGAGGCCGGAGCCACATGGAATATCAGCATGGGATACGCCCCCTCCCAGACCGGCGGACCGATTTTCGACATCGGACCCCAAGCTTATGGAAGCATCGGCTCGTGTGCCTGGGCGCTCGGCGTCGCTTCGCGCGCGCTGCATGAGATTGCCGAAATCGCAAAAGCGGGGCGAACCCGAATGGGCTCCCCTGCCCTTCGTGACCAAGACGAATTCCAGCGAGACTTCGGATTTCATCAGACGGCCGTGAACGCTGCGCGAATTCAGATCTCCACCGTCTACAAACAAGCCGTCGAGCTCATTCAAAACGGTGGCGATGAGGCGGCCTGTTCCGACGCGGTACGTCAATCAAAAGCCCACGCCAACTACGTCGTCAAGGAAGTCGCGAAGTCGGCGGTCATCTTTGCCTGGGAAGCCTCGGGCAGTGCGGGAATGCGCAATCCGAGTCGTCTTCAGCGATGTTTTCGCGACATCTATATCGGCGCGGGTCACCAAGTATTCGACGATCGGGGATATCGCGAGGCCGCAAAGACGGCACTCGGCCTCGAACCGGCCCTCTTCTAGTGACCGATGTCCTACACGCTGGAAAACTTCTGACTCCGTGAGTTCTCGGTCACCCTGGTCGAACACCGGTTGAGCGATCACGCCAGCGCGATCACTGGCAGGGCGATTACTGACAGGGCGATTACTGGCAGGGCATCACCACTCCCACCACCGCCGCGACGCAGAAACTCGAAACCGCGCCAATGAGACGATCCTCATCTTCGACGCCTCGCGTGCTCGGGGCAATCGGACCCACCAGCGCTTCGGTGAATGCGCCGACAATACACGCTGCACTCGCATCCACGTCCTGCGCGCGAAATTCGGAATTCTCGATCCCCGAGCGGATAATCGCCTTGAAGACTTCTCCGAACCGCATTCGGCAGAGAATCCGCGCCGCATCCACGTCGGCTTCCGTCGGCTCTGCGATAAAGGCGTAGGCCAGATTGGGACCGCGGAGCGCACGACGGACAAAGGAAGCAACGGCATCAGTCAAACGCTCGCGAGCACTTCCAGGGCCGTTGACGATTTCATCGAGAATGACGATTTCCCGGTCTACAGCAGCGTTGAGCACATCGACGAAGAGATCGGCCTTGGATGGAAAATACCGATAGAGAGCACCCGTAGAAAGCCCGGCCTCGGAGGCCACGGCCTCCATCCGAGCCTCACGCAACCCCCCCTTGGAAACCAAGAGCCGCGCGGCCGCGACAATTCCTTCGCGATTCGACGCGATGCGCCGCTGCATCCGCTCAGATCGTTGATACGCCATTGCCCTTCCCCTCTCCCAAATAGTGAACTAGCATTCACTTTTTGAACAGTCTCGGATAAACCCTCCCATGGATTTGCCCACCCTCGACTTTGATCTCGGCGAAAATGTCGAGCTCCTTCGGAAAACAGTTCGGGAATTTTCAGAGAAACAGATCGCGCCCCTGGCTGAGGGCGTCGACCGCGACAATCAATTTCCCAACGAACTCTGGCCACAGCTCGGGTCCCTGGGCGTTTTGGGTCTCACCGTCGAAGAGCAGTTCGGCGGCCTCGACCTTGGTTACCTCGCCCACGTTGTTGCAATGGAAGAGATTTCCCGGGCTTCGGCTTCGATCGGGTTGTCCTATGGGGCGCATTCGAATCTATGCGTGAATCAACTTGCCAAGAATGGTTCGCCCGAGCAGAAGGAAAAATTTCTTCCGCCCCTCGTAAAAGGAGAACACATAGGTGCCCTTGCGATGTCCGAGCCCAACGCGGGTTCAGACGTCGTCTCGCTCAGGCTCCGAGCCGAGAAAAAGGGGGATCGCTTCATCTTGAACGGCACCAAGATGTGGATCACCAATGGACCGGATGCACATACTCTCATCGTCTATGCCAAGACCGACATGGATGCGGGTTCCAAGGGGATCACAGCCTTCATTATTGAACGCGATTTCCCGGGATTTTCTTCTCCCCAAAAACTCGACAAACTCGGGATGCGCGGGTCCAACACCAGCGAACTTCTTTTCGAGAATTGCGAAGTCCCCGCCGAAAATGTTCTCGGAAAAATCGGAGAGGGCGTCCGAGTCTTGATGTCCGGGCTCGATTACGAGCGCCTCGTCCTGTCGGGCGGACCCCTTGGCATCATGGCTGCCTGCCTCGACTCGGTCGTTCCCTACGTCCACAACCGCAAGCAGTTCGACCAGCCCATCGGCGAATTCCAGCTCATGCAGGGAAAGCTGGCTGATATGTATGTGGGTTTTAATGCGTGTCGCGCGTATGTCTACGCCGTCGCCAAAGCCTGTGATCGGGGAAAAACCTCCCGCAAGGACGCAGCGGGGGCCATCCTCTACGCCTCTGAGAAAGCGACTTGGATGGCGGGACAAGCAATTCAGTCCCTGGGTGGCAACGGGTACATCAACGAGTATCCCGTGGGTCGTCTGTGGCGCGACGCAAAGCTTTACGAGATCGGGGCGGGCACGTCTGAAATTCGGCGAATGTTGATCGGACGAGAACTCTTCTCGGAGACAGGGTGAGCCCTATGCAGGTCATCGATTCGATTCTCGACACCCGCTCGGACGACTTTCAGGCCAATTCCAAGGCCATGTGTGTGCTCGTGGAAGACCTGAAGTCCAAGACCACGAAAATCGCGGCCGGCGCTTCCCAAGCAGCACGGGACAAGCACCTCGCCCGGGGAAAACTATTACCGAGGGATCGAGTAAACACGCTCCTCGATCCGGCGACGCCCTTTCTTGAGATCGCGCCGCTTGCGGCTTTCGGACTCTACGAGGATGCGGTGCCCGGGGCCGGAATCATCGCCGGGATCGGGCGTGTATCCGGTACCGAATGCATGATCCTCGCGAACGACGCGACGGTGAAAGGGGGAACCTACTATCCCCTGACGGTCAAGAAACACCTTCGAGCACAAGAAATCGCTCTCCAGAATCGGCTTCCGTGCATCTACCTCGTTGATTCCGGCGGCGCATTCTTGCCCCTCCAAGACGAAGTCTTCCCGGACCGCGATCACTTCGGCCGAATTTTCTACAATCAGGCCAACCTGTCGGCGGCGGGAATACCTCAAATCGCTTGCGTTATGGGCTCGTGTACCGCGGGCGGGGCCTACGTGCCCGCGATGTCGGACGAGACCGTGATCGTTAACGGCCAAGGCACGATCTTCCTCGGCGGCCCTCCCCTTGTAAAGGCCGCAACGGGTGAGGACGTCAGCGCAGAAGAACTCGGCGGCGCCGATGTGCATACACGTCTATCCGGCGTCGCAGACCACTTTGCTGAGAATGACCACGATGCACTCGCGCGAGTGCGTGGCATCATTGGCCACCTCAATTGGCGCAAGCTCGGGCAGTTGGAAATCGCCCCCTCGGAAGTACCCAACTATGATACTCGCGAAATCTATGGCGTCGTACCGACAGATTCCCGAAAGCCCTTCGACGCACGGGAAGTGATTGCGCGGGTCGTTGACGGAAGCCAATTCGATGAATTCAAAGCGCGATTCGGGCCAACGCTGCTTTGCGGGTTCGCTCGAATTCATGGCTACCCGGTGGGAATAATCGCCAATAATGGAATTCTCTTCTCGGAATCAGCAGCGAAGGGTGCCCACTTTATCGAACTGTGTACGAAGCGGAAAATCCCCATCGTCTTCTTGCAGAACATCACGGGGTTCATGGTCGGAAAAAAGTACGAAAATGAGGGAATCGCACGGCATGGCGCAAAACTCGTGATGGCCGTGGCTTGCGCCAAGGTGCCCAAATTTACAGTGGTCATCGGTGGCTCGTTCGGTGCCGGAAATTACGGAATGTGCGGTCGAGCCTACTCTCCTCGATTCTTGTGGATGTGGCCCAACGCACGAATTTCGGTCATGGGTGGCGAGCAGGCCGCGAGTGTCCTGGCCCGGGTCAAGCGTGACGGCACCGAGGCTCGTGGCGGAACGTGGTCCGAGGCCGAAGAGGAAGCCTTCAAGCAGCCGTTACGAGAACAGTATGAAGATCAGGGCCATCCCTACTACGCGACCGCTCGAATCTGGGATGACGGAATCATCGATCCCTCGCAAACACGCAACGTCCTTGCCCTCGGCATCTCGGCCTCGTTGAACGCGCCGATTGAAGACACCGATTTCGGTGTCTTCCGAATGTGAGCGAGCAGTGAATCTTGATCAATTCGAAAAAGTCCTGGTCGCCAATCGCGGCGAAATCGCCTGCAGAGTGTTCCGCACATGCAAGCGGCTGGGCATACGTACGGTTGCGGTGTATTCCGAGGCAGACCGGAACGCCATGCATGTTCGCCTGGCCGACGAAGCTCATCTAATCGGCGGGCCAGCCGCCCGGGACAGCTATCTCCGCTCCGATCGAATCATAGAAGTCGCCAAGCGGGCGGGCGCCCAGGCAATCCACCCTGGATACGGATTCCTGTCCGAGAACCCCGAATTCGCCGAGGCATGCAGCCAGGCCGGCATTGTGTTCATTGGTCCCCCGAGCGAGGCGATTCGCGTCATGGGCTCCAAGTCCGCTGCCAAGAATCTGATGGAGAATGCCGGAGTCCCGCTGGTCCCTGGCTATCACGGGGATGATCAGGGATTTGCCCGACTCTCCGAAGCATCCAAAGCGATCGGGTATCCCGTCATGATCAAGGCCACCGCGGGCGGTGGCGGCAAGGGAATGCGGATCGTGCGCGTGCCCGAGGAGTTTTCTGAGGCTCTCGAATCCTGTCGGCGAGAGTCCAAGGCTGCCTTCGGCGACGATCGGGTTTTGGTCGAGCGCTACCTGGAGCATCCTCGCCATATCGAGATTCAAATATTCGCCGACCAGCATGGCAACCTCATCCATCTCTTCGAGCGGGACTGCTCAGTGCAGCGAAGACATCAAAAGGTGCTCGAGGAAGCACCCGCACCCGGATTGTCCACGGCACAACGAGACGCGATGGGACGTACCGCCCTGGATGCAGCCCGTGCCGTGGGCTATGTCGGTGCCGGCACGGTTGAGTTTATCGTGGCAGCAGACGGAAACTTCTATTTCATGGAAATGAATACCCGTCTCCAGGTCGAGCACCCGGTAACGGAGATGATCACCGGGCAAGACCTGGTTGAATGGCAGCTCCGGATTGCGGCGAAAGAGCCCCTTCCCCTAAAACAAACCGGATTATCCATCCGGGGCCATGCTCTCGAAGCGCGAATCTACGCAGAGGATCCGGAGCGCGGCTTCATTCCTTCCATCGGACAGTTACGTCACGTCAGCTACCCCGAATCGTCTGACCAGGTTCGGATTGATACCGGTGTCGAACAGGGCGACGAAATCAGTCAGCACTACGACCCCATGATTGCGAAGCTCGTCGTCTGGGGTGAAACCCGAGACTCAGCCCTGCGCCAAATGCGAAGGGCACTGAGCGAGACCCGGATCGTCGGTGTCTCCAGCAATGTCCCCTTCCTTTCGCGTGTCGTCTCCCACGACGGATTCAGGGGGGGAGAATATGACACCGGCTTGATCGAGGATCACGAGGACCAATTATTGCCCCCCATGTCAGAGCCATCGTCCCGGGCTCTGCTTTGCGGGGCGCTGGCCACTTTGATGACCGACGCCGCGTCTGTAAAATCACCGCAAAGTGATCCAAATAGTCCCTGGAGCAGCCTGGGTGCGTGGCGGCTCAACGGCCATGCAGAGAGAACGATTTCGTTCAACATGGGCGACGGGCTCACGAACGTTTCAGTTCGATACGGAATAGACGATTACACACTGACCTTAGAGGGCGCATCCTATGCCGCGTTCGGGAAGTTCGGTCCCAACGGGCGGCTCGATGCCACCCTCGAGGGTCACCGCCTGGTCGCCTGGGCGTTTCCCGATGGAGACTACCTCCAGATCTTTCTCGATGACGAAACGGCTCGGCTGGAAGTTGTGGATCTACTTCGTACGACAAACTCTCTGCCTGGCTCATTGGGCGGCCTTGAGGCGCCGATGCCGGGAACGATCATTTCCCTGCTGGTAGAGGCCGGTGCTGAGGTGACCCAAGGAACACCCCTGCTCATTCTCGAAGCAATGAAAATGGAACACACGGTGAGAGCGCCGTCCGCTGGACGCGTCAATCGATTCAGGTATGCCGTCGGTGATCAGGTGCCCGACGGCGCAGAACTCGTGGATTT
>DUCT01000119.1:0-12939 GCA_012959665.1 Myxococcales bacterium | reverse complement strand
CCAAGCTCTAGCCGGGAGATCCGGAAAAACAGCCGGTAGGCGGGTCAATCTTCTCCGAATTGCTTCGCCTTCTCCGCCTGGTAGGCCTCCATTGGCCGGAATTCCGGCTCGTCCCGGAAAGAGGCTTCGACCCTGGCCAAGATCTCTTTGGGCGATCCGGTTGGGTCCCAGCCCTTCATTTGCGGCTGTACAACGTGCCAGGGCGTGTCGCAGAAGATTTCGATGCCATTGCCTTCGGGGTCGGCGAAGTAGACCGAAATCGCATTGCCATGGGTGATCGGAGCGTTGAACTTAACGCGATCATCCGCCTGCACCTTTCCGACCATCGCCTGTACATCTGCAACCGACTCGACCCGAAACGCATTGTGATCAACACTCGACTCACCCTCCGGTTCGCGAGTGGCAACGAAAGCAATTTGGTGATGATCGCTCGAACTCCCGCTCAAGAACACGATCAGCGGCCCGTCGGGGCCGAGCGTTCCTTTGTCGGCCACCTCGAAACCCAGCATGTCACGGTAAAAGGAGACCATTGCATCGACATCGCGAACCTTCAGCACACAATGAGACCAAGAAATATTCATCTAATCCTCCAAAATCGACCCTAATCCGCGATCGCAAGTACTCGTTCGGTGCACCCATCTGCTGGGACTTTTCCTCAGATCAAGCCCTCGTACGACCCCCCATCCAACTGAAGATTCTGCCCCGAGATGAACCCCGCCTGGGCGCTGCAAAGAAATGCGCACGCATCGGCGAACTCGCCCGGGAGACCCAACCGGCCGGCGGCGATGCTGGCCACCTGCTGCGCGCGCGCCTCCTCGTACGAGACGTCACCGAGCTTCATCGCCAGTTGTGCCATCTGCTCCTGACGCGGTGTATCGATGCGCTCTGGGAGCAGGTTGTTGATTGTGACATTGTGCTTGACCGCTTCGGCCGAGATCGACTTGCAGAGTGCTGTGAGTCCCGTGCGTGCCGTCGTCGAGAGTCCCATCGGCCCCTTCGGCGTCTTCACCATGGCACTCGTGATATTCACGATCCGCCCGAAGGCCCGCTCTTTCATCCCCGGGAGCAGGCCCCGGATCATCAGAGCCGGCGCGAGCAAATTCGCCTCGAGGGCGGCGAGCCACTGTGCGTGATCCCAGTCCTCGAAACGACCAGGCGGCGGCCCGGCATTGTTGTTCACCAGGATATCAGCATGAGGACACGCCTCGATGAGTCGCTCGCGCTCGCTCTGAAGATTGAGGTCGGCCACGATGGGCGTGACACTCACACCACTCGCGTGGGCGATCTCGCCCGCGGTCTTTTCGAGCTTCGCCTTGTCGCGACCGTTCACGACGAGGGACACGCCCTCCCGGGCGAGCGCCTCAGCGCACGCCCTACCGAGGCCCTGGCTCGATGCGCAGACAATTGCCTTTTTTCCTCGAATTCCTAGATCCATGGCGGCTCCTCCAGCCCTTTCGGCCGTCGACGTGGGTCGGACGGTTCAAACGGCTGAGCGAGACCGTAATATAAACCCGGGTACCCGGCGAGTCAGCTCGATCAGTGCCCAAGGCTCCCTGAAACTTTTCGCGAACCGGCACTCACCCTCCGCCGGACTCGAGTCTCGGGCGACGACACTGCCCCGTATCAACCACTTCCTTCCAGCAGATGCACCGGATACTATTGCGTCGTTGATCATCCGGTTTTGACAGAGGACACAAAAATGAACGGTGCCGAGAGTCTGCTCCGATCCCTGGTCTCGGCCGGGGTTGAGCTCTGCGTAACGAACCCCGGAACGTCGGAAATGCATTTCGTCGCTGCACTCGATCGCGTGCCAGGAATGCGCGCTGTTCTCGGTCTCCAAGAAAATGTCGTGACCGGCGCCGCGGATGGCTACGGACGGATGGCCGACAAGCCGGCGTCGACCCTGCTTCACCTGGGGCCCGGTCTTGCGAATGGCCTCGCCAACCTCCACAACGCGCGTCGCGCGCACACGCCGATCGTGAATGTGATTGGCGACCATGCCACGGGGCACCGCCACCTCGATGCCCCGCTCACCTCGGATGTCGAGGCCGTCGCCGCGCCCTTTTCGCACTGGGTGAGAACTTCCCGTAGCTCGCGTGCGGTGGGTCGAGATGCAGCGGAGGCCGTGGCGGTTGCGAGAACGGCCCCGGGGCAAATCGCGTCCTTGATCCTGCCCGCCGATGCCTCTTGGAACGAGCCGGGTGTGCCGGCCAAGTCACGCCCGATTCCGGACCGGCCCCTTCCTCCCGACGAAACAATCGATGCGATCGCAAGGCGTCTACAGAAGAGCGAGCGGCCCGCCCTGCTCATGAATGGCCGTGGGCTTCGAGAGGAAGCGCTGGGGCTGGCCGCAGCCATCGCTGAAGCCACCGGGGCGCGCATCCTGTCCGATACTTTTTACAGTCGCCTCGAGCGCGGGGGCGACCGTGCCACGATTGCCCGCCTACCCTATTTCCCGGAACAAGCGGCCGCGGTTCTTGCGGATGTCACCGACCTTGTGCTCGTCCACACCAAGGCGCCCGTCGCTTTCTTCGCTTATCCCAACCGACCCAGCGAGCTTGCGTCGACGAGCACAAAGGTATCGACCCTCGCGGAACTCGAGGAAGACGCAGAGGGAGCGCTCCGCGCCCTGGCCGAGAGACTGGGCATCCGCCGTGTCGAGGGCGGGAAGCATCGCGCGTCCACGGTGGTCCCTGGGAAGCCCAGCGGAGAACTCAATCCCCTCACCGCGGCCCAAGCAGTCGCGGCGACCCTGCGTGAACATACAATCGTGGTCGACGAGGCAGCGACCTGCGGATTCGCAATGCTCGACGTCACCGCTCCGGCTCCGGCGCACGACTGGCTCGCACTGACTGGCGGAGCGATCGGCATGGGGATCCCGGTCGCGACTGGTGCCGCACTCGCCTGTCCCGAGCGCAGGGTCCTGAATTTACAGGCCGACGGTTCGGCGATGTACAGCCTGCAGGGTTTGTGGACCCAGGCGAGTGAAGGCCTCGACGTGACGACAGTCCTGCTCGCCAACCGGAGCTACGCGATCCTCAACGCGGAGCTCGAACGCACCGGCGCCGCGCCCAGCAAGGAGGCACAAAGACTCTTCGATCTCGGCCGGCCGGAGATTGACTTCGCGACCCTCGCCCGGGGAATGGGCGTGCCAGCAGTGCGCGTCCAAGACGCAGAGTCCCTCGCTCGCGAACTCGCGGCCTCGTACGACGAGCCGGGGCCGCGCCTGATCGAGGCCGTCCTGTAAGGCCCCGTCCCCCCCGTAACCAATGCAGGGCACGCGCTGACGATTCCCTGTCCGGGCACTTTCTCCGTCAACGCCACAACTCGTCCAAAGTGGGCCCGGGCCATGCCCCCTTCGTAGCGCGAAAGCACCCACTTTGAAAACTATTCGCCACTCGATTGCCATCCAAGTCAGCGCTGCTGTGGAGGCTGGGCGTTTTTCAATCCGAAACATGCCCGAAATCAAACAAATCGGGTCAAAAAAGAGACGTTCGGAGCCACTCTCCCAAAATGGCGAGTTTCAAGGCCAACAGTACGTCCTTGGCCAAACAAATATTCGGCCAACCAGTGGCCGATGCGGCGCATCGCGCCCCGGATCGAACTCGCAGCCAGGGATGACGGCGCCGGAAGGCCAAGCACTCCAGGATTTCCTGGTCCTCGACCCGATTGCTTTCTTTTCGGTGTAGACTGGCCATGCCATGGCAACCCCAGCGGTCCAGACCGAGTGCGAGGGATGCGGTCTACTTCAGACGGCCCCGGTTGTCGGGCCCGGCGAGTCGGCCCACTGCGGACGTTGCGGTCAACGCCTCTACCATGGCGTCGCCGACAGCATTGATCGCACCCTGGCTCTCACAATTGCAGCACTCATCCTGCTCGTCATCGCCAATACGTTCCTCTTCATGGTTTTCGAGTTCAAGGGAAGATCCGAGGCCAATCGTATCCTGACCGGCGTGTTCGGTCTCTGGCAGCTCGGATATGCGCCCCTGTCGCTGCTGATCGGCTTCGCAAGCATCTTGGCACCGGCGCTTCACTTGACAGGAATGTTGTTCGTATTGGTGCCCGTGAAGTTAGGCCGCAATCCCGGCTATCTGGGGCCGCTCTTCCGCTGGCTCGGTGCCCTACGTCCGTGGTCCATGCTCGAGGTCTACCTGCTCGGTGCCTTTGTGGCAATCGTGAAGCTCGGCCAGTTGGCATCGGTTGAACTCGATCTCGCCTTCTACGCCTTCTTGGGCCTGATCTTGGTGTCGGCAGCCTCACACGAATCCCTCGACGCCCGTCAAGTCTGGTCGACGATTGCAGTGCCTCGGTCACCGTCGCAAAAGGACACAGCGCGTGGCGGCGCTGCCCGCGCGTGTTCGACCTGTGGGCTGATCAGTCGCGTACCCCACGGAGGGGGTGAAGGCGCCCGTTGTCCCCGGTGCCGGGGCCGGCTGCACAGCCGCAAGCCCCACTCGCTCCAACGCACCTGGGCGCTGGTGCTCGCCGCCTTACTTCTCTATATCCCGGCCAACTACTACCCAGTTCTCATTATCGAGATCCTCGGAGAGAAGGAACCCAACACGATCCTGAGCGGGGTGCAGGAATTGGTCTCCTCGGGAATGTGGGAGCTCGGGATGCTCGTGTTTACCGCCAGCATCGCAGTTCCAATGCTGAAGCTCATTGGCCTCACCTACCTGATGCTGTCAGTACACCGGCGCTCGCGTTGGAAGCCTCGCGACCGAACGCATCTCTATCGCCTAATCGAGTACATCGGCCGATGGTCCATGATAGACATGTTCATGACGTCTATTCTAGTGGCACTGGTTCAACTCGGCGCGCTCGCAACGATCGATCCCGGAATCGGTGCCACCTGCTTCGGCGCCGTCGTTGTGCTGACCCTATTCGCCGCAAGTGGATTCGATCCGCGCCTCATGTGGGACGCTCTGGAGGAAGCAGATGAATAACGAAAGCCCTGATGCCACCGACGCCGAGCTGCCCCAGGCTGAAGTACGCGCGAGGGGCCGGCGGCGAATTTCGGCCGTGTGGATCATTCCGATTGTCGCGGCGATACTCGCTGGTGGGCTGGCTTGGAGGACCCTTTCGGAGCGCGGTCCAACAATTACGCTCTCTTTCAACAATGCCGATGGGCTCGAGGCCGGAAAAACCATCGTCAGCTATCGCAGCGTCCCAGTCGGCACGGTCCAAGACATTGCCCTCGCCGACGACATCCAGTCCGTTTTGGTCACGGTCCAGATGCGCGCTTCCTGCCGCGAGCGCCTGAACAAGGACGCGAAGTTCTGGGTCGTGCGCCCGCGGATGGGCGTAGGCGGTGTCTCCGGCCTGTCCACCCTGGTTTCTGGCTACTACATCGGCGCGGATCTCGGCTCCGAAGGCGGGGTATTCCAGAGCCATTTCATAGGGCTCGAAGATCCGCCACTTGAGAACACGGGTGGACTCGGACTCGCCATAGAGCTCGTCGCTGAAAAGCTCGGCGGACTGAGCAAAGACGCTCCGATCTACCACCGGGAAGTCGTGGTGGGCACTATCCAAAACTATGCGCTCTCCGAAGATGGTCGCAGCGTAGTGATCCATGCCATTATCGAGAGTCCTTACGCGAAACACGTCTACGAAAACAGCAAGTTCTGGAACGCCAGTGGGATCGATGTCACAGGGAGCCTCGCAAAGGGCGTCGACATCAACGTGGAATCCCTCCGGTCGATGATCGCCGGCGGCGTAGCATTCGCGACGAACGAGAAACCGGGGAAGCCAGCCCAACCCGGGGCCCGGTTCACGTTGAGCCCGCACGAGGACAGTTTTGATTTGGCTCACCCCAGCAAGCCCAACAAGCGTTTCGTGGTCGAAAGTACGGGACTCGGCTCAATCGCTTCGAAAGATCCCGTTCTCTACCGAGGACAGCAAGTGGGCGAGGTTGTGTCGCACCGTCTGCACAACAATGCCCGAACCGTGGGAATTCTGGTAGAGGTCTACGAGCCCTACAGCCGCCTCGTGCGCACCAACTCGATCTTTTGGAATGCAAGCGGCATCTCGGCCGATCTAGGCCTCACCGGCCTGCATATCCACTCCGAATCTCTGGAGGGGCTCTTAGCCGGTGGGCTGTCCTTTGCGACTCCCGACAAACCGGGCCCCCAGGCGAAGGCCGGATCGGTTTTCGAGCTCAAGAAAAAGGAAAAGGAGGCGTGGAAAAAGTGGTCGCCCTCCATCTGGCTCGGAGCCGCCAACCAGGCACCCAGCTCCCCTCGAGCCGTCACCGGAGATAAGCCGGCCGCTGATAGCAATGCCGAGCTCTACCACCACAAGGGCAAAGAGGCGGGAAAATCCGACTCCCACCACTGGTTCAAGAATCTCTTCCACAAAGACGCATGAATTCGACTAGCGCAAGGGCATCGGCGCTCTCGAAAAGGAACGAGGCCCGACTTTCCAACGAGCGCTCTGTCCTATTAGCGCTCTTTCCTATTAGCGCTCTTTCCGAGCCAAGTACCGCTGCTTTGCGAGCGGACACGCAGTTAGCCTCGGAGCAGATCTTTCGCGATCGCTCGGATTTGAATTTCGTCTGTCCCGGCGTAGATTTGGAGAACCTTCGAGTCCCGAGCGAATTGCTCAACCACATACTCCGACATGTAGCCGTTGCCCCCGTAGACCTGAACCGCCTCCATCGCTACTTCAACGGCTGCCCGCGCCGCATACAACTTCATGGCGGAGGCCTCGGCGAATGTCATGGTCTTGCCGTGTGCCGACAATTCGATCGTCCGAAAAACTAGATTCTGGAGGTTCATCCGAGCGACTTCCATCCGAGCAAGCTTGTCCTGGATCAGCTGATACTCGCCAATGGGTCGTTCGAATTGAACGCGTTCACGTGCATACTTCAGCGAAAGTTCGAGGCACCGATCGACCATCCCGAGGGCCATGGCCGCCACCCCCGACCGCTCGGTTTGAAAGGTGCTCTTGGCACCTTCGCGCCCCCCACTGCCCTTGCTGAGAGCCGCCTCGCCTCCAAGCAACTGATCCATGCCCACCCGCACGTCCTGTAAGAACAATTCGCCCGTCGGTGACGAGTGCATTCCCATCTTGCGAAGAGGACCGCTCTGTTCAAATCCCGGCGTGCCGCGCTCGAGGACGAAGTTGAGAATCTTTCGGTCGCGAATATCTACGCCCTCGTCTTCGAGTTTGCAAATAAACACCGTGATATCCGCAAAGGGTCCATTCGTAATAAACGTCTTCGACCCGTTCAAGACGAATTCATCGCCCTCGCGTCGGGCCGACGAGCGCATACCACCGAATGCGTCGGAACCCGAACCGGGTTCGGTGATCGCCCATGCCCCGATCTTGTCCAAAGTGAGGATATCCAGAGCCCAGCGTTCCTTCTGCTCGATTGTCCCCTTTGAGCTGATTGCAGCCGCGGTCAGGCCCGTGCTGACGCCCAGAGCCGTGACCATTCCCGGGCAGTAGCGGCAGAGTTCAATGATTGGAATCAGAGTTGCGGCGGCCTGGTCGGCTTTCACTTCGGGATCGAGCGCCGGCCCCGTTTTCTTTTTGCGGGCTTCTCCAGATTTTTCCGCAGCGATCTGCTTCGCGAAACGCGCACGAGCCATCTCGTCCATCCCGAAGGTCTTGTACATCTTTCGAAGCAAGGCGTAGGGCGGGAGATCTCCATGCTCAAGATCCTCGACGCACGGCGCGATCTCTGTCTCGACGAACTTCCGTACGGTGTCCCGAATCATCAACTGGGATTCACTCCATTCGTGCATCGTCGATCTCCTCACTGCGGTGGCATTCTGTTGAGCGCGCGCGCCAAGTTACAAACGGGGCAGAACCTTGCGGGGGGGTGCTTGCGGGGGGGAGTGGGTGGGGGTGTTGTGAATGATGGGCGATCAGCAGTCCCCATGACTATCTGATTCCAAGCCGGAGCCTAGCGGAATCCCCCGGCTGCCGATACAAAACTCAGGCGCGTAGCGGACCCGAGAGGACGCGATACTTCAGGGATAAGGCTCTTCATAAACCTCTCCGGGTACACCCAGGGGAATCCAGCGCGAGAACTGCCCGGGGCTTCGTAGAGGTTGGAAGGACTAGGCCGGTATGGACGCCGGTTAATCAACCTTTGAGTAGCGGGCACGACGACCGCCAGTGGGACTGGGGCGTGCCGCTAGTAGCTCCGCCACCTCCTCTTGATGTGGGATTGGCGGACCGCAATTTCTTTCCGGCGCTCTTCTGGAGAAACCCTGGGAGTGTCTTCGGGAAGCAGATCGGCCACGTCCTGGAGCGGCACCAAGGTGGCTTCGGCGTGCGGCAACTGATCTCCGGGCGGGTCTTTGCGAAAGATGAACCGCATCGCGTGCGTGCCCTTCTCAAGACCCGTGGTATCCACCCAGCCCTGAACGCCCGGATCCGCGTGGGCGATGATGTAGTACCGCGAGCCGTCACTCGACACCGGGAGCTGGTGGCCACTCAAGCTCGAGGTGTAGTTCTGCTGGTCCGGTCCCTCGAACCAGAGGTTGTTCAGCTGGAAACCAATGTAGTGTGGCTCGACGGGAGCCGTCACCTTTACCACTAGGGCCTGGTCCTCTGCCAACTCGAAGACGCCTGCTGCGTAGAGCTGTCGGGCCCCCGCAACCCCGCCCGCCGTGAAGGGGGGAGCCGGCTGATTGATGTCATTGAGGGGAAGCGCGCGGCGTCCATCTCCGTTGACATCTCGGCGAATCTCCAGCGCGAGTTCCTGGAGAAGCTGCCAGAACCGAATCTGATTCGGGAGCTCTCGACCGATCGTCTCGAGTTTCTCGGCAATCCACTCAGACGTGACGGGCGGACGATTTTCGCCGACAGCATCCAGCCGAACAATCTCCAACTCCAGGGTCTCCTCCCGCTCCCAGTCGGAAAAAATTTCCCTCACCGAAAGCCAAGCTGCATCTTTTATCGTCTCGGTCTTCGCCGTCGGGCATGCCACCCTCTTTCGTGAGAACAGGAAATTTCCGCTGTAGCCGGCGGGCCGCTCGGGAGCGATCAGAATCTCGAAACGGTGATTGGCGTCCAGGCTCAAGTCGAAAGCGCTCACGAAGTCGAGGGTCTGGCTATTGCACGCGCCCATTTCCGCCAACTCACCCGTGGTGCCTGGAATGGAGGTGATCGTCTGAAAAGTGACCATGCGCGGCGCCTTGGGCCCGGGGTGCGTCCGCTCCGACGTCCGCCATTCCCTTGAATCGGCAACACGACCGCTGACGCGATAGGAGCCTGTGGCATCCACCGGAGCCTTTAAGTACATCGCGTCCGGGTTCTCCCCCGTCCACTTTCGGAGCATGTCTACCGAGCGATGGAATTCTGGATAGCGAGGGTCCTGGCGCATCTCGGCCTCGATCAAGCGGCCGAGGTGGCCGAGCAGGTAACGGTGGCCCTCGGCAAGGTTCCTGTCCGTTGGTTTCGGCGGGAAGTCCGCGGGGTCTGTCAGGCTCTCGTGGGCATTGGCAAGCCCCTTGGCGAAGGCCTTCCAACCCTGCTCGAGTGCCACATCTGCCCTGGCACCGTTGATCCCGGAAAGGAAAATCAAGAACGCAAACAATCCCGTACGCATGTAGACAAGCCTCGCTTCAAGGGGGTACTGAACCTCACGGCCAAGCTCGGTCGGCTCTGGGCGGAGGGAAAAAGACGAAGGGGGAAGGAGGAGGGAGAAATACGAATGGAGAAGGGAGAAATCGAATAACCGGTCGAATGCTTCCCACTCGAGGGCTCTGCCTGCTCGATACTAGCCTTCGTACCTCGCCCGGGGTAGCGACTGCGGAGGCTTCGCTTAGGGACCACCGTTCCCTGATCGGCGAGCATCATGCCGACAAAAACATGGAGTCCGACGGTATGGGGAACATCCAACTGAAACGACACTCCGAGAAGCGCGTGATAGAGTCAAGCAGGTGCCGACTCAAGAAAAGAGCGGGGATGCCCCGAACAAAATTGGCCGATGGATGCCCATCCTCGGCCTCCTCGTCATGGGCGCGGTCGGGCTCGAACGCTATCTCGAAGATGCCTCCTTCTGGGTCGATGAATCCATCGTCGCCTCAAGCCTCCGCGACCTGACCCTGGTTGAAATTTTCGGCCCTCTCGGGCCGGGCAGAAACAGTTTCCCGCGCCTCTACATGGCGGCGCTTCTCGGCCTAAAGAATCTCTTCGGCTACGAGACCCTGGTTCTCCGCGCCCTGCCCTTCGCATTTTATCTGGCCGCAACCTATCTCTGGCTAAAACTACTCTCCAGCCGGCTTCGTGCTTTCCCGGCCCTCGTCTGCCTGGCTCTATTCCTGTGCTTACTTCCAACCTCCTGGTTTGCCTATTCGAGCATGTTGAAGCAGTACACCTTCGACGTGTTTCTCAGCGTTCTTGTGTTTTTTGTCCCGGACCGATTTTTCGATCGGCCCCTGCGGCAGGGAAAAAGTCTCTGGTTTTGCCTGGCCTTCGCGTTGCCCTGCGCCCTCTCCTACACCTATGCCATTAGTCTTGCCGGAAGGCTCGCGGGTTGGTACGCCGCCGGGTTGGCCCAACGCAATGGTCGGCTGGCGCCCCTCGGCCTCGTTGCCCTGGTGGCGGGCGTAGGCATTGCATCGCTCAGTCTCTGGTTTACCGATGTGCAGTTCATGGCCAACTCGGTCTACGGCTGGTGGGCGGGTTGCAGCCTCGGCCATAACTGGAACGCCACCCATCTCTTGCTCGACAAGTTCGCGATCGGTTGGTACTCCGGGCTCCAGGAGTTCCCCCTCGACGGAGGGCTGCCCGAGGCCCTCAGGTTCCTTCTTCGAATCGCTCTGGTGCTCGGCGTGTTCCAGGTGATTCGGAGTCTTTTCGGTCGCCCTCTCAGGCACCTGCCCAGGGATTGGGGATCTCGCTCCCTGGGCGCACTTTTTGTCGTCGCGGCCACCCTGGGTGCCTCGTTTTTCATTCAGTACCCGATCTGCTCGGGCCGATTGACCCTCTTCGTCCTCCTTCCCCTTCAACTGCTCCTCTTCGAGGGCTTCGTCGCGATACACGCGTGGCTGGAAGACGACCGGCACTTGCGAGGACTTTCCCTCGCCCTCGGCACGGTGTGGGTCGTGTCCATTGCCCCTTTCGGTATTCGCGACGCCTACCGGTTCAGCGAAGCCCACGCCCCAGACGATTTACGCCCGGTGCTCGGTCTAATTCGCTCCCAGGAAGAACTCCCGGTTCACGTCATGCCCTGCCTTTGGGGAGTAGTCCAGGCCCTCCCCGAGGGCCTGCCCACGGTGGAAACGGTTTACGTGCCCTCCGCGGAGCAGACGCCCTGGGGCCAGGAGATCCTCATCCTCGAGAAGAACCCCCACCGCGCCATCTCGTATTGTTTCGAGGCCCACCAAACCCTGCAGGAAAAGGCGACGGCCTGGCAGATCCTTCATAAGGAATCGGATCCGGTTCGCCTCTTTCGGGCCCGCTTTCCCAATGAGCCCCCCAAACTCCAACCCCCGCTGGAATAAGCGAGTCCCACCTCGGAACGGGAGCTCCGGGCGTGGAAATCGCGCTGACGAGAAGAGGCCGATTGACCGCAGGCCTGGGTCTGCAAGCGGGCTCTGGAAGTCTCACTCCTGAGGGATAGACTTCTCATCTTCCAAGACTCTTTTTACCCCGACGGGAATCGGCCGATGACAATCGTTCAGGAAACAATCCCCGAGGCTCTGGGGCGCGACGTCGAGGCAGCGCGGGATTGGTTCAATCAGACTGAAGAGATCGATTTCGAGGTGACCGGTATCGTGGAGCCCGAGGCCGCACTCGACGCCTCGGGAACCCGCGAAATTCGCCTGGTCCTATGCAGCGGGGATCGCTGCGAATGTCGTTCATTTAGTGTCACAGCAAAAGATGGCAGCTACGAAGTTGCGCTTCTCGACGACGACCCGGTTGGGGAGGTTCAAGGGTCGCTCCCGGCAGAGCTTGACCCGCCACCGGGCGCCCTGAGGCGGTGGTTGGATGTTGTGCAGGATCGGCACGCCTTTGTCCTGCTCATTTTTTACCGAGGCTACTGGTGACCTCCGTGTCGCTCCGAGTTACGGAGCTATCTGAACGATGGGATCCTGGAGAAAGTGCGCGCATCGGGTGGGGAAATCTACGGGATATCCAGTGAGCCTCAGACACTCGCTGGCCGGGCATCAGCCGACTGGAAACTGGGCTTTGAGACCGTTGGTGACCCGCACCATGAAATCGCCAAGGCATGCCGCGACAAGGGCTGGATAGATCTTTTTGTCAACAAGCGGCTTGAGTTTCTGAAACGCAGTGCGGCCGGCTCTGGCGATTGGACACCAACCCATCCCAAGGGCTTCTTCCAGCCCGGCGTGCTTGGGCTGGATAACGCGGGTCGCGTGCTCTATCGCTGGCGTGGTGTACCCACCCACAAAAATATGGGCGGCGCCACCGAGCGGCCGACTGCGGAGTACGTCTGGGAGCAGGTCGCTCGGGCCCTTGACTCGGACGGCGGCGCTCCCGATGCACCTCTCGACACGAAGCCGACCCTCGACTCCAGCGGGATCCCGTGGCCACTTTTCGCGGCATTGCTTATCGCGAACGGATGGTTCCTGGGGGGGCGAGGCTTCAAGTCAGCGCGCCGGGTCGCCCTGGCCGGTCTTCGGCTCGTGATCTTCGCAGCCACCTGGATTGCCGCTTTTATGTGGTTGCCCGCACTTCCCGTCGCTGCTGTCCTCGCGTGCTGGCTCGCTTACATCACACCGAAGGTGCGCTGGTTGGGCCGCGAGTTCCAAGACGTGAGCGGATCTTCGCATTGGCCCTCACCCAGCCGGACCGTCTGATACGGCGCCCTCTTTCGTGCCGCTTTGAGAAGGACTCTCCTCAAGCACTTTCCTCAAGGGCATTCCACAAGGACATTCCACACGCGCCATCCAGACGGACCATCCACACGGACCTCCGAGAAGCACCTTCACTATGGCTTGACTCACCTGACACGTC
>DUCT01000118.1:21445-23238 GCA_012959665.1 Myxococcales bacterium | reverse complement strand
GTGTATTGCTGGCTGAGGGTAGGGAGGCTGACCCAATGGGGCAGGGCATCGTTACCACGAAATAGATCACGGAAATCGGTGACAGGCGTCAGGTCCAGGAGCCGCGCCTCGGCCCGGGGCTGCCAGGACTCGGGGTGGACAAGGGCTCCATTCGAAACCCGATTGGCCTTGAAGGTCTTCTTGATCATGCTGATCTGTTCGGGGAAGAAGTGATCCGAAACCATCACGCCATTGATCTTCTCCGGGGGGTAGGTGGTCCACCAGTTGACCACGCCCACGCTTCGGCCCGCGGCGGAGAGGATATTCCAGAGCGCCGGGACCCGACGATCACTGCTGAGGTAGAGCTCCTTTTCGCCTTCGTCGGTTTTCTTGACGAAAGCCGGGATGCCGTGTTCCTGGGCCGGGCGGCCGGTGGCGATGGTGTTCCAAATGCGTGGCGAGTAGAGAGGAAGCACCGAGCGCAGGGGCCCCGAGACGCCTTCGGCGGCAAGCTTCGCCAAATGGGGAAGCTGGCCGGCCCTCATCATTGGGAATGTGATCAGTGGGCTGGCGCCGTCGATGCCGATGATGAGAATGCGGGGCTGGGATTTCTCCGGGCCGCCGGGGTCTGGGCTGCAACCGGCAATGGCCAGCCCCAGGGCCATGAGTGCAAAGGCACAGCGCCCAGCGCGCGCCCAAAATGTCCGCGTGTTGCGGCTTGGGGCCGGGCTGGGTCCAGGGCGCTCCTGCGTACCTGCTCTGACTGCAATCACCGGGTTCATTGCGCCCCTACAGGTAGCCCAGCCCCGAGCCATGCCAACCCGGAACTCTCCGGGCCAGGGCCTTGGGGCTCCGGGTTCGCTTCAGGCCCTGGGTTTGCGTGCGATGACGCGCAGGTTGCTGGTCTCGAGACCGAGCCGAATTCGCGCACTGTCCAGCCCGACGGCCAGGGCCAGGAGCAGTGGGTTCTGGTACGAGAAAAATCGCCACCAGAAATCGGGCCAGCCTCGATCTTTGAAGAAGTTCCGATGGGAGATGATCCACGAGGAAGTGCTGATGAGGTATTCGCTTTGGACGATCTCAAATTTTTTCTCACCGAGCAGACGGCTCAGGGAACGCAGAGAGAACAGGTTCCAGTGTCGGGGAAAGTGATAGTGCCCCCACCAGCGCCCAGAAAAAATTCGATAGTCGAGGCCTCCCAAATTCGGGGTCTCGATGATGAAGACTCCTCCGGGCTTGAGGAGTGCGTGGACCTTCTGGCAGAGCAGAGCTGGATCCTCGACGTGCTCGATCAATTGAAGCATGAGGATGGCGTCGAAACGCCCCTGTTGATCTTCTCGTTCGGCGAAATCCTCAATGCGCTCGCAGTGGGCCTCGAATCCTTTGGCATTGCAGGCGGCCACCGCCTGGGCGTCGAACTCGAGTCCGACCGGATGCCAGAGAGCATCGCCCTTGTCCCGGAGCAGGGAGAGGAAGCGACCATCCCCGCAGCCCACGTCCAGGAGATTTCGGTTCCCCGGCCCCACGAAGCTGCGGTAGAGGTTCACCTTTCCGCCCTCCCAGGCTCGTTGTAGCCGCGCCACCAGGGGATTGGTCGTGCCAACGAAGGAGTAGTAGTGGGGGGGATAGATGGTGTCGAGTTCCGAACGGATGGGTCGGGGGTTCAGGTACTGATGGGCGCAGTCGCGGCAGCGGACGAAATGGAAAGTGTCCTTTGAGGTTTCGTATTCGAAATCGTTTCCGCTGGCGCAGATTTCCCAACTTGCAGACCCGCAGAGCGCACACTCGGTGGGTGCCAGTTCGAGGTGCCCGGA
>DUCT01000118.1:20979-21334 GCA_012959665.1 Myxococcales bacterium | reverse complement strand
GGGCCCGGGCGTGGAATGGGAATGGCTAGAGGAAGAGGAAGGGCTAGAGGAAGGGGAAGAGGAGCCGGAGGGATCGGCGGGGCGTAGGCGCCGGGCGAAGAGGTGTTTCTCGATGGGAACCTCGTGGGCCGCGAGGTAGTCGAACTTTTCCTTGAACCGCGCGATATAGCTGTGCCAGGGAATCGTGGGCCAAAGGTGGTGAATTGCGTGGTAGTTGTGACTCAGGACCACCGGGGTCAGCCAGGCGGCGGTAATGATGCGAGTCCCGAGAAAACGGTGCGCCGGAAGTCCTACGTGGGGAAGGTAGTTGACGTACCAGTCGAGAATCATTTTGGCGACCACCAGGGGGACAAGC
>DUCT01000118.1:0-20959 GCA_012959665.1 Myxococcales bacterium | reverse complement strand
ACCAGAAACCCCTGCCAGAGGGCGAACGCGTATACGCCGGCGACGCCGGCGAGAAAAAAATTGTCCGAACGCCGCATCCCGGGCGTTCGGGGATCCTTCTCGAGTACCGACCGGGCGTAGGCGATGGTGCGGATGTAGCGGATGGGCAGTTGCCAGTACGGGCCCCCCGCATAGATGAGGTTCGGATCGCGGTCCTTCTCGTTGAGATATTTGTGGTGCTCCAGATGGATGTGGCGCTGCATGAAGTAGGGCGTCGTGTAGGGCAGCATGCCAAGAATGCCCGCCGCGTCATTGAGCCAGCGCCGGTTCGCGATGGTGCCGTGGGCCGCCTCGTGCCAGATTGTGAAGGCCAGGTGCACGGCCAAGCCGGTGATCACCATGTGGGCCCAGAGGGGCAGCGCATGGGCGGCATAGAGGGCGATATTGCCGGCAAGGAGCGTCCACTGGGCGGCGAGGAGCCCCAGGGTGCGCGGATCGATCTTCAGTGTCGGCCGGGTCATATGCCCCTTTCCAGGCCGGGCTCTGCCCGGGGGCGATGCCCGGCACTTGATGCGATAATCTTAAACATAGCAAGGGCTTACGTCAATTTTCATGCCGAGTCCCGATTCTTCGGTGCCCCTATCACGCGAAGTCGTCTCCCTTCGCCGAGGCTTTCTGCCATTGGATGGACCCCAGCGCATGCAAGAGGCCCAGAAAGTCGCTCGCCCCGGACTCGCGGTTGTCGGGGTCTTCGGCATCACGGTTCTGTTTCAACTCCCCTTCTTCGACCTCTGGTTCAGTTTCATGGACGAGGGTCATATGGTGCAGTTCGCCGACCTTCGACTCCGTGGGGGCGAATTCTATCGCGACGCAACGTTCTATCCCCTGCCCGGAGCTTTCCACTTCCTGGCGATGATCTTCGACATTTTTGGCGCATCGATTCGGGTGTCGCGTTGGCTCGTCGTCTTTGAGTTTGCTCTCTTTGTCGCGCTGCTCTTCTTCCTAGTGCGCAAGGCCACATCGGCCTCGTGGGCATGGATTGCCGTTGGTTGTTTCTGGCTCTATCGCATCTGGTGCTTCCCCCACTGGCAGATCTACAGCTATTCAACCACGGGCCTGTTGGTGCTGCTGGCGAGTGCAACGGCGCTCGTGGTCTATTTTGAAACCCTTCGGCGACGGATCCTGATGCTCTCGGGTTTTCTCTTCGGACTGGGGGTTCTGTGCAAGCAGGATTATGGGGCGGCCGCCCTGGTTGCCCTGCTCGCTTGTCTTGCCCTCTTTGTTTTTTCCCAGCCCCGGAAGAGTCGCCCGGCCCTGGCTTCGGTACTCGCGATTTTCCTTGTCCCGGCCATGGGGGTGGGTGCGCTGACGGGGCTCTACTATTGGCAGGTGGGTGTTCTGGGAGATCTCCTCCAGTTCACGGTTTTTAACCATTTCATTGGGATGGGGGCCTACACGTATTCGGAATTTCCCTCATTTTCTCCAATCCTCGGTCAGGACCTCGCTCTGCGGACCAAGCTGGGCATTACAGATTTCATGCCCGGTATCGTGATGACCGCGGACTGGGCCGCCGTGCGGACTCATCCCTTCTACACGGAAACCGCGGCCTACGATCTGCTCCTGAAGTTTTTCTTTTTTGCTCCCCAGGCTTTGTTGGCCGCCGCGGGTCTCCGGCTTTGGGCTCTGCGCCATCGACTCCGTGCACCCCTGGGTTCCCAGATACGACTCGGCTACTTGATCGAATTTTTGTTCTTCGCTTTCGGCGGAGCGCTCGTCCTACTTGCCTGGCTCAATAAACCCCAGGACTACATCCATCTCGCGGTTCTCTACTGGCCGTTGATTGCCTTGGGCATCGTGATGGCCCATGGGGTTTTGGCCGGTCACCGCAAACGCGGGGTGATCGTGGCCGCAGTGGTTCTGTTGCCCGCCGTGGCCCTGGTTGGTTATTCCGGCCGGTTGGTATTGAACCTGAGGGCCGAGCATTCCGTGTTGGCTCCGGGGCCCCGGGCCGGGGTCTATGTCAAACCCGGCGAGGCGGCCATGCTCGAGGCAGTCGTCGAGTATGTCGAAGCGAATAGCCAACCGGGTGACCGCATAGCGGCCTTGCCCTATTTCACTGTGGCTCACTTTTTGACCGAGAGGCCGGCTCCGCATCGGTCCGCGTATATCGTGTGGCCCTTCCCCGAAATTCCCAATCGTGATCAGGCCATCGTCGATGCCATGGAGGAGACGGGGACCGATCTGGTTCTCTATAACTTCACTCAGTTCTTCAGTTTCGACCCCGTCTGGGAACATGCACCGGTTCTCTTCGCCTATCTGGTGGAGAATTTCGAAATAGATCGCATCTTCAGCTACGACACCTGGGGTTATAAGCCGGCGGCCTTGAGACGTCGCAGCCCAGCGGAGCAGAACCCCGGCGTGCGGGTGACTGGGCGGGATGCTTTGGGCGCTCCCGTCTGGATCGAGGAGGCGGGGGGACCGCCCCGAGTGGTGCCGCCCGAATCCCGTGGCGGATACGTGCGTTCGATGCTCTGGCCCTTCCGGCCGGCGATCGCCCTGAAGCCCTCGAGCGGTGATCGGCGGAGTGTCTTGGAACTCGCTCTCGACGTGCCCGGGGGAGGGGGACAGCTGGTGACCGCGGTGGGCGTTCATCCCCAGCGTTGGTTTCAGTTGCCGGCTTCCTGGGTCGAATTCCGCCTGGCGATTCGGACCCTGGAAGGGGTTCAAACGCTCTATCAACGGCGGCTGAACCCCACCCACCGGATCGAGGACCGGGCCTGGTTCGAAGTCGACGTCGATCTCCGGCCCTGGGCGGGCCAGACGGTGACTCTGGAATTGAGCACTCAGACTGAAAATTCGCACGGCGAGGATCTCTTCTTCGGGGGGTGGGCCGAACCCCGGTTGATTGCGCCCGATCTCGAACCCGAACCCGAACCCGCTCGTGACCCCGCCCCCGACCTCAACCCCGCTCCTCCCGAAGGCTTCGGCGTCTCCCGGCGAGGGGCTTTGCGAAATTCTTCCCAGTCGGGATGAGCCCAAAGCCTCGATTGCTCCGGGTTGCTGCGATGTGGCAGACTTGAACCGTGCCCGATTTATCCGCGCCCCTGTGCTTGATCTGCGGATCCGGCGAGAGCGACCTGCGTTATCGCATCACCCGCTTTGATGTGCTGGAGTGCCGCCCCTGCCGTCAGATATTTCTCCACCCGCTGCCCAGCGAGGAGGAGATTCAGCAGCTCTTTGCTTCGCTCTACACGAGCGGCGAGGGTTCGGTGCCCGAGCTCAAGGACTACTACGGTTTTTGTTTTGAGGACGAGCCGGGCAACCCGCTTGTCGAACAATACGAGGCCTGGCTTGACATCATCGAACGCGTGCAAGCGCCCGGGCGGCTGCTGGATGTGGGATGTGGCACGGGTCTATTTTTGGCGGTGGCGCGCCGCCGGGGGTGGGAGCCCTTCGGGATCGATGAGAGCCTCGAAGCCACGCGCCACGCGCGCGATCATTTTGGGCTGGACCCTTGGGTGGGAGAGTTCGAGTCCTTTGCCGATCTGGGTGAAAGCTTCGACTTGGTGACGGGTTGGGATGTGATCGAGCATTCCCGTCGCCCGGTCAAGCTGATGCAGGCCGCTCGTCGCTGCCTTGCGCCGGGTGGATGTGTGAGCTTTTCCACGCCCAATCAGCGGAGCATTCTCGATTTGGCGGGCGGGCTGATCTATCGATTGAGCGGTGGGCGCGTGACGGGTCCGTTGGAAAAATTCTACATCGAACAACACTTTCTCTATTTCACCCCGGATACCGCGCGGAGCTGCCTGGCTCTGGGCGGCCTGGAAGTCTTTTCAATGGAGCGTGAACTGACGGATCTTCGTCGGCTGAGTCTCTCGCCCGGGGTGCGCCTGGGGCTCGCTTCGATGTTTCTCGCCGCCCGGGTACTCGGCCGTGAGAATCGTCTATTCATGATGGCGCGAGCAGTCTGAAAAAAGGTGCCTTACCAGCGCGGACCCTCGCGCTCGATGTCCTTCAAGTCGGTATCGTCTCAAGTCGGATGCTCCGAGTCAGGGGCTTCGTTTTCAAGTTCATCCGAGGTTGTCCTTCATGTCTGAAAGTGCTGCCCCGGTAGAACGCATTCTGGTGATTCTCCCGACCTACAACGAAGTGGAGAATGTCGGGGAACTCTGTCGGCAAGTGATTGCCCAGGATCCTCGAATCGAGGTGGTTGTGGTGGACGATCACAGCCCCGACGGAACCGGAGATCTCGTCGAAACGATTCAGGCCGGGGAACCGAAACTACACCTGATTCGTCGCTCCGGAAAATTGGGCCTTGGCACCGCCTACTTGCGCGGGTTCCGATTCGGACTCGATCAATCTTTCGATTTTGTCTTCACCATGGACTGTGATTTCAGCCACAACCCCAGCTACCTGCCCGATCTGATCGAACTTCTGGGTCGAAGGGACATGGTGGTGGGATCGCGCTATGTGCCGGGTGGGGGCGTCGAAAATTGGCCCCGGCACCGCCGACTGCTCTCAAGGTTTGCAAACTTTTACGCGCGGACGCTTTTGCGAATCGATTTACGCGACTGCACGGCGGGCTTTCGGGGCTACCGTCGTCGTGTTCTCGAGACCGTTCGGCCCTTCGAGATCCGCTCGTCGGGATATTCGTTTCTCGAAGAGATGGCCTGGCGCGTTGATCGCTACGGGTTTTCCATGGGCGAAGTCCCCATCATTTTCGAGCAGCGCAATGCGGGCGTATCGAAGATCGAATCTTCGGAGATCTACCTGGCGGCCTGGTACGTGCTCCTCACCGCGCTTCGCCCGCCGAAGTTGGTGTTCCCCTCGGATCCGTCCCCGCCCCAGGAATCCGGTGAGGACCCCCCGGCGCCCTGAATGGCCCCGGGCTGTGGCTCAGGCCTCGTCCCTATGCCGGGCGTCGGTGGTCTGTTCCCTCGGCGGGTGATGCAGAACGACCTTGATGCATTCGGGGCTGCGGGCGAGCTTTAGCGCCTGGGGGAGCCGCTGGGCAGGCAGGCGATGGGTGACCAGACTGGACAGTCGCGTGGCGAGTTCGGAGTCGCTTGCGAGCAGATCGAGGGCGCGGCGAAAGTCACCGCAGCGCGAGCCGCTTAGGGTCAATCCCCTTTCCCGAATCGCGCTCAGCACGGGCCCATCGCCCGGCTTCCCGCCATAGATGCAAATGCGACCCCGGGGCCGCACCAGAGCGATCTCTTCCTCGGCCCGGGGCCGCAGCGCCGCGTCCACTCCGGCGGCGCTGTCCACGACCGCAATGTCGGCCCGAGGGAGAGGCCCCGGAGTGGATTCCAGCCGGGCCAGCAGGCTGATGGCATCGTGTCCCGTGAGGACTTCGGCATTTTGAGCGAGGGTTTCGGGGGGTGCTTGGCGGGCCAGCCAGGCGATTCGAGGCGTGTCCCCGGCTCGGCAGGGTGCTCGGTGAAGGAGGGACGCTATCTCGGTTTCCGAGTCCGGCCAGGCCTGGAGAGAGATCTCGTCGACCACGAGTTCGGTGGTATGGGCGAGGCCGCCCGCGGGCTGGCCGTGGGTGGATTTGAGGTGGACCTCTTGGCGCGCCAGTCCAAGGGAGGCTTCCAGGCCCAGGGGGCTGCCCGTGGTATCGATCACGATCTCGGCCAGGGGACCCGAACGGCCCGGGTCCGAGGGCGGCTCAAGCGCTTCATCGGCACCGAAGTTCAGGGCGAGGTCGCGCAGTGCCTGCCGGCGGGAAAGAGCGAGAATCGGGTAGTGGCTGCCATCCCGCTTGCGGCGTGCCGCCAAGGCGGCGACGACCAGCAGCCCCAATCGCCGAGGCCCGAGCACCGCCACCCGGGCGCCGGGTTCCGGGGCGACCTGTTCGGCAGCGTGGAGTGCCGCGGCAAAGGGCTCCACCAGGACCGCGACATCGTCCGACAGGCCATGGGGAACTGGAATCATGGCCCTCTCCGGGGCGAGCACCCAGGGCCCAAAGCCGCCGGGAAGATCGTGGATCCCGAGAACCCGCCGGTCGGGGCAGTGGGTCGTGAGCCCGGCGCTGCAAAAGGCGCAACCGTCTTCAAGGCCCCGGGCCGCATGGGAAGCGTTGATCTCCACCACGTATCGCTTCCCGTCGGCGTCCAGGGCGATCAGTTCGTGGCCGATGATCTGAGGCAAGGGAAAGGGCAGGAAGCGTCGGTCGAGGTCGGTGGAGCAGACCCCGCAGCGATCGGTGCGCAGCAGCCGGTAGCCGGCTCCGAGAACGAGATGCTCGACCCCGTTGCGGTCGATTCGCCATCCCCCTCCGCTGGATCCCTCCATGGAATAGGTCGCCGGGTGGATCCGATCGTCGGCGTGGTACTCGAGTCCACGAAATTCGACGCGTTGGGTCGTGGTGCGGTCGGGGCTCATGGGTTCCTGAGCCCGGCGTACCCGGCCGTGTCTGTTTCGGGTTGGCTGGGGGCCGGAGTCAGGGCCGGAGTCATGGCCGAACTCATGGTCGGGCTCCACCGGGCTGGGACTGGAGGCGCGGGTCCCGGTAAACCATGGCAAAGCCCTTCAGGTCCAGGGGTGAATTGCGCACCGATCCCAGCAGGCGGGTGGTGAATTCCAGGGTGACGTTCCTTCCGGCCCAGGGTTGAAGGTCAATTTCAAAGCGCTTGAAGGGTTGTTGGCGCGGTGAATCACGCCAGCGGACAACTTGGATCTGTTCGCTCAATATCCCGGTTTTTCGGTTGGGCTCGATCACGGCGATGGAAGTCTCAAGCCGGGTGCCGGGTGCGGACTGGTGGGGCTTTCGGTAGCCGATTTCCAGGGACAGGAAGCCCCCGGATGGGGGAACGCCCAGGGCGCAGCGCGTGGCCCGGCCCTCCTGGGGCATGGGCATGCCCGGTTGTGACTTGTGGTAGAGGGCGGAAAAGAGCAGGTGTTTCTTGACCTCTACCCCCGGCGTCTCGATCTCGCACTCGGCGAGCAGGTCAATGTGGGGATGCTGGATGTTCGGATGCGCGCGACGTTTATAGACAATGTAGTTTTCGCGTCCGCCCACGAAACTTCGCTGGAAATTTTCGATCAGATACTGGGAAAGTTCAGGCGCGTAGTCGAGAAGGCCCACGCGATCGGAGAAAAAGTTGTTGTAGCGAGTGACCGCGTAGTCTACGCCTAGATCTTCGAGGGCTTCGGTGACCCCGACTCCCCGGTCCGCCGCAATATGATGTTCGTACAAGTTGTACCAGGCGCTGGGGACCGCTCGTTCGGCGAGAAAATTGAGCATGGTGAGGTCGGGCAGGGTAAAGAGTGCGCCGCCTTCCGGGGTGTTTTCGCGAATCAGGCGGACCTGGTAGTTGATCTCCAGCGCCTCGAGATGACTGACAAGGACGCCTCCTCGGGGCTGCTCCAGGGGGGTGTTGAGCCGTTCCAGAAGTGTCACGTACCAGAAGAGGCCGATCGCCCCGTAGACGAGGGCTATGCCCGTCGCTGCGCATTGAAGGCCCCAGCGAAAAAGCCGGTGCTCGCGCCCGAGCACGGCGAAGAGGCGCTGGAGGATGACGGGTGTGGCGACAAGAATGGGTTGGTAGACATTGACGAGGTGATTGAAGTCGGCCCTGGGGAACACCCCGAGATAGAGCAGGCCAGCTGAAGTCGTCACCGCAAACAGGGGGGCATCGATGCGTTTTCCCTGGGCGCGTCCCGATACCCAGGAGAGAACCAGGCCGATGCCGATCATCAGGGGCGCCAGCCAGTAGAGCAGGACATGAAGTCGCTGAACGAAAGCCCAGCCCAGCCAGGGGACCGGAGGAGAGTTCAGGATGGGAAAGGATAGATAGGTGAGCTTCTCCGCGCCCGACGGAAAGAGGTTGGCGTTCCAGAGTTCCGAGAGGCCCAAATAGGCAATGTCATGCCGGCCCCCAAATTCGAAGGGGTGCACCACCAGGCTCATCCAGGCGTCGGCCACAGCCCCTTGGGCGACCAAGTAGATAAGGAAGGGCAGTGCTGCGCCGAAACCCGCCAGGGCGACGAGCCCGAGTTCCCGGCCCGTCCCGGCCAAGGCTTCCCTCACCGGCCCCGGGGTCTCGAGCTTGATCGCCAGGTAGGCGAGCACGACAGCGATCGCTCCGAAAACCCCGTAGTTCTGCTTGAAGCAGATCGACAAGGCGATGAGTCCGCCTACCAGGGCGAGGTCCCGGGTGCGGGCTCCACGCTGCCAGGCCAGCAGGCGTTCGAGGGCTGCCAAGGCCAGCAGAATCGCGACGGGTGAATAGAAGGCAAAGGTCCAGGCGGGAAATGCCCAGACCGAAAAAACAGCCAGGCCGGCCACGGTGCCGATTGCCCAGCTTCGCCCGGCGATGGGGGCGACAACGCGGTAGCCCGTGACGGCTAGAGCCACGTAAGCGATGAGAATGACACCGCGAGAAGCAAGAACGCTGGGGCCAAAGACGGCGAAGACCCCGGCCAGGGTGAACCAGATGCCCGGCGTGATGAAGGCGTCCATGTCGCTATAGAGCACGCGGCCGTTGAGAAGATCGAGAGCCTGCTGGAGGAGATAGCCTTCGTCGGAGAGAATGATGGCTCGCCGACACAGGGGCCAACCAAAGGCGACGGCCCCAATTGCAATGAGCAAGTAAATCCAGATGGGCCGACCGAACATTCCGATCCGTCGAATGGGGTCAGTCACACAAGAACTATATGAGTCACTTGAGCGGCCGACAAGATCCGGCCAAGGATCAGGGGGTGCGCCGGGCCAAGGCGATCCACTGGGTGCGGCCTCCACGGATTTCCCGTACGGGCTGGAAGTGGCTTTGGAGGTATCGGGCAAGCTCGGGGAAAAGCGCTTCGAAGGGGGGAAACTCGGGGTACATCCGAGGATTCAGGATGGCGCAGCGGACCCCCGCGGCCTCGGCCCGGCGGATAATGAGATTTCCATCGACGTTGCCCGGGATGGCCAAATCAAATGGGGAGGGGTTGGGCCGGTTGGCCAGGAAGTAGAGAATCGGAATGTCGGGGAGGACGAGGATGGGTTCTCCCGGTTCGGCGCAGTTCTGGATAAAGGCCACGGATCCGTGCATCAAATCGTGGTCGCGTTGGGACACTCGGAGCGATGCGCCTTCCAGCGCCAGGGGCATAGGGTAGAAATCCGTCAACGCTGCGGCGGAGCTTACCGCGATGATCAGGGCCACCCCGGTCAGGCCCCCGGCCAGAGCGCGCCAGGCAAGGGCCGCCCAGCGTCCGGCGCTCCGTCTCAAGGCTTCTTCGAAGCGGTCGCCCAGGAAGGCGAAGAGAAGAAGGATGGGAATCGTCACGAAGGCGAGGTGGGACCAGATTGCCGAAGGAAAAATCCCCGGGGCAAAGATCACCGCAAAAAGGACCGATGAGCGAGCGGCGGTTCGCGCCGGCCCTTGGGCCCAGTGCCGGGTGAAGAAGAGCAGTATGGGGGCGGCAATGAGAGCCACAATGGGAATGCCATAGCTCGCCCGGATCGACCCAGCGCGCAGAGTCGGGGTCAGTTCCATACCCGCGAAGGGAACGCCATTGACCAGGGCGTTGAAGATGCTGGGCGGCGAGTAGAGGAAGGTAAAGCGCCCGTCACCTACGGGATGGGTCCCGAAAATCGGGGGAATCGGGTTGTTGAAATTTTCCAACTGGGAACCCGCCAGGGACAGGATCGTCGCGTCGAAGAAGGCCAACAGTGCCCCTTGCTGGACCAGGTAGAGTGCAACGAGGGCGGTGAGAGTCAGTCCGGCGGCGGCGATGGGAAGGAGTCCCGCCACGGCGCTTCGGTTTGCCAGAGCGGAATCTCGGCGGCCCGCCACCAGGCCGACGAGCAATGCGAGAAAAACCAGCGCACCGAAATTCTGTTTGGTGAGTGCCGCCGCCGCTACCAGGAGGCCCATTCCGATCCCGTCGCCGGTTCGTCCGGCTTCGAGGTATCGGAGCATCAGAAGCAGGGCCATCAGGCCAAAGCTGATCGCCAGAGTCGAGTAGTTGAACATCGACAGAACGGGGAAGCCCACGGCGGTCAGTGCCAGGTAGAGAAGCGGAGGCAGCCAAGCCCAATGACGGGCGACCATTCGCTGGGCGATGCAGTACAGCGCCAGGATGCTGGTGAGATTGACCGCGACCGCGGCCCACCGCAGCACCACCGCGTCCCGGCCGAAGAGTTCGAGGAGTGCGGTGGCGATCAGGTAGATGCCCGGAAAGATGCCCGTGTGGACCTCGGCATACAGGGCCTTGCCCGAGATCAGGGCGTCCACTGCAGCCAGCAGATGGCCCTCGTCCATGGGGACCACGCTGCGGTTGTAGAAGGGGAGTTGGGCCACGATGGCGATGGCGGCAAGAAGTACTGCCCCCCCCCAGAATTCCACCGGGCTAGTTTGGCTTCGGGTCGTTTCCGGATCGGTGTTTCCCGTCATGGTGCCTCTTTATATAGGCGATGTTCGCCGGTGCTACAGTCCTCCCCGGGACCGAAGACGAATTCGGTGAGCGCCCAGGGCCGACTCGCCCGAGCCGAAAATCTCCAGGACGAATTCCGGCATGCCCCACGAAATGACCCGCAGCCTCCTGCTCGTGCTTTTGGGCGCCCTATTGGGCGGCGGTCTCGTCGGGTGGGGGCTCTCTCCCGCCACTGGCCCCCCGCCGTCCGGTTCCCCCGCCCCTCTTGGGGCGGCGGCCTCGAGCGCCGAAATCCCGGCGCGGATCCCGCCACCCCAGGCTTCTTCTCCGGGCGAGAGGGTCTCGGCGGATCTTCGGGGCCAAATCCGGGAATTGCGCGCTGCGCTCCAGCAAGAGAGAGATCGTGGGCGCGCCTGGGCCGATCCCCTCCCCGATCCCCTCCCCGACCCCGGGGCGGCTCCAGTGGCCGTGACCTCGGGCCCGGAAGCGAGTCCGCCGGCTGAGGACGAGGTGCCTCCGTGGTTCGACGCCGAGGCGCTGGAGGGCGCGGGCTGGACCCCCGGAGAGATTCGCGGGATTCGGCTGCGCTGGGAAGAGTACGAGATGGCCAAGCTCGAAGTCGAAAACGATCGTGCGCGCAAGGTCCCGGGCTGGAAGCACCTGGGGAAACGGTCTTTTCAGATCGAGGTCGAACTCCGCCGGGATCTGGGCGATGAAGACTATGAGGCCATGCGTTACGCGACCAGCCAACCGAACCGTGTGATCCTGAGCGAGTTGCTCGAAACTTCCCCGGCCGCCGTGGCCGGACTCGAACCCGGCGACGAGGTCGTCAGCTACGACGGACAGCGGATTTTTACCGCGTCGGCCCTCAAGCTCCTGACCCTTGCCGGCGTACCGGGTGCCTTGACGGAGATGCGCGTCCTGCGCGCGGGCGAGGAGCACCGTTTTTTTGTGCCTCGCGGTCCTCTGGGCACGCGCCTTGAGATCGCGAGTCGCGCCCCCTACTCACGCTGACCACCGGGCCCGGAGTTTTCCCGGCCGGCGACTCAGGGGTCCGGGCTCAACCCCTCATCGGGGAAAATTCCGGGCCCGGGCTTGCGACTCACCAGAAAGCAGTGCCCTCCCCAGCGACGGCCGAGGAGGCGATGGAGCAGGGTCTCCACGCCGATAAAGAGGGGCGTCAAGATCTCCAACGGCCGGAATGCCCGGGGCAGGAGTTCCCAGGCGAAATACATCCAGTTGAATTTTTCACCCCGAAGTACCTGGAAGCCAGCGGCCTCCAGGGCCTGAACAAGGTCGGGATACCGGAAGCGGTTGAGGACTTCGTCGTCTTCCCAACTCGGTTGAAGTGCTCGGGCCAGTCGCATCAGGGGACTGTCGTCGACGGTCTCGATGACGAAGAGCAGGCCTCCGGGTGCCAACAGCCGATGACTTTCGGCCAGCACCCGGGGCAGGTCCCTGGCGTGGTGGAGGACATGGGAGATGTAGACCATGTCGAAGCCGCCGCCGCCCAACGGCAGGTGTTCGCCCACGCCCACGACGGCGGGCGCGATGGACTGAGCTTCTCGGGCCCGGGCCAGGTCGGGCTCGATGCCTAAGGCCCGCCCGCCGTAGCGGACGAGTCTGCGCAAATTGTCGCCTCGCCCGCACCCCACATCGAGCACGCGAAAGCCTGGCTGTGACGCGGCGATGCGCTTTTCGACGGCCCGAAAGCGGAAGACGCGTTCCTTCACGCGCCCTCATCCCCATGGGCCGGACCCGGCAGGGGCCGTCGACAGACCGCCAGTAGGTCGAGGCAATCCGGCTGGGCGGGTTGGATCGGAAAATCTTCGAGTTCGACCTCGGGTAAACCCTCCGTACGTTGGATGCCCCGGCGAACCACCACGGCCAGGCTGGCGAAGAGCCCGTCCACCACGCGTCGGGGGAGCCTTCGGCGTAGCCCAAAGGGGTCCATGCGGACGATGGAACGAATCCGTTGCAGCCGGGCGTCGTAGTACGCCTTGGGTTCCGGGCGGGCGCTGACTCCGAGCATTTCGACCTGGCCAAAGTGGCCCCGGAGTAGGGCGGTGAGTTCGTCGGCTTCGTATTCGTGGACGTGGAAGGGGTTCTCCCGGTCGGATTCAAGCAGGTTGGGTGTGGTCAGCAACGCGACACCCCCGGGCCGGAGCAGGCCCGCGATGGCCCGGAGATAGGGGGCCGGATCCTGGAGATGTTCAATGACCTGGAAGCTGACAACCATGTCGAAGACCTGGGGGCGCAGGGGGAGATGGGCGGCATCGGCGCGAATGAATGCGGCCCGGGGATGCCGCGCTCGGGCATCGGGTGAGATTCGGTCCACGGCAAAGGTCTGGGGAAGGGCTTCGGCGAGTTCGCTTGTTCCGTAGCCGGTGCCGCAGCCCAGGTCGAGAATCCGCTGGCTGGTCTCGGCCTGGGCCATGGCGATGGCGTACGCGTATGCGGCCCGGTGCCGAACGATATCGATGGCAAAGAGCGCGCTGCCCGAATGGAGCCGCTCGCCGGTAAACAGGAGTCCGCTCACGGGGCTTCGTCCTGCTGCGCCGCCAGGGCTTCGGCGGTGAATTCCCGGGCGAAGACCAACCCGATCGCCGCCCGGGTCACGATGAGCCCAATGGACAGGGTCAGGCTGGCGGCGAGAAGCGTCGCCGGCTCCCCCCAGGCCTTGAAGAGTTCCACGAACACGACCTGCCCCGTGCCCAACCCAGCGGCTGCGATGGGGAGGGCGGCGACCACCAGCAGGATGCAGATGTTGACGGCGAGGGAGAGAATGGGGATTCCACTGATCCCGAAGCCGTCGAGGACCGCCCATCCGAGGGCGATGAAATTTCCCGTAAAGACCAGCCGCAGGCTGGCGAGGCGCAGGAGTACGGGCCAGGGAAGGGTCCGTAAGGCGTTTAGAACCGGCCAATCACGCAGGCGATCCAGCCATCCCAGGGACATGGGCGCACGCAGCACGGCGAACCCCAGGCCGATGGCGGCGGCAGCGATCACGAGGACACCGGCCTGAAGTCCGGGGGTGGGCGCGCCCATCAGCGCGGCTCCAACGGCGATTATTCCCATCAGGCTTGCTAGGTCGAAGAGTCCTATCACCATGACAGCGCCGGCGGCTTCGGCCAGGGACATGCCTACCCGCCGACGGAGCAGGACCGTAACGGCTCCGATTCCCAGGGCATAGTTGACGATGCCCAGGGGGTAGCTGGCGGCCTTGATCCGAGCGGCGACCAGGAGGCTGGAAAGTCGATGGGTGTGAGAGACGACATCCACCAGGCAAATGGCTTCGATGAGCAGGCTGACAACCAGAAACACGAGCAGTGCGGGGACAAATACTTTCCCGGCACTGGGCGTGAGCTGTTCTGCCAGTTCGGTGAAATCGATGTCCTGGAAAATCCAAATCAACAAAAGGGTGCTGACGAGGAAGGGCAGGCCCCAGCGAAGCGTCTTCATGGGCAGGTCCGTCCGTGCGGAATGGAAGAAAACAATGTTGGCCGGGCTGGGCGTGCAGGGGTTCTCCGGGTCATGCGCCCCTCCGAGTACGGTCGATGGCCTCGGCCATGTCGTCCGCCGCCCGGTCCCAGTCGAAATGCTTGGCCCAATCGAGGGCGGCTGCAGACATCTCTGCGGACAGCTCGTCGTCGTCGAGAAAATCCCCGATTCGCTGGGCAAAGCCTTCTACGTCGCCTTCGGGCACCAGGTAGCCGGTCTGCCCGTGGCGGACGGAGTCTCGCAGTCCGTCGGCATCGCTCGCGACGACCGGGGTTCCCACAGCGTTGGATTCCATCACCGTGAGGCCCCAGCCCTCCTTTTCCGAGGGGCACACGCAGACCCGCGCCTCGGCGAGGAGGACATCGCGCTCGCTGTCTGACACGAAGCCCGCGAAGCGGGTCCGCTCGGAGAGCCCCAGGTCTCGGGCCAGGGATTCGAGGCCGGTCCGGGCGGGCCCTCGACCCACGATCACGATGGGAGCTTCGGGAAAACGATCCGCGAGTTTCGCCATGGCGCGGAGCATAACGTCGATCTTCTTGTAGACCTCCAGGCGCCCGACGTAGATGACGCCTTGCCCCCGAGTTCGCTTCGGATCGACCTGGACTGCGGCGGGTGCAATGCCGGGTTGGCTCACGACGATCCCCTCGCCGGGCAGCCCGCGAGCGATGAGATCCCGGCGGGTGCTTTCGGAAATGGCCACGAAGGGACGGGATCGATACAGGGGTGGGATCAAGCGCTCGGAGGCCCAGACCGTGGCGGCCACGGGCCAGGGGACTTGCTGAAACGCCACCTCGCCAAAGAGGTGGTGGCAGAGGGCGAGGACCGGCGCCCTTGAATAGGCGGGGGAGTAGAAAGGCACCTTGTTCAGGCATTCGACCACGACGTCGAAGTGGCGGGCACGGGTCTGACGAGCGGTTTCCCAGAGAACCCGAGGATAGTAGAAGGGCAGAGCTCCCAGTCGCCGCACGGAAATCCCCTGGACCTCCTCGTCCCGGGCGCAGCCCGGGAATGAGGAACTGAAGTGGCTGATGGAGTGGCCCCGAGCGGCAAGGCGGCGAAAAATTTCGTAGACATGGGTCTCCGCCCCGCCGGTTTTCGGATGGAGCGGGTCACGCTCATTCAAAACCAGGACCCGGCACGAAGGGGAGGGTCCTTTATTCACGGACATTCAACTTTACTCACGGACATTCAACTTTTCGGGTGCGTTGCCGGAGGCCATTTCGAAGGCCATTGTCGAAGGCGTCGTCGAAGGCGAAGGCATTGCCGGAGGTATCGGGTGCATTCGATTGTTCTAAAGGCGCCCGAGAGCGTCGGCGATCCTCAGCCACCAGACTACCCAGAGAGCTTCGAGACCAATCCGAAAGTTCAATTTTGAAGTGCCTCGCGTTCGATCCACAAAGAAGAAAGGGACCTCCTTGATGCGCGCACCTTGCTTGACGAAGCGATAATTCATTTCTATCTGGAACGCGTAACCATTCGATCGGATACGCTCAAACCCCATTTTTTCCAACAAATCACGTCGCATGCAGCGGAAGCCGCCGGTCGTATCCGAAATGGGAAGGCCGCTGATTCGCCGGGCATAGACATTGCCAAACCAGCTGATCAGAATGCGCTCGATGGGCCAGTTCACCACGGTGATGCCGTTCAGATAGCGAGAGCCCAGGACCACGTCGTGGGATTGTATTTCCTCGAGGAGTTCCGGAAGGCTGCTGGGCGGGTGCGAGAAATCCGCGTCCATTTGGATCACGTAATCGGCGCCGAGTTCAAGGGCACGGGCCAGCCCGGCTCGGTACGCGGGTCCGAGGCCCTGTTTGCTCTCCCGGTGCAAGACGTGGACGCGGCCTTCGTCCGAGGCCAGCTTGTCGGCGAGTTCGCCCGTTCCGTCGGGGGATCCATCGTCCACGACAAGAACTTCAAGCCGAGGATCCTGTTCGAGGATCGCCGGAACCAGAATCGGGAGGTTTTCGACCTCGTTGTAGGTGGGAACAACGACGATGGCACGCGTCATCTGCACTCCTCGGAGGCGGCGCTGATAGATTGGCCGGGGGATTAGCCCAAGGCCCACCAAAGAGCTGCGGACGGGAATGACCGGGCGAGACCAAGGACACTTTACTGCTTCCAGCCCGCTTCGGCCAAGCAAACCACCGGGAGAGGCCCGCCCGTCCTATCAAAAGGTGGGCGGATATCGGATAGCACTCGCTATCCGCGTTGGATAGGCTCACCCGGTGATCCGTATCTTGCTTCAATTCGTGTTTGTTGTTGCCCTTTTCTCGTCGGCCTCCCTGGGTTCGGCCCAGGCCCCGGATCGGGCGGCGCGGACCGTGCCCATGCACTACGAGCAGCGAGAAATCTCGCAACTGGTGGAAGCGGTCGCCCGGAATACGGGCCGGAGATATATTTTTGGGGACAACCTTCGTGGGCGGGTGACCATTACTGTGCCGGGCCGAGTCAGTCAGGACGAGGCCATTGCCCTGCTGAATGCCGCACTGCTTCTCAAGGGCTTTGCAGCCCTTCCCGTGGGCGAGAATTCGACGAAGATCGTGGCGCTGACCGAGACCAAGAGCGGCGCCCCCCTGGTGGACGGTCCCCTCGATCCGGAACGCGAGAGACCCATTGCCACCTTGATTCGGCTCAAGCATGCCAATGTGAATACTGTCGCGGTTTCCCTGCGTCCCTATGTGGCCGCCACGGGCGTGGCGCTTCCCTATGGGCCCACCAACAGTTTGATCCTCGCGGGTACCGAAGCCCGGGTCAGCCGGCTGCTTACGATCGTTCGCATTCTTGACCAAGCGGCCGATGAAAGCATCATGGTTCGTACTCTCCGGCATCGATCCGCCGAGGTGATGGCGGAGATTCTTCGCGTGAAATTCAACTCCGGCCCTGTGAAGTCGAAACACGCTGGAATCTGGAGCGACGAACGAACGAACCAGATCGTGGTGCAAGCTCCGCCAATGGAACTCGAGGCTATGCGGGAGATGATCCGAAAAATCGATCGCCCCGTGGAGGGCGAAGGTCTTGTTCGCGTGGTCCGGATCTTGAACCGGGACGCCGATGACGTCGCCGCGATTCTCGAGGGTATGCGAAAAGCGTCGAGCGGGGGCGGGCCCCAGAAGAGTACTCCGGCTCTTGATGCCATCCGGAGCGACTTGGTAAATCGCCCGTACTCGGTGACCGTCGATCCCGCGACCCGCTCGCTTCTCCTGGCTTCGGATCCCGAGACACTGGCGGTTCTGGTAGAGGCCGTGGGTCTGCTCGATCAATTGCCTCCAAGAATTGCAGTCGATGTCATGGTTCTCGAGTTGGTTCGGCCCAGCGGATTCAACCTGGGAGTCGACTACTTCTTGCCCGTCCTCGAACCGTCGAGTATTACCGACCCGGCGGTGTTCATCTCTTCGGGTGCAAGTTCAATTCTCAGTTCCCTCGGCTCAGCGACCTCTCTGGGGACGGGCGTTCCGTCGGGCCCAGCGGCGAACGAGTCCATATTCGGCCGCTATACCCGGGCCCCCCTCCAGTTGAGCCTCGACCCGGGAGTCGGGGATCCGATCACGATCCTGGTTCCCCGAGAAGACGTCTCCTTCCAGGCCGGCGAATTCTCAGGTGAAACCACCATCTTGATGCGCCCGCATATTCTGGCCATGAGTGGCGAGGAACACGAATTTTTCGTGGGCAATCAGATCCCTGTTCCCACGGGATCCTCGAATACGCAATCGGAGGAACTTGGCCCGAATGGTGCCCTGTCGAACAGGCAGATCATTGAGCGCCGGGATGTGGGGATTGGCTTGACGGTCAAGCCCACCGTGGGTCAGGCAGGAATCGTGAACCTCGACTTGAAGCTGGAAATTTCGGAAATTCAATCATCCATTGCCGGATCCGTGGAGCAAGTCGGAGCCACGTTCACCCAGCGGACCATTGAGTCGACATTGAGGCTTTCCCCGGGAGACTACGCGGTAATTGGAACCAGCAATGGCAGTGGCGAATCATACGCGCGTGTGGGCATACCCTACTTGATGGATATTCCATTTATAGGCTTTGCTTTCGGGAGTGTTTCGACGACCAAGATTGAAAATGATCTTTTGATCGTCGTGGAGGCCCGGGTGATGCGAAGTCCGAGCGAAGACGTGGCGGACACGATTCGTCGAAGGATCGCAATGGAGCGCGCGATCTCCCGGGTGGCCGACCTCGGGGGACTGGATTCCGAACCCTATGCGGTGTTGCTGGAAACGGTTGATCGAGCCGCCAAAGCCAAGCTGATTGCCGAAGCATTTAGCGAGGATGGCTTCGAGACGGAAGTGACCGACTGGGAGTCCACTGGGGGGAGGCTCTGGGATATCTACCTGACCGATTTCGCAACCTTCGAGTTGGCGAGCGGTGTCGCCGAGAGACTCTACGACGTGGGCTGGAAGCCCGAGGTCACGGTTCTTTCTCCCGAGAACGTACTGGCGGGTGATTAGCCCGGATTTTTAGATGCTCTGATCAGATTCCCTGGGGCCCGCCCGGGACAAAGAGCGGCTCTACCCCGTAGCGCTCGACGTCGGCGCGAAGTTCATCCTCTCGGTACGCGATCGAGTCCGTCGCTCCGGCATTTCGTGCGGCTTCAAGAGTCGCAGGGAGAAGCGTGGCATCACTGGACGAGTTGAGGAAAAGGCCATCTCTCGACAGGACAAAGCGGACCGCTCGTTCGATGGCACCGGGTTCCCGAAGAGGTTCGTACCAGCTATAGCGGGGGCCATCGTCGCCCTGCCATCGCCGGCGTGCCACGGACTTGATCGTCTGTACCGCGACATTCCGATCGCGGCAGATCGCGATCAAGGCATCGAAGTCCGCGGCATAGTCGGGTTGTGAGAGCATCGCGTAGTTGCAGGGCAGAAGAACCGAGTCGAAGTCGAAACGTTCGAGACTTCGGAGATGCATGGCGGCGACCTCAGTCCCATGCCCGGTGACCCCGATGAAGCGAACCAGTCCTTCCTGGCGCGCTGCGATCAACGCCTCGAGGGCCCCGCCGGCCCCGAGTGCCTGCTCCCATTCGTTCTCGTCCACTAGGTTATGAAGCTGGATCAGGTCCACGCAGTCTACGCGAAGGCGTTCCAGGGATCGGTGGAGGCTCTCCCTTGCGCCGGCTCCACTGCGTTCACCTGTTTTCGTCGCGAGAAAGAAGTGCTTTCGGTGTTCGGCCATCCAATGGCCTACGCGCTCTTCGGAGTCCCCGTAGCCCGCGGCGGTGTCGATATGATTCACCCCGGATTCGAGGAGAAGTTCGAGCACCTTGTCCGCTCGATCCTGGCGCATGGCGCCGAGGGCCGCGGCCCCGAAAAGAATACGGGTGCTGGAATGCTGGGTTCGTCCGAAAGGAGTTTTTGTGATCACAGTGTTCATCCTAGCAGCCGAATCGCGTGGGCCCTAAGGGATCAAGCGTCTGGGGAGTGCCGTCGTGCTAGTCTCACCCGAGGGAAATGAGCAATCAATCGTCGGTAAGAATCGGAATTCTTTGATGGACTTGCGCTTTCTACTTCTACAGCTCTGTTTTTTCGTATCGGGTTTTGCTGCGCTTTTGTATGAAACCGCTTGGACCCGTGAGCTTGCTTTTGTATTTGGCACATCCGAACTGGCGGTGACCGCGGTCTTGGCTGCCTACATGGCCGGGCTGGCGCTGGGGGCCGCATTGGCGGGGCGCTGGGCGCATCGCATCCGTCGCCCGGTTTTTGCCTACGGGGTGATCGAACTGGGCATTGGCCTGGGAGCGCTGGCGGTTCCCTTTGCGATTCGCGGCCTGATGGGCATTTATGTGAATTGGCTCGGGGGGTTGGATGCGCCGCCGGAAAGCGTTGGCCTCGCCACTGCGCTGTTTCATCTGGGGGGTGCCTTCCTGGTGCTGGTCCCCTGTACGGCCCTGATGGGCGCGACCCTCCCCCTGCTGGCTCGGCATGCTGTTCAAACCAATGACCAGGTGGGTCCGCGAATTGGCTACCTCTACTCGGTCAATACTGCCGGGGCCATCTGCGGTGCAGTGACCGCCGCATTTTTCCTGCTGCCTGAGTTTGGCCTGCGCCAGACAATCTATTTCGGCGCACTGGCCAATGCCTTGGTCTTTGCGGCCGCGGCGTTGCTCTCGCGCTACGCGCCCGCCGCCCAGGGTAAACCGGCGCGCCGGTCTTCCGGTTTTTCCCCGGTCCTCTTGCTGATCTCTGTCTCGGGCGCGGTCTCCTTTATTTACGAAGTGTTGTGGGTTCGCATGCTCGGTTTCGTACTGGGCGGGAGCACCGCGGCGTTTGCCACGATGCTGGCAAGTTTCCTGATCGGCATTTCCCTGGGAAGTGCAGTGGCCTCGCGCTTCGCCCGTGATGCCGAGCGTGCCGGTTTCGGCTTTGCCGTCGCTCAACTCGCCACGGCCTTGATGGCGTGGATGACTTTTTCCCTCGCGGATTGGCTTCCCAGCCTGGCGGCTTTGCTGAACGCGTCGTCCTCGAATTTGCTTCCGGGTGCTGTGCTTTCGATTTTCACCTTGTTGCCGGTGACGGTGTGCATCGGTGCCAGCTTTCCCTTCGCGGTTCGGCTAATGGCGGTTGATGTGGACGATGCAGCGTCCGCCAGCGCCCGGGTCTATGCGTGGAACACGCTGGGATCCATCGTGGGTTCCGTGGCAGCGGGATTCTGGCTGCTCCCTGCCTTCGGGTTCGAGGGGACCCTACTGGTTGGAACCACGATTAATTTGTTGCTGGCTGTGGGGGCGGCTCTTTTGTTCGTCTCCGGCTCGAGAACGAAGGTTCTGACGGGTTTAGCCGGGTTGACGATGGTTGCCCTGATGATCGTCCGTCCGGGTCCTCCCTATTCTCTCCTCGGTATGGCCGCGCTGAGTGGCGGCGAGGGCAGCGGAAACATCGATTTTCTGGGCGTGGGGCGATCGGCGACGGTGACCCTGAAGAAGGTCGGCTACTCCCATCAGATCTCGACCAACGGGTTGCCCGAGTCGATGATCCAGTCTTTGTCCAATCCGCCCGACCTCTACCAGGAAGCACGTTGGCTTGCTCTTCTTCCCCTCTTGGCGAGGCCAGAAACCGAGCGAGTGCTGATCATCGGCTTGGGAGGAGGCCGGACTCTCAGTGCGGTGCCGCCCTCG
>DUCT01000117.1 GCA_012959665.1 Myxococcales bacterium | reverse complement strand
CTCAAGTGGGGCTCCCGCGGTGGAGTCCCCCGAATGCCCCTGTGAATGCCCCTGTGAGTGCCCCTGTGAGTGCCCTGTGGATGCCCTGTGGATGCCCATTTGTATTCCGCCCCTTGGTCTCCGCGCGATCTCCGTCGTAGAGTGTTCGCGGTCACCAATGGCCTGGGCCCAAGAGGGAAATTCAAAAATGAAGCGTGTGAACCCCGAAGAAGTAGGACTCTCCAGCAGCCGCCTCGCTCGCATCGATCAACATCTGCAGGAGCGCTACATCGAGCCTGGAAAGATCGCCGGCGCCCTGACCGTGGTCGCGCGACGCGGTCAAATCGCCCACTGCTCGCCCCTCGGCCACATGGAACTCGAGCGCAAACGAGCCCTGGAAGAAAATGCGATCTTTCGGATTTATTCGATGACCAAGCCCATCACCTCGATTGCCACCATGATGCTCTACGAGCGCGGTCTATTTCAGTTGCGCGACCCCGTTTACAAGTACATCCCCGCATTCGCCGATCAGGGCGTCTTTCAAATGGGAAGCTATCCGCACTTCATCACCGAGCCGCCCAAGCGCGCCATGCGCATCAAGGATCTCCTCAGCCATACCTCCGGGCTCACCTACGGGTTCATGCACCGTACCCCCGTGGATGCCGCCTATCGGAAGTCGGGCCTCGAAGGGGTCAACAAAAGCGGCAACCTCGAAGAAACGGTGAAGACAATCGCGGCGCTGCCGCTGGAGTTTTCCCCGGGCGAACGCTGGAACTACTCCATGGCCACCGACGTACTCGGTTATTTGGTTCAGGTTGTTTCGGGCAAGCCCTTCGATCAATTCCTCCACGAGGAGATCTTCGAGCCCCTGGGCATGGTGGATACGGGTTTTTCCGTCCCCCCGGACAAACAACCCCGCCTACCCGCCTGCTATGAGCGCCGAATGAATCGCAAGCTCGTGCTCCAGGATGATCCGGCGACCAGTCCCTATCTCACCCCTCCCCAATTCCATTCGGGCGGAGGCGGGCTTGTTTCCACGGCCCACGACTACCTGCGCTTCGCCGAAATGCTCCGCCGGGGCGGCGAACTCGATGGCGTCCGAATTGTCTCGCGCAAGACCCTCGAACTCATGACGAAGAACCATCTACCCGGGGACGTTGACCTCACCGAGATGGCCCAGGGGTCTTTCTCGGAAACCCCCTACGAGGGAGTGGGCTTCGGCCTGGGCTTTTCGGTGAACTTGGGACCCGCTCGAACCGGAGCTACGGGGAGCGCAGGTGAATTCGCCTGGGGGGGAGCCGCCAGTACCGCCTTTTGGGTGGATCCCGCCGAAGATCTCTCCGTCGTCTTCCTGACCCAACTCTTACCCAGTGCAACCTACGATTTTCGCGCCCAACTGCGATCCATCATCTATGGGGCCATCATCGACTGAGGGCCCTAGAGTCAGCGCGATTCAGGCGGCGAAGCAAGGCTGAGATCACGGATGCCTAACGCCCAAACGCTCGCAACACGTTGGCCCCGAGGAAGCCTTGCCGGGCAGATTCCGGAAAATCCGAGGCCCAAAAGAACCGGTCAGCGCCCACCCTGGGAATGATTCCCGCCAGGGATGTTTCGTCGGGATCCCCCGAGATCCAACACTGGCGCCTAAAATAGAAGCTCGGCTTTTCGGGCAACAGCGCGCGGATCCGATAGCCCTGGGGCGAGGCGTAGACCGTGTCCATTCGGTCTAGCCAATACCCCACCCAGCCCGCCCCGGACTCGAGCAGCACAATGCGGAGGCTCGGGAATTTTTCGAACACCCCGTATTGGAAGAGAGAGGTAAAGGCATGACGAACGGCATCCGCCGAAGTCACATTGAGAAAGAATCCATACTGGCCGCTCGTATAGTCCCCAAAGCGTCCGGGCGCAGTCCACTTGGGCTCCAGAGACGGGTGGATGCCCAGGGGCAAGCCGCACTCCTGGGCGGCGGCAAAAACGCGGTCGTGGGCGGGGTCGCCCAATGGCTTGCGCGTCCACTGAAAGGGCGGAACGAAGAGCCCCGCAACACCCGCCTCAGCCACTCGACGCACCTCGCGTTCCGCCGCTTCTGGATCTCCCAGGGAAATCTGGGCCACCGGGAGAAGTCGGTCGCCCGAGTCCGCACAGAAATCCACGATCCATCGGTTGTAGGCGCGCAAACAAGCCTGGGTCAGGTCTTCGTCCTCGCACTCGGCTATCCAAAACAGGGTCAACGTCGGGTAAAGAAAAGCCCGTTCGATATTTTCCAGATCCAGGCGCTCGATGCGCTCCCCAGGATCCATCGCACCCAGCGGGGCCTCATCGACATATTTCAGTCCGGTGACGACTTCGCGTTCGAAGACGTGACCCGCTACGCGATCCATCGCTCCCAGGCCCGCCGGCATTCCGCCTCGGACGATTTTGGAAACCGCGCCATCGATTTCGAGAAACTCCAATCCGGCGTCATCGGCCCGGATCGTGGGCGCCCGGTGGCGGTAGGCGGATTCGAGGTATTGGAGCCAGAGATCCGGGGGTTCGAGGACGTGCCCGTCGCCGTCCACGGCACCGGAGAATGAAAGTCGAGGCAGGGGTTTCATAAGGACCGATTCTCACTGACTTTGGCGTGGCTCGCATCCCTGGGGCACGGGGGTGTGAGGCCGCCTCAATAGCCGCCTCAATAGCCGCTTCAATAACCGCTTCAATAACGTAGGCTGAGCCTCAGTTTCAGAGCATCGTAATCGGTTCCGAAAACATACGAGAGATCAAGAGCCACGGGATCGTAGGTTCGAATACCACTCTTGCTCGCCATCCCGATGCCAAGACCGATCTCGTCGCTGTGCTCGAGCCAGAGATCGTCGCCGAAGAACAGGGTATCGGTCAGGAAGAGGCGAGCGCGCAGCGAGCGCGACCCGACGACTCGGCCCAGATCACGATAGAGCGAGAGACCGTTTTTCAGAACCACGTTGGTCAGGTTGTCGTAGTCGAGCCGAATATCCTCGATCTCTATGCCATCAATAGAACTCGCCACGCCCACCATGTTGCTCATTTCAAGCCGGTACTGCGAAAAATCGAAGCGCATGTGGTTCACAAGGGAAACCGAAACCATCGCGCCCACGGCGCCGACATCAATAGAGCCCGCCACTCCCCCCCGGACCACCAGGGCAAGATTCCAGCCATCCGAAATCCGTCCCTGCAAGCCAAGGCCAAAATTGCCGATTCCTGCCAGGGCCTCACCTTCATCGACACTAAATGTCATGCCCAGATCGGTCACCAGGGCGAGCCTACGGCTCAGCTGCCAGCCGAACGCAATATCGAAGTCGTAGGTTTGTCCGTCGTAGGGCCCAGCCGCGAAGTAACCGAAATCGAGATCCAGTTTCCAAAGGCTCGGCGGTGTATCCGCATCGGCAGGAAAGTCCCCAAGGAACGGACCCAGGCTGCCCAGGCCGAAATCGTTCTGAAACATTCGGCTCTGGAGACTATTCGGGTTCCCGGCGACCGGATCCACGGGGGAGCCCTTAACAAAAGCCCGCAACAACGCCGTCACGGACTCTTCCGAAGTGCCGGACTGGACGCCGTTCCCCTTGAGCCAATCCTCGAACTCCGCCTCACTCAAATCTCGGGTTGCGGCAAAAAAGTCCAGATCAATCCCGGCCACGGGAACCTTAAAGCGAAGATTGCCCGAATCCTCCAGGTAGCTCACGCTCGAAGCCACGCCGCGCAAGTCCAGAGCTACGGAGAAGGCGGTGAATCCTGGCACGTAGTCGGCGGTGGGAAAGAGTGCGGAAAGAGCAGTTTCATCGAACAAGTCCGTCACGTTTCCAAGCGAGTTCGTCGAGTTCACCCCGGTCTGGCCATCCAGTGTGATCACGGCACGAAAAAGATCTCGAGCCACCACCG
>DUCT01000116.1:7561-23580 GCA_012959665.1 Myxococcales bacterium | reverse complement strand
CCGACGTGCCCTGGCACAAGGACTGCAGCCTGGGCCGGCACTCTTACGAGTGTTGCAACCTGACCGTGGGTATCTCGGTGACCGGCGCCGATGCCGATTCCGGCCAGCTCCGCGTGGTGCCGGGAAGCCACCGCGCCCTGATCTGGCCCGCCCCCTGCCTTCAGCCGGGCCTGGATCTCGAGGCCGTGGATCTTCCCACCCGCACCGGCGACGTAACGGTTCATCTCAGCTGCACCCAGCACATGAGCCAACCCCCGGTCAAGAAGACGCGCAAGGTTCTCTACACGGGCTTTGGTCAGGAGCCGGCGGATCTGGAAGCGGCCAATTTTCAGCGCCAGCGGCTCAACGAAGTGCGCAGCAAGACCCACACGAGCGTCTCCCAGGAGCCCGGCTACCTGGGCGATTGATGGCCGTTTCGCCAGCGGCTTTTCCGTGGGCTCTCGAAGTAAATCCGCCTCTGTAAAGAAGGCTCTACTTTCCCCTGCCTTGACTCACCCAAGGAGTTTGCTCATGGGATCCGTGGTGATCGTGTCCGGTCCTCCCGCCAGTGGCAAGACGACGCTTTGCCGTGCACTCGCCGCCGGTTGCCCGAACGGAGTACACCTCGACTCGGATCGCTTCTACGATTTTATCCCCCATCGCGTGGATCCCACGAGTGGAGAATCCCATCACCAGAACACCATCATCATTCGTGCCGTGGCCAGCGCGGCGCTGGCCTACGCGAAGGGGGGCTACACGGTTTTCCTCGACGGAGTCATCGGCCCGTGGTTCCTGCCCGAATTTCGGCCCGTGCTCGAGTCCGAGGTGCCGACACAGTATGTGGTTCTCAAGGTGAGCGCGGCCCGAGCGCGCGCGCGTGCGCGGGAGCGCCAGGGGCCGGGCATGAGCCCGACTGTGGATGCGATGCAGCCCAAGTTCCTGGACCTCGGCGCATTCGAACAACACGCAGTGGACGCCGAGGAAAGGGGCAAGGGCGAAATCGAGGCCGAAGTTTCGGCGGGCATCGAGTCGGGGGCGTTCGCGCTGGATTGGACGAGGGTGGGAACCGAGGGCGGGCCCCAGGGAGCTGTGGCCTAGCAGCCCTTCCACTTGGGCTCGCGTTTTTCGGCGAAGGCGCGGGGCCCCTCCTTGGCATCCTCGCTGGTGAACACCTTTCCGAGTTGCGGCCCCTGCAGTTTCCAGGCGTCCTCTTCGGTGACACCGCGCGAGGCGCGGATGATCTGCTTGCTGGCCGCCACGGCGAGGGGTGCGTTCTTTGCGATTCGCTCGGCCAATTCCAGGGCCACGGCGCAGGCCTGCCCGGGTTCAGCCAGGCGCGCGACGAGTCCGAGCGCGTGCCCCTGCTCGGCGGAGATGGGATCGGAGGTCAGTGCCATCTCCATGGCGACGCCGTAGGGAACCCGATTGGGCAGGCGAAAGAGGCCGCCTCCCGCCGCGAAAAGTCCCTTGTTGACCTCGGGAATCCCGAGCCTTACGCCCTTTGCGGCGACGATCAGGTCGCAGGTGAGGGCGATCTCGAGCCCGCCGGCGAGGGCGAAGCCTTCCACTGCCGCGATCAGCGGCTTTTGGCTTCCCTGCTGGAGGAAGGTATTGAACCCTTCGGGCATGCCCCCGGCCGCGAAGGCCTTGAGATCCATGCCGGCGCTAAATCCGCCGTCGGCGCCCGTGAGGACACCCGCGGTAAGGCCGTCGTCGGCGTCGAGTTCCTCGATGGCCGCCACCAGCGCATTGCCCAAGGCGCTGTTGACCGAGTTCTTTGCCTCGGGGCGGTTCAGCGTGATGAGTCGGACGCGCCCATGGGTTTCGGTGAGAATTTCGTTGGCCATCTCTGATCTCCTTCTTTCGTCGATTCGCACGGCAGATTTGTGGCCGGGCCGCGGCCTGTCCCGATCCGAGCCCCGACCCGAGCCCCTAGGCGGGAAGTGCCTACGCTGGCACACGAGGGCCCTGGAATCGAGGACCGAGGGGAAATCCGAATCGTGAAATCCACGTCGTCGCGCGCCATCACCCGTCGTCGCGGGTATTCGTCGGGTTCTCGGCGTACACGCGTAGGCTCGGTACCCATTGGCATGGGAAAGGGAAGGGGTAACGTCTACGGGATCGCAGGATTCGGGACTTCGGGCGGTGCAGGTCGCACGTACTGGAGAGTCGGACTGCAGCCAATGTGGACGCCATGAGCTCGAAGCAGCCAGAACCTTCGCAAGCAGCGCCCTCGGACAAAGTCACGGAACGAGATCACCGAGCCTACTGGCGAGCCAACCTTCGGTTGATGACCGGGTTGCTCAGTGTCTGGTTCTTCGTGTCCTTCGGATGCGGAATTCTCTGGGTAGAACCCCTGAACGCGATTCGAATTGGGGGCTTTCAACTCGGCTTCTGGTTTGCCCAGCAGGGTTCGATTTACGTTTTCGTTGTGCTGATCTTTATCTATGTCTGGCAGATGAACAAACTCGATCGCAAGTACGACGTGGACGAGTAGGCGCCCGAGAGGTCATTTCGCCCCCACCATGGAACTTCAGAGCTGGACATACCTGTTTGTTGGCTTGAGCTTTGCCCTTTACATAGGCATTGCGATTTGGTCTCGGGTGCAGACCACCCGGGGGTTCTATGTCGCTGGGGGGGATGTTTCGCCCCTGGCCAACGGCATGGCGACGGCGGCGGATTGGATGTCGGCGGCATCCTTTATTTCCATGGCGGGAATCATTTCCTTTAGCGGGCGGGATGGGGCCTACTACCTGATGGGCTGGACCGGCGGCTATGTGCTTCTGGCTCTGCTGCTTGCCCCTTACCTGCGAAAATTCGGTCAGTACACCGTTCCCGATTTCGTGGGCCAACGTTACTACTCGAAGCAGGCCCGGTTGGTGGCAGTGGTCTGTGCGATTTTCGTTTCCTTCACCTATGTGGCCGGACAAATGCGCGGGGTGGGGGTGGTGTTTTCGCGTTTTCTCGATGTGGATATCGGAAACGGCGTCCTGATCGGTATGGGGATCGTTTTTCTTTACGCGGTGATGGGCGGGATGAAGGGCATCACCTATACCCAGGTGGCCCAGTATTGCGTGCTGATATTTGCCTTCCTGGTGCCCGCCATATTCATTTCCATCACGATGACCGGCGAAATTCTTCCCCAAGTAGGCTTCGGCTCGACGGTGCTGGACGCCTCGGGTGCGGATACCGGGGTCTACCTGTTGGACAAGCTTGATGGCCTCCATCAAGAACTGGGCTTTGCTGCCTATACGGCGGGTAAAAAAAGCACGATCGATGTCTTCTTTATCACGGCCGCCCTGATGGTGGGGACAGCTGGATTGCCCCATGTGATCATTCGCTTTTTTACTGTGCCCAGGGTTCGAGACGCCCGGCTGTCCGCCGGTTACGCACTCTTTTTCATTGCCCTCCTCTATACAACGGCGCCGGCGGTGGCGGCCTTTGCCCGGACGAACCTAATCGAAACAGTTCAGAACCAGCCCTACCCCGACATGCCCGAGTGGTTCCGCAATTGGGAAAATACGGGCCTGCTGGCCTGGCGGGACAAGAACAGCGATGGCCGGATCCAGTACGCGCCCGGCGAAGCATTCGGAAAAATCCCCGGGCAAACCAGCCTGAAGCTCATCAGGCAGGGTCATCTGGGAAATCTGGGTGAGCCCATTTTCGCCAACCCATCGGGAGAGGGTTCGAACGAACTCTACGTCGACCGAGATATCATGGTGCTCGCGAACCCCGAGATCGCGCGTCTTCCCAATTGGGTGATTGCCCTGGTGGCTGCGGGGGCCCTCGCAGCAGCGCTTTCTACGGCCGCCGGTTTGCTACTGGTGATTTCAGCCTCGATCTCCCATGACCTTCTCAAAAATATCTTGATGCCGAAGATCAGCGAAAAGCAGGAACTTCTTTACGCGAGGATTTCCGCGGGCGTTGCCGTCTGCATCGCGGGCTATTTTGGAATCAACCCGCCGGGTTTCGTCGCCCAAGTGGTGGCCTTTGCGTTCGGACTTGCGGCGGCCTCGTTCTTCCCGGCCATCGTGCTCGGAATTTTTTCAAAACGCATGAATCGCCAGGGCGCCGTGACGGGCATGGTGGTGGGGATCGTTTTTACCGCGGCCTACATCATTTATTTCAAGTTTATCAATCCCGATGCGAATAACAGCGCTCACTGGCTCTTTGGAATTTCGCCCGAAGGAATCGGAACCGTGGGGATGTTGCTCAATTTTGGAGTCTCGATCCTCATCGCGCGCTTCACCGATCCGCCTCCTGCCGAAGTTCAGAAGTTGGTGGAAACGATTCGCGTACCGCGTTCGGTCTGAACGCGTCGTGCCCGGATCACGAAAGGCTTGATCATGGCCCATTTGAAGTCCCCCGAACTCGCGCCGGAACTTGCCCAAGGGCTGCTTGAATCCTTGGCATCCTGGGATCCGCGCGCTTCGGTTCCCCTCGCGCTCAATTTCATGCGGAACGGAGACGAATCCGCACTGGAGGGTTTCGACACCCTGGCGCGCAGCAGCCCTGTGGCCGAAGAAATGCTGAAAGAGCGTTATCTGAGCCCAGTTCCCGACACGGACTATCTCGGGTCTCTGGCCGAGGGAAGCCTTGGCCGGGAGTTCGCTCGTTATCTGTGCGACAACAATCTCGATGTAAACCTGCTCCGCGAGTCCGCCTTCATCGAAGCCCACTCTGCCCGGAGCGAAGACGTGGGCTATCTGGCTGAACGGGGGTTTCAATTGCATGACCTCTTCCACGTACTGACCGGCTTCGATACGACGCCTTTGGGAGAAGTGCGTGTGGTGAGCTTTACCGTTGCGCAGATTCCCTCACCGTATCCCTCCATGATTATTGCGACCCGCCCGCTTCAGATGGTGCTCTACAAGCCCGAACTCCTTCCGGTGGTAATGGATGCCGTTACGGAAGGCTGGGCCCTCGGCCGTCGCGCGAAGCCCCTGATGGCCGTTCACTGGGAAGAATGCTGGGCGCGTCCCCTGGCCGAGTTGCGCGAAGAGTACGGTCTTCTGTGACGTCTGCGCCCGGGGAGAGATCGCAATCGGCCTTGGGGAAGGCGCTTGCTCCGGGGGACAGCATCGATCGACCGAAGCCCAACTGATTCGGATCGAAAGGGCTGCGGCAGAACTGTTCTCGGCGGAAGACCTGCCCCCTTCACTTCTCGAGGCGGGGCTTCCTCGGCGCTTTTTCGAGGAGACCTTTTCGGCTGGCCGTCTCTGGGTCGTGCGCACCGGGGGGCAGCCGGTGGGATTCGCGGCGGCGATCCTGCTCGACGGATCGGCGCATCTCCAAGAACTCAATGTGCTGCCGGCGCACGGTCGGCGCGGACTCGGACGTGCGCTGGTTCATCACGTGGCCCGCTGGGCGGTATCCGAGGGTTTTTCTTCTTTGTCCCTCACCACGTTTCGCCACGTTGTCTGGAACGCGCCCTTCTATGCGAGCATTGGTTTCGTTCCGATCCCTGCCGAAAACCAGAGACCGGAAATGCGGAAAACCTTGGCGAAGGAAGCGGAGAAGGGCTTCGACCCAGCCAATCGTGTGGGAATGCGGTGGACTTTCGGTTCTAGGGAGCGGGCAGCGGACCGAACCAATTCGAGATAATGACTTTGACGCGATCGCGGACGGCTTCGCGTTCGGATTCGTCGACATCGCTGATCAACAGGACGAAGTCTTCGAGGGCGGCCCAACCGAGTTGAAGTGCGGCGATCGCGGCAAATTTCGCCTTGAAGTCGAGGTCGGTATCGGAAATTTCCAGACGAGTCATCAGGGTATCGAGCGCACGGCGGGGCACGGAAATGCCTTCGTCCACTTCAAGGCCCGCGAGTTCCAGGTCGCCCTCCATGACGCACCGGCAGATGGCTCGCCAGTACAGCGGATCGTCGGCGAGCTGCAGGGCTCGTGGGATCGAAGTCTCCACGGAGCTCTCGGTGGCATGGGCCAAATGGTCCGAAGCGAGATGGCGCATGGTGGCTTTGAGCAGGCCCCTCTTCCCCCCGAAGTAGTGATGGATCTGGCCGTGGTTGACCCCGGCCAGTCGGGCTACTTCGCGCACGGAGACGGCACTCGGTCCGGCTTCGGCTAGGACGCGGGCCGTCGCTTCGACCAGGGCACGGCGAACCGCATCGCCTCCGCGAACCGGGCTCGAATCGCGCTTTGGGTTTTTGGCGGCCGAGACCACGATTTCCTCCCCTGGAGAGGGCTCAATATCATTCTAGACAAACGTCTAATAAATGCTAGAAACTCTCTGGTTTCGGCAAAGGCCGCAGCTCAAGGGTTTCTGGTGCCGCATTCCGAGAGGACACACCCAGCATGAGACTGATCACGTTTACCGCGAGCGGAACGACCCGCATCGGAGTTCTTGATGGCGAAGGGGTCGTCGATCTTCAGGCGGCTGCGCCCGACTTGCCCACAGAGATGGTCGCTTTTCTCGAGGCCGGCGATGCCGCTCTCGAGGGAGCGCGCGCCGCTCTGGACGCCGGGGGTTCGCGCCTCGCCTTGACCGACGTGAGCCTGGAGTCGCCCATTTTGCGACCTCCGAAGATTTTGGCCGTGGGTCTCAACTATGCGGACCACGTGGCGGAAGCCGGCATGGAGACTCCCAAGTTTCCCATGATTTTCAACAAACAGTCCACGGCAGCCCACCCGCCCCATGCCCCCTTCCACCTCCCTCGGGCGTCCGGTGCCCTGGACTACGAGGGTGAGCTGGCCATGGTGATTGGCAAGCGCTGCCGTCACGTGCCCAAGGAGCGCGCCCACGAAGTTATTGCGGGCTTTATGATTTGCAACGATGTCTCGGTGCGAGATTGGCAGATCCGTGTGCCCACTTTCACCATGGGCAAATCGTTTGACACCCACTGCCCGCTGGGTCCGGCCCTTGTGACCTCGGACGAGGTTCCGGATCCCCACTCCCTAGACGTGCGCACATGGGTGAACGGCGAACTCCGTCAGTCGAGTAACACCAAGCACCTTATTTTCGATTGCCACACCCTGATTGAACATCTCTCCACGGCCTTTACCCTGGAGCCGGGTGATGTGATCCCGACAGGCACGCCGGGCGGTGTCGGTGCTGTCATGAAGCCGCCGAAATTTCTGGTGGCCGGCGACGTGGTGAAGATTGCCATATCGGGGCTGGGCGAAATTGAAAACTCGGTGATCGCCGAGCCCGAAAGCACGGCTCGCATCGGATGACATCCGGCGCGCGCGCCCGGGTCTGCTGACGAGGGTGCGCGAATCAAGGCATCTCGCCGAGTTTCTGGACGATCCGCTGGCGTCCGATATTGCGGTGATAACTCGGCGCGGTGGCTCGCCCGAGTTCACTCGGTACGCCCGGGGAGTGTTTGTGGCCCTCTGAGAAAGCCCCGGGTTGAAATCAACCCGGAGACCGATCTCGAGGGTGCCTCTTCGGCTTGGCGCGATGGTCACGCGTGGGCCCCCCACCAAGCCCCCGCCCCCGGCCGGGCTCTGAGGGCCCTCACGTTGCCCGGGTGGAGAGTTTCCGCCCACCTGATCCGATTCCCGGTTGCTGCCCGACATCTACTCCAAGTATGCCGGAATGGTTGACGCCTCAGCGAAATTCAAAGAGGGGCCATCCGTAAACGGAACTCAATCATTCGGCCTTTCACTCGGCCAACAGAAAAAGGAGTTTCTGACATGAGCAGCTTGCCATCATTCGCCTCAATTCTGTCCAACAGCCCTGGACCACGGTCCGCGAAACGTGTGCCGCAACCGACCACGGGCCGGATTGATATTCCTTTGGCACCCGCCGAGAAGGCGGCGCCCATGAGTTTCTCCAAGAAGATCCGAGCAGAAACTGCAAAGGCGCATCGCATCACCGAATCCACGAGCTTCGTGAAAAGCATTCTTCGCGGTGCCGTGGACAAGGAAAGCTATCGCAACATGCAGACGGGCCTCTACATCATCTACAGCGCGATGGAGCAGGAACTCGAGCGCAACAAAGCTCACCCCCTCGTCCAAAGTGTCTACTTCTCCTCCCTCTGCCGAACCCGGGCCCTTGAACAGGATCTCGATGCGCTTTGGGGCCAAGCCTGGAAAGGGCGACTGGCATTCACGTCGGCCCGCCAGCGATACCTCGAGCGCATCCGCTGGGTTGGGAAAAACGACCCCGCGCTTCTGGTCGCTCATAGTTACACGCGTTACATGGGCGACCTCTCAGGTGGACAAGTCGTCGAGCGAGTGGTTCGTCGATCGCTGAACGCCCAGGGAGAGGACGGATTCCGATTCTTTCACTTCGATGAAATTTCTGATGTGAAGGAATTCAAGAATACCTTTCGCCGGCGCCTGGACTCCCTGCCCATCAGCGAGAAACAGGGCGATGAAATTATCGCCGAGTCGAACAGGGTCTTTAATTTGAATCGGGAAATCTTTGAAGAACTCGACGGAAGTTGGATCCGCGCACTGGCCAAGCTCGTGCCGACGGGTTTCTCCCAGCGCCAGGCCGTCAGTTACTGATCTCGTCTCATTCCCATCCATTCAGCAATTATCACCACGTATCTAAACCTTGGAGAAAAGGAACTCATCATGGAAATTACAACCCTTGGCGGCGAAAGCGCCCCGGAAAATGCGGACCACGGATTCGATCAAGAAGCATTTCGCGAGTTTATCCGCTTTGATGTGGGCACCGGCTCCCCGATTTATTGGCACAGCCTGGGAAAACTCTATCGCCATCCCGGAGGCGAGATCATCGCGGACGTCGAGGCTCTGGTGAGCAATCGCTTGATCGCCCACGACGAGAATACGGCCGAGGCGATCTGCCGCACGATCGTTCTCTACCGCGATCCGGTGACTCACGAGATTCTCCAGGAAGACGATGGCAGCCATATTGTTCGCGAATATCCCTACATAGTTGCCCGCTTTGAGCACCGCGGGCGGCGCTTGATTATCGAAACCGAGGGATTGAGCGGACCCCATGGCAACGGCCACTATGGGCTTGCCCGGGTGAAAAACGACAAGGTCTTTGCCCACAAATCCGCGGGTTCAGATTTTTTTTACTGGACCCTCTTTGGCCAGGTCGATACCCCGGTGGGGAAGGTCTGGTTCAACGAAGCCTACAACGCCTCGACATCCCCAGACATCATGGTGATGAATCGAAACGGAACCCTGCCGGCCTTTGCGGGGTTGGGGGATGGGCTTATGCAGACCACAGCGCGCTGCTTCAAAAACTACGAAGAGCTTCCTGAATCCCTGCGCGAATACGTCGACCGTTACGTTCCGGTTCATCGGGCCCCACCTGTGGATCACGCGGAAATCGAAATACTGAAGGAGCAGTACCTGGAGGAAGCGCCGCCGCCGGCGCCCAAGTCGGCGCCGCCCAAGACGGTGAGCGAAGAGCAGGTCCGTGAAGTGGTCGGCGCCTATTTTTCGTCCCTGCGAACGATGGACGTCGATCGTCTCCACGAACTCTTTGACGAAGACGCCTTGAGTTGGGATCCGGTCGGATCACCCCCTATGCGGGTCCGGGACAAGTCCACCAACTACTTTCGGGCGCTTGCGAATATTTTTGAGAAAATGGCGCTGACGGAGGACGACATCTTTGTTTGCGGAAACGAAGTGGCGGTCCGATGGACCGGTGTCGCCATGCTTCGATCGAAACCAACTGAAGTGACCTTTGAGGGTGCTTCGGTTTTCGAAGTGAATGACGATGGATTCATCCAGTCGATTCGTTCCTATTGGGATAAGAAAGCTCTGATGTCTCGGCTCTAGGCCGACAGGGAGTCGGAGCAAGCACGAGCTACTCCCCTGTGCCTAATCGCTCATGTCACCCAAAAATCCTCAACTGGGGAACCAACCCCATGAACGGATGAAAAAGGAGTCAAGTCGTGTACAACCCTGAGAAATTCGCTGCTGTTGAAGACAACTTCATCCATATCCACGGTGCCCTGGTCAGGGATCTCGGAAGAATTGTCAAAGGGGACGAGAGTCTCTTCTTTGGTTCGTTTCCCCGTTTCTCGCGTATCCTCGAGGCACACACCCAACTCGAAGAAGAACTCTTCTTCCCCGCCCTGGAGGCGCGCGCTCCGGGCTCGACCCTGAGTACCGAGGTCCCGCATCGCGAAATTGAAGATCATCTGGCCCAACTCGTAGAATGGTCTGAGCCAGGGCCGGGGCCGGATTTCGCGAAAGTGAAGGAGCGGCTCATTCTCTTCCAGCGGGAGTTGGAGTGCCATTTGGTCGAGGAGCGTCGAGTAGTGATGCCCGCCATGATGGAGAATTTCAGTGCGGAGGAACTTTGGGCTCTGGATGGCCGAATCATGGAGTTCTGCTCACCCGAGTTCATGGAGGAGATGATGCCCTGGTGGTTCGTGCATATGGATCTCGAGGGCCGCGTGGCCGTGGGGGGCAATATGGTCGCGAGCGTGGATGCGGGATTTGTCCCCGTTCTTGCCCAGTGGATTTCCGACGGGCTGGAAGCCGGTGCCTGGCTTGAGTTGGTGGCCCGAGTGCCCGGATTGGGAGCCGGATCCACGCGCATCGAGGTTGCTGTCGCCCACTAGTGGGCGGTCGAGGGAATTCCGCTGGCCGCGACCAAGGCCGCACGAAAGCCAACGGGGTCGCGTAGGGGAGACCTACGTAGGACCTCAACTTCTTCTGCGCTGTAAAGGGGCTCAACAGCCAGGCCCGAATACTGGGCGAGCACCCAGTTGAGCAGCCGGGCGATTCGGTCAGGGGAGAGCGGGGCCTGGGCGACACCCGGGACGCGCACCAGATACTCGCGTCCACCGGGAAGGGCAAGCAGGGGTGCGAGTTCCCGAAGCGAGGGGACCAGGCCTGGGGTGCCCCCACCCTTCGCGGTATGGCAGGCGGAGCAGTGCAGGGCGTAGTCCTCGGCGACCCCCGGGCCCGCCGGCTTGGGCTCGTCGGCTCGGACTGGGCCCGCCAATTGCCCCACCAGTAGGATTGTCAGGGCGGGGCCGAGAAGCTTCATCGCTCGGGTTGTTGCTCACTGGCGAGCCCGACCACCCGGGCGACCGAACAGTGGTATGCCTGGCTACTCGCACCGCCGCACCAGTTGATGTCGTTGGCGCGATACCAGTGGTAGTCGGGCCGCTCTCCCTCGTTCCGGTTGCATGAACAACGCCCGCAAAAACCCTTCCCGCAGCAATCGTTGTAGGAGATCATGTAGTGCTGGTCGTCGGCGGGGTTGAGGCAGGTTCCGATCCAGGTCACGGGGCTTGATGAGGTCCCGGGTGGGCAGGCTGTCGCACTTCCACCGCAGCACGCGCACAGAAAGCCGTCGATGGCACAGTGTCGCCAATACTCGCAGCTCCCGGGATCTCCCTCGGGTCCTTCGACTTCGTCGGGCAGCCTCCGAGGTTCATTGCTCGCGCGAGCGACGGGCAAAACGGGAACCATTGAGGCTCCAATGAGCCCCGCCGAGAATCGCCCAACCCGGGCCAGGAAACTGCGTCGTCCCGAGCGCCGGGCCAGCCCGCGGGCCGAATCTTCAAGCCAACGATCAAGTCGACTCATCTTCGAACCTCCAAGTGGACCACCGAATCTTCCGATGGCTCCTTCTGTGCGATGAATTGCTGGATTGAGCCGGCCCCGAGTTCATGGGCCAGGAAAAGGCTTTCGAGGTGCTCGCGGGTGTTCACGATCCCCTTGGCACGAACGATTCCCTCGTCATCTATCAGGATGGCTGTGGGCAGCTTGGAGACGGCGAAGGCCAATCCCAATTCTCTTGAGAGAACATAGAGTTGATCGCCGATTTCCTTAGCCGCACGAAAGCTTCGGTGCTCTTCGGGGTCTCCGTCGCTGGCCAGCACAAGGCGAAGCCCCGGAGCCTCATCCCTGGCTACTCGGAGCAGGGTGGGCAGCAGGGTTTCGCAAACCGGGCATGTGGGCGAAAGGAAAAAGAGCAGGGTGCGGACTCCCGGAGAAGGGCCTCCCAGATCCAGCGGCTGCCCCGAGAGATCGGTGAGTGCGTGGGGGGGCGCGGGGTCCCCCACCTCGGGCCCGCGTTCCTGAGCCAGTGCTCCCATGGGCGCCAACCGCTCATGGAGCAATCCGATCTGCCGCGTGAGCGCCATCACGATGATCCCGAGGACCAGCAGAGCGATCCAGAGAAGGCTATTCGAAATGACGAGGGCATCGGTCATGAACTTTCCCCGAGGCCCGATTCAGATCCGCCCGCCCGGACGAGTTCATGGCCGGCCAACCAAAGAAGGGAGGCCATAGCGAGCCCAGCGGCGATCGAAAAGGCATCGAGCCAGCCCAGGGGCCGACCGTTGGAGGGGGCCATCAAAAGCAGAAGGGGCAAGAGCCCGAGGCTCGCGTTTCGCACCAGCAGCCATCCGCTGATGGTCTGACGACTTTGGCCGAATCCGTTGCAACCGCAATCGATGTGGCGCCGACCCCGTGCCAAGTTGACCCCGATCGCCCCGCAGTAGACGGCAAGCAGCCCAAGGGCTCCGAGTGGGCCCAAGGGGTCGAGGCCGGGCACGAGCAGGCAGAGTGCGACGACGGCTTCGCCCAAGGCGAGGAACCTGGCTCCAAGGGCCGAAGCCCAGTCGGGAAGGATGCGGTAGTCCCGAACCGTGCCGGCAAAGCCTGAAAAGTCGCGAGCCTTGTGGAGGGCCGCGCTGAAGAAGAGGCTGCCGAGGCCGACTCTGGCCAGCACCGAAAAAACCGAGTCGAGCCCATCGGGAAGGGGATTCATCGGGGCACCACCAGCCGATTGCCTGTCAATCCGATCTCCGGGATATCGCGCAGGTGCGCGCCGGTCTGGGCATCGAGGACCGTCATGACGGGGAGAGCCGAATTGCGAAGGAGTAGCAGCGGGGTGGCGTCCTGGGTGACGGCAACCGTGTCGGCCCCAGTGGCCGGGACAAGCTGTTGGAGGAGCCAACCCGAAAAGCCTCCGTCCAACCCGAGCATACCCGCCAGGGAAGTTGCATCCATGTTGGGCACGACAAAGCGGCTTGTGCGCTGACGGCTCGTGAGATCGAAAGCCCACACCTCAGGGCCGGGATCCTTATGGGTGCCCGAGCCGCCTTGGTGGAACATGACGTAGAGACGCTCAAGGCCCCGATGAACGGCGGTGAGTTGTCGACCCCCCGGTCGCCAACCTTCCTCCCTTTCGGCTTCGCTTACCCCGGACCAAGAGCGAGTCCCGGGCGGGGAATGGTCAAAGTCGACTTCGTGAATGACGCCCGCGAAAGAAACGAAAAACCAGCGATTTTCGATGCGCACGCCGTTCATCATGATCGGATCCTCGACCGCATTGAAAAAAGGAGTGGTGGAGTCCGAATCGGTCGCGTTGCCCTCGGAGTCAAACGTGAACCGCTGCATGGAACCGTCGCCGCAGAGAGTGGCAAAGCTTTGCGCGCCGGTGGCGTAGACCCCCGCACAGCCGCCGGTTGGAATCGAATCGAGGAAGGTTCGCGACTCAAGGTCGATGATCGAGACCGACTGGCTGGGGAATTGATTGAAGAGGGCGAGGCTTCGGTTGCCGTCGAGCAGAGCCGAGTAAGCGAGATTGGCGGCGCTCTCAGCAGACTGGGTGGGGACGATGATTTGGCCCTTTGCGCTCAGGGTCGTCGCGTCGTAGACGGTGACAAAATCCGTCCGCTTACCGCGATAGCCCCATTCGTACCTCGCCTCGACGACATAGAACTCGCTTCGCGAGCTCGAAAAGATGGGCGGCCTCGGAAATGCGCCCAGAGCGTGATCCACTGAGCCCAGCATTCTTCCACTCTCGGCGTCGAAGATCTGGCTATGGCGGAAGATAATATCCGTTACCCATACCCAGTGCGGTTCGGTTGGGCCGAGTACGGTGGTTCCGAGTTCGTCAAAAGGACCAGGAGCCGACCCCTCCTCGGCCCATGCAGTTCCTGCTCCGAGGACTAGGAACAATAGAAAAGACGTAAGCGCTCGTCTCATGGGTGCCTCGTGAATTCTCGGATCGAGTGTGGATGCGCGAAAATAGAACCGGCTCCTGGGGCGGGAGGGTTAGAGTGGTTTCGCTCGAGTCCGAAGGGAAACGCCGACGGGGAAATTGCTACTTAGAGATACTCGGCCAACTGGCCCGCGATTTCTTCGGGCGTCGTGGTGGGGCCAAATCGGGCGATTACCTCGCCTTTTTTTCCGACCAGGAATTTCGTGAAATTCCAGCCGATGTCTTCCTTGCCTTCCTCGTCTGGGTTGCCTGACTTGAGAAATTGGTAGAGGGCGGAGGCGCCCTCCCCGTTCACTTCGATTTTGGCAAACATCGGAAAGGATGCATCGAATTTCGATTGAACGAATTCGAGTATTTCCTCGTGGGTGCCCGGTTCCTGACCCCCAAACTGGTTACAGGGAAAGGCCAAAACCGTAAAACCATTGTCCTTGTTTTCTTCGTGCAATGTACGCAGACCTGCGTACTGGGGAGTGAGGCCTCACTTGCTCGCGACGTTAACGATCAGGCAGATGCGGCCTTCGTAGCTCGAGAGCGCAATGCTCTCGCCGGTGATGGAAGTCATCTCGAAATCATGAATGCTGGCCATGGTGTTCTCCTCTGTGGGGTATAAGAAAAGCTAGCACCGGGCCGGCCGAATGCCGCTCATTGGAAATCTTCAGGAAACTGGGGCTATCGTCTACTTTGAGGAGAAACCCATGAAAAACCCATTGCTCCAATTTGTTCTTTTACTGGCTCTCTCGTCCACCGCCGGGGCGAACGAAGTGACCTATGTGCTCCAGACCCCCGGTGTCGTCTGAGGAGGCAGTTCAGCGAGGGCCCGTGCGGCCGTCGAATCCTTGGATACTGTAGACGCGGTTTCAACGGACATGAAGACCCATACGGTGAAAGTGAGTTTCGATGACGAGAGCGCTTCGCTGGATGATGTTCTGAGCGCTCTGAGCGGGGCGGGCTACACGGTTCCGCGCTACACAAGGGTTTCGGGCAAAGAATGACGCGCGCTGCCCAGCACGCGGTGAGGTATCCGCTCTGGGTGACCGCGCGGGCCGTCGTGCGGGCTGTTGTGTGGGCCCTCGTGCTGGGCTGCGTGCTGGGCTGCGTGACTGCCGAACATCGCAAGGTAGAGGAGGCACTCCTTGAAAAGAAGCGATGTGTTTCGAGTCTCTCCGCGTCTCATCCGAAGTGCCTGAAACTCGCTGAGCGCGTGAAGTCGGCTCAACAACTTTACGAAGTGCGTGCCCGCCAGGCCTGGGGCTGCGATCCAGCTCAGAAGCAGTGTCCGACCCCCCGTTGATCTTTCCCGTGCACCGATGGTGGTGCAGTGTAAAACCAGTCGAGGTAGTGCAGATGGATCAATTTGACCCCTTGGGTGCAGGGTTCTGGCTGAGGGTGGGGATCGCCGTTCTTTCCGGTGGGGTAATCGGGGTCGAGCGGCAGATGCGCGGAAAGCCCGTGGGTGTTCGTACGAGCATCCTGATCTGTCTGGGCACTTCAATTTTCGTCGAACTCGGAGGTCTTTCGGGCAACGAACACGCGGATCCCACTCGGGTATTGGGGCAGGTTGTCACCGGCGTCGGTTTTTTGGGTGCGGGCGTCATTATTTCCCGGGGTGGCGTTGTGACCGGTGTCACCACAGCGGCGGTGATCTGGATTCTGGCCGCCATTGGCGCGTGTATTGGTCTGGGCTTTTACGCCGGGGCGATCGTCTTTGCCTTCATCACAGTGAGCTTGCTGGCGGGGGTCGGATTGCTCGAAGCTGGCTTTAAGCGACTCCGAACCGGGGTCTACTCCGCCGAAGGCGATTCCGACCCGGGTCGGAACTGAGCGGGCGGCTCCGTTTGGCATGACGAGATCGGCCGGGAGGTTTCGTTTTGGAACCGCCGGAATTCGGCGCGATCAGCCGAGAACGCGGACGCCGAGCCTTTGGGGGCCGCGGAGGGTGGTGCCCCGCGGACGCGCCCCAACTTCGTCGACAAGTTCGATCTTCGGATAACGATCCAGGATGGCCTGGGCGGCGATACGGATGTTGGCCCGGGCCATGTGGAGCCCGGGGCACGAATGCGAACCGAGCCCGAAGGTGAGCTTGTCCCGGGTCCGCCGATCGGGGTCGAAGCGGTCGGGGTCA
>DUCT01000116.1:0-7551 GCA_012959665.1 Myxococcales bacterium | reverse complement strand
TGTGCTGGGTCCCGGTTGGCCGCGGAAATGGCAAAGAGCACCTGGGATTCGGGAGGGATGGACACACCGCCCAGAGTCGTTCCCGTCAGGCAGAGTCGGGGCAACAGCGCGACCGGAGGCTCCCAGCGGAGGAGTTCTTCGCCCGCCAGCGCCAACCGCTCGGGGTTTTCCCGCACGGCCTGCAACTCTTCGGGGTGGCTCAGCAGTGCGTAGAGAAGATTGCCCAGGGCATCGTGGGTCGTCGTTCCTCCGGCAGAAAAAAGCAGCCGAATATGCGAGAGAACGTCTTCCTCACTGAGGCGCTGGCCGTGCACTTCGGCCTGGAGGAGACCACTGAGTACGTCCTCTCGTGGATGCTCCCTTCGCTGAGCGATCACCGGTCGCATGTAATCGCTGAACTGGCGAGCCGCTTTCGGGTCGAAGCGAAGGATACCCAGGGCCCAGCCGACGAATTGCTCTTCCCTTTCGGTGGGAATGCCCAGGACCCGAGAAATTATCCGGAACGGAAAGTGGGCGACAAAAGCATCCATCAGATCCAATTCGCCGGACTCTGGAAGCGCTTCCAGCATTTCCTGGGCGAGTTCAGCGATGCCGCTGGCCTCCATCCGGTCGACCGCCCGAGAGCGGAAGGCCGGGGTAGCGAGCCTTCGATAGAGCAAATGCTCTGCGCCCTCCATGCTCTCAAATGTCCGGCCCTGGGTCGGCTCGATGACCCGTCGGTACCATTCACCCGCCGGGAAGGCGACTTCATCGCGGAAGGCAAGGCTGAGAGCCTCGTGCCCAGCGATTAGCCAGCAAGGTCGCCCACCCATGAGCACCCGACTGACCGGCGCCGCCCGGCGAAGTCGGGCTAGCACTTGGTGTAGTTCTGGGCCCGGCAACGCGTCCCGGCCGAAATCGGGCGTTGCGGATCGGTCGATCCCGCTCATGGGAGAGAGACTCCAACGCTTGGGAATTGAATGGGAAATTTGTTCGTTGGGGAGGGCCTGAACGCCAATGGATTGAACTCCGAGGCGATCGAGTCGCCCGTCGTGCCGCCCGTTCCAGTGTCCGCCGGGAAGGCTTCCGATACTGGACTCTATCGGCGACCCGTTTGCAACAACAGGCATGACTCGGGTCAAACCGTTCCGATCGTGGAAAACTGGAGCCCCGCCCATCGAATACGACCGGCCCGGGGCTAGTCTCTGGCAGCAGGCATCCAGGAGTCTCGGTGGAGTCGATTCGGCAGCGCGCGTCAGAGATGTTTCCCTCGGTCATGCTCACGGTTCTGAGCATGATTCAGGCGCTGGCTCTCGAACTGCTGTGGAGCCGAGTCGTGGAGGCCTTCAAGACCCACTGGCCCGGTTTCGCTGAAGACGACCCACGAACGAGTCGTGTTGGAGAGCGCCCTTGGATTTCTGTATCGCTGTCGCCTATTGCGAACCCGATGATCTTTGCGAAATCGCTGAGACCGCAGAGGCTGCGGGTTTCGGCGGTATCGTGGTGTCGGATCACGTCATTCATCCGGGCAAGCTGGAAACTCCGTATCCCTATACCGAGGATGGCCGGCCGCGGTGGGAAGCGAATACTCCCTGGCCAGACCCCTTGATCGCGGTGGCCGCAATGGCGGCTGTGACCCGGCGTATCCGCTTCATTACCAGCGTGCTCGTGCTCACCCTCCGGCATCCGGTGCTCGCCGCCAAGAGCGTGGCCACCGCGTCGGTTTTTTCCCAGGGTCGACTCACCTTGGGGGTGGGGGCTGGATGGATGCGGGAAGAATTCGAGGCCCTTGATCAACCTTTTGAAACCCGAGGCCGGCGCCTCGCCGAGGCCATCGAAGTCCTCCGTGCACTCATGACCGGACGTATGGTCGAGCACCGGGGTGAGTTCTATGATTTCGGCCCGGTTCAACTGAATCCGGTGCCCAAGGAGCCCGTGCCTATCTATGGCGGCGGGGTTTCCGAGCGAGCGCTGCGCCGGGCTGCAACGCTCTGCGACGGCTGGGCCTCGGAAATCCAGACACGGGATGAACTCGACGAGATTCTGGACCGGCTGCATGCCTTCAGGGAAACTTCGAGTCGGGCGGGTGAGCCTTTCGGTATCTGCGCAGCGCTTCGCGATGTGTACGACCTCGACGGATACCGCGCAATGGAAGAGCGCGGCGTGACCGAGCTGATTACCGTGCCTTGGCTCTTTTATGGCGACGCGTCGCAGTCGCGCCAGGACAAGTGCGATGGAATACGTCGCTTCGGAGACGAAATTATTTCCCGCCTTTGAGCCCCGACCGGGACGACTCCCGGACGCGTGCCTCCGCAGTCGTGAAATTACCCGTCTAGCGAATCGCTCCGCTTTCGCGCAGGGCCCCGAGCTTGGCCGCATCCAGTCCCAACTCTCTGAGGACTTCGTCGGTGTGTTCTCCCAGGCGCGGTGCGTGGCGCTGGATCGAGGCCGGGGTGCGCTCGAAGCGCACCGGCGGCGAGAGATATTTCACGGGCCCAAAGCGGGGGTCGATGAGTTCGACGACGCTCTTTCGGTGGAGGACTTGGGGGTCGTTCAGAAATTCGTCGAGGTCATTGACCGGTGCGAAGGGGGCGCCCTCCGCCCGTGCTCGGCGGAGAAACTCTTCGCTGGGAAGCTTGCGGACCTCGGCGTCGAGGAGGGGAACGAGTTGCAGCCAGTTTTCGAATCGCTTGACCATTTCAGAAAAACGCGGGTCCTGGGCCAGATCCGGTCGCCGAATCACGCGGCAGAGCCCGGCGAACTGTGCATCCTGGATCAACAATCCCACCACGTAACCGTCCGCGGTTTTCCAGGTTCGAAAGAAGTCAGCTCCGCTGGTGAACTCGTTGCGAAGGGGGGGGAAGGCGCGGTCCATCATTGCCTCGGGAAGGGCGAATGCCGAAAAGGCGTCGATCATGGCAACTTCCAGGCGCTGGCCGAGATGCTTGGGATCGCGTTCACGGGCGAGAAGCGCGGCGAGTACGCCCGCGAGTGCGGTGAGTGCAGTGGATTTGTCCGCGATGGCGCCCTGGACGAGAGCGGGTACACCCTCGCTTCCCTGGGCGGGCATAAGGCCAGTTAAGCCTTGAAGAACCTGGTCATAGGCCGGGAGTTCCGAGTAGGGTCCGTCGCTCCCGAATCCGTTCACGGCGACGTAGATCAGGCTTGGGTGGACGGCCTCGAGGGTTCGGTAGCCGAGTCCCAGTTTGTCCATGACGTCGGGACGAAAATTTTCGACCAATACATCGATCTGGGGCAGGAGTTCGAGGACCAGTTGGCGGCCTTCCTCGGACTTGAGATCGACCACGATGCTTCGCTTGTTTCGGTTGAGCTGGGCGAGAAAACCCGAAAAACCGGCTTCGCGAAAGGGCGCACCGCTATAGCGAGCGGAATCCCCTGTCGGCGATTCGAGCTTGATGATATCCGCGCCCATATCACCCAGGGCCTGGGTGCACAGGGGGCCGGAAATCATTGTCGTCAGATCAAGAACGCGCAGCCCGTCGCAAGGCCCCGGAGCCCTTGTCTGCGATTCCGTTTCGAATTCTTCCTCGGCCTTCACCCGGTCTCCTTTTTCGGGCCCAGGTGCTGGACCAGCGTCTCCTCAAGAAAGGAAAGTTCGCGACTCCGTGTGCGCGTTCTTTCTCCGTCGAGCATGGTGGTGGTGGCCAGGCCCGTAAATACGGAGATGGCGTAGACCATTAAATCTATGCTCTGGTGCCGGGCGGGGTTGCTCTCGGGAAAGAAACCGGACCAGATCCGCTTCCACTCATCGAGCATTTCCCGGCGCCAGGGAATTTCAATTTCGACCGGCAGGTTCAAAAGAATTTGGGTTGTGGATCGGTAGTGGGTACTGCGAAAATGTTGCCAGCTCCGTCGGACGAAAAGTTCCACGCGGGATTCGAGGCTTGTGTCCCGCTTGGGTGGAGTTCCGAGGACCCCTGCGAATGTTTTGAAGGACTCCTCGAGGACGGCCATGAGAATGCCTTCCTTGTCGCGATAATGGTGCTGGACGGCGCCCCAGGTGACCCCCGCACGCCGAGCGATTTCCGCGGCGGTGGTCCGTTGGAAGCCGACTTCGGCGATGCTTTCAATGACGGCGTTCATCACCCGCCCACGCGTTTCCGCCGTTCGCTCGGCGTGGCTTCGCCTTTCGACTGGACGCTGAGCCAAGTCCACTCGAGGGTTGCTCATCGACGGCCCTCGTCCTCAACGCCATAGAGCCGGGCCATGGACTGGGAGACCAGGGAGCCCACGGGCAAGGACACCCCGGACTTTCGAGCGAGTTCCAGCGCCCAGGCGAGATCCTTTTCGGCGATATTCATGTGCCCCCGCATCAGCGCTTGAAACCCTTCGGCTTGCCGGGTTTCCTCGGGCAGCTTGTGGCTCATCAGGAAGCTCAACATCATTTCCGTCATTTGCCCATTCGAGAGTCCCGCTTCTTCGAGTACCTCCTGGGGAAGGCCAATCCCCCGAGCCAGGGCCATGGATTCGTAGGCGGCGGCCCATTGGATGTAGGTAATCAGGTTGATGCAGAGCTTCAGCTTGGCCCCGTTGCCCAGGGGCCCGGCACGGATGATTGGGATATCGGTGGTGGCCTCGAAATAGGGCATGGCCCTCTGCACGGTCGCATCGTCCCCGCCGATCAGGTAGGTGAGCTGTCGGTTCTGCGCTCGCGCTGCGCCGCCGGTTACGCATGCGTCCAGGACCGCGATCTCTTTGGCGCTGGCCGCCTCGCTCACGGCCTGGGCTGTCTCGGGAAGGACTGTGCTGTGAATCAGGATGACACCGCCCGGGCGCATACCGGCAATCAGCCCGTCTGCCCCGGAGACGACCGCGAGCACGTGGGCGTCTTCGGGCACGCAGACACCCACGAGCTCGGCGTTCTCGCCCACGCCCCGAGGCGTTTGGGCCGGGTGAGCGCCCAGGGCAGCAAGCTCGGCCACGGGCTCCGGGTCGAGGTCGTATACCCAGGCTTCGAAGTCAGCCGCGACCAGCTGGGCCGCGATGGGTTTGCCCTGATTGCCGAGGCCAATAAAGCCAACGCGGGGGGGGACTGCGGGGTCGGTCACCAAGCGGACGGTCATGGGTGCTCCTTCTCAGCGGCTCAAATCGTTGTCGAGGCTATCATAATTTACATTGCAGATGAATTGTAAATTGGATAGTTTTCTTTCGTGCTTGAATTCTGCCCCTACACGTACGAGTTCTACGAAGACCTCTACCCCTTCTTCCGCCGATTGCGCGAAGAGGTGCCGGTCTGCGCCGACGAAAAAATGGGTTTTGGGGTGGTTTCTGCCGAGTTCCCGAGTGTGGTTGGAGAAAGTCGGTGACCGCGGCGGTTCGAACCCCGCTGGCAGGAAAAGCTCCGCCGGTGCTCTCCGGGGGTTGGCCCTTGCTCGGGCATCTGGGAGCCCTGCGCAAGGATCCCATCGCGCTTTTTCAGCGGGTGAGAGATGAATTGGGCGAGATCGGCGAGATCAACTTTGCCGGCAATCGCGTGGTGATGCTGACCGGCGAAGAAGCCCAGGAAGCCTTCTTTCGCGGCACCGACGAGCAATTGGACCAAGCCGCCGCCTACCCTTTCATGACGCCGATTTTTGGAAAGGGCGTGGTCTTCGACGGAACCCCGGAGCAGCGAAAGCAAGCCCTCCGGAATCAATCCCTCACGGCCAAGTTCATGAAGGGCCATGCTGAGTCTATCTCTGTAGAAGTTCGTCGCATGATGGACGGTCTTGGCGAGTCGGGTGAGATCGATCTTTTAGATTTTTTTTCGGAACTAACGATCTACACATCCAGTGCCTGTCTGATTGGGAAGGAATTCCGCGAAGAGCTCAGCCCTGAATATTTTCGCGCCTTCTACGAACTCGAAAAGGGAACCGACGCAATTGCCTACGTGAATCCAAACCTGCCATTGCCTGCATTTCGAGCCCGAGACCGGGCCAGGCGTGAGTTGGTGAGCCTGCTTTCGGGGGTTTTCGAACGTCGTCGCAAGAACCCCGATGCGACCCCCGAACTCTTCGATGTGTTGCTCGGGCTCAAGGATCAGGCGGGCAATTCGCGTTACACCATCGACCAGATCACGGGAATGTTCATATCGCTGATGTTTGCCGGACACCATACGACCTCGGGCAGCGCGGCCTGGACGCTGATCGAGATGCTGAGGAATTCAAATGTTCTCGACTCTGTGGTCTCCGAACTTGACGAGATCTACGCCGACGGGCGGGACGTAAGCCACCAGGCCCTGCGAGAAATTCCGAAGCTAGAGCATGGGATTCAAGAAGCGTTGCGCCTCCACCCGCCCCTGATCATTCTGATGCGCAAAGTCATGCAGGACTTCCACTACAAGGGATATACCGTTCCAGCGGGGAAACTCGTAGGCGTATCTCCGGCGGTCTCGAATCGAATGCCCGAGTGTTTTCCGGAGCCAGACCGCTACGACCCAGACCGCTACGGCCCGGGCCGGGAAGAGGACAAGCAGGCCTTTGCGTGGATTCCGTTTGGAGCGGGCCGCCATCGGTGCGTAGGTTCGGCGTTTGCCATGATGCAGATCAAGGCGATTTTCAGTGAACTTCTTCAGGGTTATGTCTTTGAGTTGGCCCAGAGCCCGGACAGCTATCAAAATGATCATTCGAAAATGGTGGTTCAGCTCAAAAAGCCCTGTCGGGTGCTCTATCGGCGGCGAAAGCCGAAACCCAGCACCCAGAAAAAGGCAGGCGAGCCCGGAGCGGATTCGGCGTTGGGCGAAAGTTTTGAGATCCGCGTGGACCGGGATCTCTGTCAGGGCCACGGTGTTTGCGCGGACGAAGCGCCCGGAGTTTTTGAGGTTGATCGGGATGAAAACCAGGTGGTCCTGCTCGTTCCCAATCCCGACGCCGAAATGCGCCAGCGCGTTGCCCTGGCGATCAAGCACTGCCCCACTCGGGCTCTATTCATGAAGTCACATGCAGAGGAGAGATGATGTCGGGTTTCCCCCGGAATGAAATCAAGGAAATGGTCGACCGCTGGGTCGCCGCCAACGATGAGGCGGGAGAGACGGGCGATTGGTCGAAGATGTCCTCCTTTTACACCGAAGACGCGATCTATAGCTGGAACAATGGTCCCAAGTGGGAATTTGCCGCGCACGGTCGCCAGGAAATTCACGACTGGGTATTCGGGACCGAGATGGATGGACTCGATCGCTGGACATACCCCTATGTTCGCCGATTGATCGACGACGAAAAGGGCGAATTTATGGGCATCTGGCGCCAGATCGCCCCGGTCATGGACCCCGACGGCAAGCCCTACGAGATACGAGGAACCGGCGGAAGTTGGTTTCGTTACGCGGGCGATTTCAAGTGGAGTTGGCAACGGGATTTCTTTGATCATGCCAACGCGGGCGCTGTTTTCGGGGCAATGATGAAGAACGGCCAACTCAGCGAGCGCATGCAGGAGCGGATGAAGCGCGGGAGCCGGATGCCGGGCTGGGTTCGTCAGGAAGAATTCGACTGGTTTTCGACCCTTCAAGATCCCGACGCCTAGCAGGCGGAGCCACTCAACTATGTCCCTCCTCAACGACTACTCGGCCTCATTTGACCC
>DUCT01000115.1:1641-3918 GCA_012959665.1 Myxococcales bacterium | reverse complement strand
GTCTACGGGGTTCGGCGCGTGGGCGCTTGTCGTTTCCCCGCAGAACGGCGAAGTTACCGTGAACGAGGACTCGAGCCATGAGCAAAAAAAATCATCCGACCAGCGAGGGCAGCCGCAAACTCTGGGGGGGACGCTTCAAGGCAGCCACCGATCCCACGGTGGAACGCTTCAGCGCCTCCATTCATTTTGACCAGGCCCTGGCCCGCTACGACATCCGGGGGTCCATCGCCCACGCGCGAATGCTCGGCCGAACGGCCCTGATTCCGGCTGCCGATGCCGACGCTCTGGTGGCGGGCTTGGAGCAAATCGCTCGGCAGATCGAAGCCGGCGAGTTTCCCTTTGACCCGGCTCTCGAAGACATCCACATGAACATCGAAGCACGGCTCACGGAGGCCGTGGGGCCCGTGGCCGGGCGGCTGCATACCGGGCGCTCGCGCAACGATCAGGTGGCCACTGACCTTGCCCTCTACCTCCGCGACGCCTGCGGGGCCGCCCAGCGCGGCATTCTCGATTTGCGGGCTGTCCTCGTCGAGCGGGCGAGCGAACACATCGACACCGTCTTGCCGGGCTACACCCACCTGCAGCGCGCCCAACCCGTTCGCCTTGCCCACCACTGGCTGGCTTTTTTCGAGCTTCTGGGCCGAGATGCCCAACGCTTCGCCGACGCCTCGACGCGCCTGATGGAATGTCCTCTGGGCTCGGGCGCCATCGCGGGCTCAACCCTCCCTCTGGATCGGGGCGATACCGCCGCCGCCCTGGGTTTCGATGCCCCCACACGCAACAGTATGGACAGCGTCTCGGCTCGGGACGGAGCCCTCGAGGTCATGGCCGCCGCCGCCATCTGCATGGTGGGTCTCTCGCGCTTGGCCGAGGAACTCGTGATCTGGTCGACCAGCGAGTTTGGTTTCGTGGAACTCGCCGATGCCTACTCGACGGGCTCGAGCTTGATGCCCCAGAAAAAGAATCCCGACGTACCGGAACTCGTGCGCGGCAAAACCGGGCGCGTGGTCGGCAACTTGGTTTCCCTGCTCACTACCCTCAAGGGGCTTCCCATGACCTACAACCGAGATATGCAGGAGGACAAGGAGCCCCTCTTCGATTCCATGGCCACCCTGAGCGACTCCCTGGAAGTCATGGCGGGGAGCGTCGCTACATTGACGGTCAACGTGGACCGGATGGCGGCCGCCGCCCAAGACCCCATGCTCCTGGCCACCGACCTCGCCGAGGCCCTGGTGCGCGAAGGGGTGCCCTTCCGGGAGGCCCACGAGACCGTGGGAAGAATCGTGGCCCACTGCGTGGAGGGCGGGCACGACCTCGCCGAACTTTCACGGGAGACCCTGCAGGGCTTTCATAAGGCCTTCACCGCGGGATCCGGTGACCTCCTCGAACTCGAGGGGAGCTTTGCCCAGCGCGACCTCCCTGGCGGCACCGCTCGGGTTCGGGTCGCCGAGGCTCTCGATGCCGCCCGGGCCGAGATTGAGGCCACCCATGCGCAGCTGGACGGGGACCCAGGGCCGTGACCACCCATGAGCGCTACGGTGCTCATCCCCCGGGTGCGGGCCGTCGGCTTTTCGGACGCCCCCGCGGCCAGACCCTGCAGCCCTCGCGATCCTTCCAAGCCCCGCAACCCCCCCAACCCCCGCACCCCTGCCTGCCCCGAGAACAATCATGAGCGAGCAAAACAGGCTGATTCCCTTTGCCAAAATGCACGGGGCCGGCAACGATTTCGTGGTCCTCGACGGACTGCGCGGGGCCCTGCCCCTGGACCTCGCCGGCTTCGCACGCCGAGTGGGCGATCGCAATCTCGGCATCGGGTTCGACCAGATGCTGGTGGTGCGCGCCGGAGCGGACGCTGACTTCCGTATGGAGATCTTCAATCCCGACGGTTCCCAGGTGGAGATGTGCGCCAACGGCATTCGAGCCTTCTTCAAGTACCTGCGCGACGCCGGTCACTCCAGTGCCGACGAGATCAGCGTGGAAACACTTTCGGGGGTCGTTCGCCCCCGCTGGGCGGGTGACGATCGCGTGCGGGTGGACATGGGCCAGCCGGTGCTGGCCCCGGCCAAAATTCCCACCACCCTGGGCTCGGGCGAAGGGCCCGTGCTCGACGTGACAATCGACGTTCCCCCGGAACTGTCCCTGGACGGGAGCGGCCAGGTGACGCTCTCCTCGATCTCCATGGGCAACCCCCATGCCATCGTGGAGGTCTCCGATGTCGACCGGGCTCCGGTGACCACCCTGGGGCCCCACATCGAAAATCACCCGGCCTTTCCCAAC
>DUCT01000115.1:0-1545 GCA_012959665.1 Myxococcales bacterium | reverse complement strand
TGCGGCCGTGAGCGCCATGCTTCGGGGCGCCGCGGAATCCCTCGTCCGCATCGAATTGCCGGGGGGAGACCTCCAAATCGAATGGTCCGGGGGCAACGCGCCGATCTTCATGACCGGCCCGGCCGCCAGCGTCTTTTCGGGTCAGATCCCACTGCTCGAGGACGAGGAATTGGAGGATCCGAATGTTTGAAGGGATACTCACCGCCCTGGTGACGCCGTTCCGCAACGGGGCCGTCGACGACGCCGCACTGGCCGCACTGGTCGACCGCCAGGTGGCCGCCGGAATCCACGGCGTCGTCCCCTGCGGGTCCACGGGTGAGTCGGCCACCCTTTCCCACGCCGAGCATCGACACGTCGTGGAGGTCGTCGTCGAAGCCGCCGCCGGACGGATTCCCGTGGTGGCGGGAACGGGATCCAACTCGACCCAAGAAGCCATCGAACTCACTCTGCATGCCCAGCAGGCGGGCGCCGATGGCGCGCTCCTGCTCTCGCCCTACTACAACAAGCCCACCCAGGAGGGCATCTACCTCCACTATGAAGCGGTCGCGCGGGAAACCGGCTTTCCCCTGGTGGTCTACAACATTCCCGGACGCACAGCGTCGAATATCGCCCCGACAACCCTGGCCCGTTTGGCGGAGATCGAGCACGTGGTGGGCGTCAAGGAGGCCTGCGGGGACATCGACCAGATCGCCCACGTGATCGCGAGTTGCCCGGACGAGTTTAGCGTTCTGTCGGGGGACGATGCCCTACTGCTGCCCCTACTCGCCGTGGGGGGCGACGGCTGCATTTCCACCACGTCGAACGTTGTGCCCGAATCCATCGGTGCGCTCTTCGCCGCCTGGCAAGCGGGGGACTCCGAGCGGGCCCTAGAAATTCACCAACAACTGCTTCCGCTCTTTGACGTGCTCTTTTGCGAAACCAATCCCATCCCGGTGAAAGCCGCCCTGGCGCTGATGGGATTGTTGGGAGAAGAAATCCGGCTGCCCCTCACGCCGATCAGCGAGGCGAACCGCGAGCGTCTTCAACTCGCCTTGAAAGAAAACGGAGTCCTGGGATGAGCCGTGTGCTTGTGGCCGGCGCCTGCGGGCGCATGGGCGAACGAATCCGCCATTGGGTGAACGCCCACCCAGAGCTCGAAGTCGCGGGTGCCCTCGAAGCCCCCGGGCATCCCCAGCTGGGCGAAGAAATCGCGCCGGGGGTCACGCTCACCGCCGACCCCGCAGCCGCCCTTGCGGCCGCCGACGTGGTCATCGATTTCATGATTCCCGACGCCACCCTGAGCGTTCTGCGCGCCGCCGCCGAAGCGGGCATCCCCTACGTGACAGGAACCACGGGGTGCTCGGATGCTCAACTCAAAGAGATCGAAACCCTGGCCCAGAGTATCCCGGTGGTCCACGCAGCGAACTTTTCGGTCTCGGTCAACGTACTGGGCTGGCTCGCCCGAGAGGCCGCTCGGCGCCTGGGAGAGGATTTCGACGCGGAGATCTTTGAAATCCACCACGCCGCCAAACGCGATGCGCCCAGCGGCACTGCGCTCTTCCTCGC
>DUCT01000114.1:2637-23802 GCA_012959665.1 Myxococcales bacterium | reverse complement strand
GACCGCGGGTTCAAAACCCTCCAGGGGTTCGGTGGGGTATTCCGGGTCGAAGCTGTTCTGGTCATAGTTTTCGCAGAACTCGGCGCAGTCGCGAAACCATTCGTGGTCCCGGTAGCGATCGCGCAGATTGCGGTCGAGTCCCAAATGGTGGAAGAAGTAGTAGCCCTGGAATATCCCATGATGCTCGACAATCCAGCGGTTGCGACCACTGACGAAGGGTTCGAGTAGAGTCGCGGCGAAATTCGAGTGATTGGCCGGCGCGAGAATGTCCCCAATATCGTGAATCAGGGCGCAGACCACGTATTCGTCGTCCCGGCCGTCTCGCCTGGCCCGGGTCGCGGTTTGCAGACTATGGGTCAATCGATCGACCGCGTAGCCTCCCGTTGTTCCCGCGAGTAGCCGAAGGTGCACAAGGATTCGATCCGCAAGCCCTGCGGAGAACTCGGCATCGTACCGCTCGATGATCTGGTAATCTTCGCGAGTACTGTCCCGCATTGCTGTAAAGGTGGTTCCCAATGATGTCTTCTCCATCGACCCATCCTTCGTCTCGGACACTCGCGCGTTTTCAAGGGCGGTGATGGCAGCGGAACCCATCGTACATTCGGGGACTCGCCCGCCCAGAGGCTGCTCGGTCACAAGCGCTTTCGTCCGCGGTATTCGCATACTAGCAGGGCACCTCGGAGCCGGAACGGCACACCGCCGGCCCGTCCCCGGGCCCGAATGGATTCAGCGAGGGCCCTCATGAGCACCCCCCCCTTTCCCCTCATGGGCAGCGACCCCAGTTCGGTCCCAGAAATTCGCCGCGCGCGCAAGATCGAAGTGGCCCTGGGCTACCGGATCTTCGCTGCTCAGCATTGGGGCGATCTCGGAGACGGGCATATCAGCGCCCGGGATCCCGAACGAAGGGATGCTTTCTGGATGCTGCGCTACGGCGTCTCGTACCACCGGGCGAAGGTTTCCGATCTGGTCCTCGTCGGGCCCGACGGGAAACTCCTCGAGGGTGAGGGTTTTGTCAATCGCGCGGCGTATTTCATCCACCACCCGATCCTGATGGCCCGGCCCGACGCCGCCAGCGCCGCCCACGTGCACACCGGTTGGGGGACACCTTTCTCGGCGGAAGTGCGGCCCATCGAGCCGATTTCCCAGGAGTCCTGCATTTTTTTCGAGGACCACGCCCTCTTCGACGATGAGGAGGTGCAGATCCAGGACACCGACGGCGGTCGCCGAATCGCCGAAGCCCTGGGCGACAAGCGTGCGGTTTTGCTGCGCAACCACGGACTGCTCACCGTGGCCAGTCGAGTCGACGAAGCCGTCGGAAGTTTTGTCACCCTGGAGCGAGTGGCCGAGGTGCACATGAAGGTTCGAAATCCCAAACCCATCTCCCCCGAAGCCGCCCGCTACGCGCGCGATGACCTCACTTCCGTCGGCATCGGCCGGGTGGGATTCTGGAACCTCGTGGCCCGACACGTAGAAGACCCCCAATCCGTCCTCGACTAGCTGGCCCCGCCGATACTCCCCGCAAGCACTCCCCGCCAACACTCCCCGCCAACGCTATTTCGGCCCGAGCTTTCAGCCCGAGTTTCGTGCCCGAGTTTCCAGCCCGGCACTTTCGGGCGCTGAACGGGTTCCATGAGAGCGCTTGAGACAGGCCCTTCAAACGCAGGTGTGGATCGTCGGAGCGGGGCCCGGATCAGAGCCGTTCCACGGCGATGCCTCGATCCGCCATGAGACGAACCAGATCCTGAGCCATGAACGCCTGGGCATCGGCATTGTCCCTGAGAGACGCATCCATGTGGGCAAGCCCAAGGCCTTGGAGGAGCGCATAGGCGTGCTCGCCGGGGCAGAGGTCCCCACTGGACTTCATTCCAGCCAGAAGCGCCGTCATGTCCGGCCCGCCTTCGGCGGATGGCATGGACCCCGCCAGCATCGGCCCCATGGTTTGAAAGAGATCGTGGGTCTGCTCGACCCGGTCGCAGAAATGAAAGTGGTCGGCGTTGAGCAGATTGACACCCCGGCAAGGCGCCGGCGTCCGGGCCAGCAGGTCGCGCATGCCTTCCAGGGGCAGCAACGTATCGAACTCGGCCACCAGGTAGAGGGTTTCTACCCGGCGCTCCCAGGTCAGGCTCAGCGCATCGGCCATGTCGTCGGCAAAGCCCGGGGGCGTCAGGGGCGTCTGGCCCCCGGCGGGCGCTAGGGGAAGCGCCGCCCGAATCCGCGCGTCCCGGCCCGTCGTCGCCAGGGTTGTCCATCCCCCAAAGCTGTGGCCCGAGATTCCAATTCGGTCTGGGTCGATGGTGAGTCCTGCGTCCCCAGCCAGGGCCGCGTCGATCACGAAGGAAGCATCCGCCGGACGATCCGCAATGAACTCGGCGATCTGCTCGGCCGGATCCGGCGCTTCGCCCCCCATCGCGGCCCCGATCATGTCCATGGCGGTGTTGCCCACGTGGTCCATGGCCACCACCGCATAGCCGTGGCTCGCCCAGTGGGTACACAGATGAGTCGTTTGGCGTCGCTCACCCCCGAAGCCATGGGAAAAAACGATCAGGGGATGCGGACCGGATCGGGCCTCGGCGTCCCGGGTGGCGCACTGGCTGACCTCTGGCGCCAGGGGCATGGGCTTATACCGATCCCAATGCGCTTCGTCGAGGTCTTCGCCGAGATGGGCCTCGCTGGCCGGATACCAGATCTCCACGGGGAGCGTCCGGTCCCGCCCACGGTCGGTCCACTCCACCGTGCGCACGCCCGCCGGATACGGACCCCGCTCGAAAGGATCGTACTGGCTCATCTTTAATTTTCTCCTCTGCCCGACCTCGAACACGCCAAGCACTTGCGGGCGAACCCGGCCAAATTAGAAGCCTCGATCGCGAAAGCTTTGTCCCTGGGCCACCAACTCCTCGAGCAGAGGGGCCGGCGCAAACGCCTCACCGTACTCTTTCGCCAATTCTTGGAGGCGGCCGAGAACTTCGGCGAGACCGACCTGCTCGGCGTAGAACATGGGGCCCCCGCGATAGGCGGGCCAGCCGTAGCCGCTAATCCAGATCACGTCGATATCCGAAGCCCGAATCGCCTTGCCCTCGGCGAGGATCTTGACGCCCTCGTTGATCATGGGGTACACGCAGCGCGCGAGTATTTCGTCGTCGGAAATTGCCCGAGCCTCGCTGCCCCCCCGCGCGGCAAATTCCCGGATGATCTTTTCGACGACGGGGGAAGGCGTCGCGTTTCGGCGCTCGTCGTAATCGTAGAAGCCCGCTCCGGTCTTCTGCCCCCGACGATCCATCTCGCAAAGCACGTCGCGCACGGTCTCACCCTTGGATTTTTTCTTGTTCCAGCCGATGTCGAGACCGGCCAGATCGCTCATGGCGAAAGGCCCCATGGGCAGGCCAAAATCGAAGAGAACCCGATCCACGTCCCAGGGCATCGCGCCCTCCATAATCAGTCGGTTTGCCTGAACCTGGCGTGCGCTCAGGATGCGGTTGCCCACGAAGCCCGGGCAGACCCCCACCAGGGCGGCGTTCTTTCCGATGCGCTTGGAAATCGCCATGGAGGTGGCGATGACCGGATCGGAGCTGGCGTCGCCGCGAACGACCTCCACCAATTTCATCACGTTGGCGGGACTGAAGAAATGCAGCCCAATCACCGATTCGGGCCGAGTGGTGGCCTGGGCGATTTCGTTCACATCCAGGGCCGAGGTATTGCTCGCCAGAATCGCTCCGGGCCGGACGACCGCATCCAGGCGCGCAAAAATTTCTTTCTTAAGCGGCATACTTTCGAAAACCGCTTCGATGACCAGATCCACATCCGCAATTTTTTCCATCTCGAGGCTTCCCGCGATCAGGCCCACTCGCTCCTCGACTTCCTCGGAGGAGAGGCGGCCCCGGCTCGCGGTGCGCTCGTAGTTGGCCCGAATCACGCCAAGGCCCCGGTCCAGGGCCTCTTGGCTTGTCTCCACCAAGGTGACGGGGATTCCTACATTCGCGAAGTTCATCGCGATCCCGCCCCCCATCGTTCCCGCACCGATAATCCCGACCTTTTGGATCTCGATCCGGGGCGTATCCCGGGGCACGTCGGGCAGCTTCCAGATTTCGCGTTCGGCAAAGAAAACGTGACGCTGGGCCAGGGATTGAGGCCCCGTGATGAGTTCACGAAAGAGTTCCTGCTCCACCGCCATGCCCCCGGCGAAATCCAGGTTCACCGCGGCCTCGACGCAGCGTACGTTGTACTCGGGAGCCAGGAATCCGCGGGTCCGCCGCGCGATGCCCTTCCGGAAGGCTTCGAAGATCTCGGGCTTGCCCCGAGCCGCTTCAAGTTTTTCGTCGATATCGCGCACCTTTCGCAGGGGCCGGCCCTCGGCCACCACTTGCTCCGCAAAGGCGATGGCAGCGGACTCCAGTTCCCCCTCGGGCACCAGTTGATCCACCAATCCGAGTTCGAGACATTCCCCAGCCGGCGCGTGCCGGCCGCTGGTCATCATTTCCAGGGCCTTCTCGACGCCCACCAGTCTCGGTAAGCGCTGGGTGCCTCCGGCTCCGGGCAGGAGGCCCAGGTTGACCTCGGGGAGCCCACACCGCGCCGACCCCAGGGCCACGCGATAATGGCAACACAGGGCCACCTCGAGTCCGCCTCCTAGAGCTGTTCCATGAATCGCCGCGATCACCGGCTTACTGGAGTTTTCGAGGGCATCCTGGACCTCGCCAAGCCCCGGCCCCTTGGGTGGCCCGCCGAACTCCGTGATATCAGCCCCTGCGATGAAGGTTCGCCCTCGACAGATGAGCACCACCGCGCGTACCGTTTCGTCCGCGGCGGCCTGGTTCAAGCCGGCGAGCAGGCCGGCACGAACCGCGGCGGAGAGGGCATTGACCGGAGGTGAGTCCAGGCTCAGGACACCGATCCCGTTGACCGTGTTGAATTCGGCGACTTCATTCAGAGAGGGCATTGAGGCAATCCTTGGTTGGAGGCAAAATTGGGAAAAACCACGAGTGAGTCGTTGTGGGCCCAAGTCGTTTTGGGCCACGGCTGAGTCGTTGTGGGCAAAGGCTCCTGGGTAAGGGCTCCTGGCTGAAGACTCCCCGGCTTTGGCCAGCCGGCCGCCCGAGGCGACCTTCATCGCTCCCAGGGGAAGGGGCTAGGAAAAGCGAGTCTCGCGCAGCTCGACGGGCACGCCAATGGGCGCCCACTGGGCCTCCAAGAGCTGGCATTCCGGAGCGGGAGAGAAATATAGATAGAGAGAGAGCCTGCACAGGACCCTCGTTGACAAAATTATATTGACACTTACCCTGCCATAATTCTACGCGCCCCGCTTCCCCATTCCCTCTCAGCCTTAAAGGAAAATCCGTCATGGAAACCCTGCGCACACCCGACGAATGTTTCGAAAATCTCCCCGGCTACCCCTTCGCGCCGGTCTACACCGAAGTGCCCGACGGCGACGGTGGGCAACTCCGAATTCATCATCTGGATGAGGGCGATCCCCAGGCACCCGTGGTTTTGTGCATGCACGGTCAACCCTCCTGGAGCTACCTCTACCGCCACATGATTCCGCTTCTCACCGGGGCAGGACTCCGGGTGCTGGCCCCCGACCTGGTGGGCTATGGGCGATCGGATAAACCCGCCCAGCGCGAAGACTACTCCTACCAGCGTCAGATCGACTGGATGACCGGGTGGCTGGTCGCCAACGACGTAACGGACGCGACTTTTTTCGGTCAGGACTGGGGCGGCCTGATCGGCCTTCGAATGGTGGCCGAGAACCCCGAGCGTTTTGCGCGCGTGGTCATCTCCAATACGGGACTGCCGGTTCCGGGGCCGGTCCCGAGCGATATCGTCGAACAGGTTCGCCGTTTCCATGCCGACGCCCCCACGCCGACCCTGCCCGAAGTCCACGCGGCGATATCCGGCGGAACCGGAAATCCCTGGCCAGTTTCCTTCGCATACTGGCAGAAATGGTGTTGGGACACGGAGGACCTTCCTGTCGGTATCGCGGTGACAAGCGTGCTGGATGGGCGAACCGCGACTCCAGAGGAAGTCGCTGCCTACGACGCCCCCTTCCCGGACCCCCGGTACAAGATGGGCCCCCGGGCCATGCCGAGCCAAGTGCCCTCCCTGCCGGACGACCCCACAGAAGAAGGCAATCGCCGGGCGTGGGCAGTCTTTGAGAAGTGGGAAAAGCCCTTTCTCACGGCCTTTGTCGACAACGACCCCGTCAGCGCCGGGGGAGATGCCCCCTTTCGCGAGCGGATTCCAGGGGCCTCGGGCCAGCCCCATCAAACGATCCAAGGCGGCGGGCATTTCCTCCAGGAGGGGCGTGCCGACGTCCTGTCACAGATCATCGCCGACTTCGTAAAGGCGTGAGCCCCGGATCCGAGCCCAGCCACCGAACAAACCGAGCATTGACAGCCCTTCGGGCGGTCAAATAGCATGGACCCCTGGCCGATATACCCCCAGCACCCCGGAGTACCCCTCCCCGGCTTTGAAGGGGGCAAGGAAGGACTGAGCTTTGGAAATTCGTGATCGCATTGCAGTCATTACCGGTGGGGCCAGCGGCATCGGCCGGGGCTTGGTCGAGCGCTTCCACGCCGACGGCGCCCGCCACGTGGTCGTTGTCGATCGGGACGAAGCCGGCGCCCAAGCCGTGGCCGAGAAGGTGGGGGGAACCGGCGTTGGAGTCGATGTATCCGATGAGGAAGCGATTCGCGCTCTGGTCGAGCGCACCGAAACCGACCACGGGCCGATCGACCTCTTCTTTTCCAACGCGGGCTTCGTCACCCTTGGCGGCCTGGAGGCGCCCACCCAAGATCTTCAGCGCATGTGGGAGGTCCACGTCCTGGCCCATCTCTTTGCCGCCCGGGCCATGATCCCGCGCATGGTGGAGCGCGGAGAGGGCTACCTGATGAGCACCGCGTCAGCGGCGGGACTGCTCTCCCAATTCGGATCCCTCCACTATGCCCTCACCAAACACGCTGCGGTTTCCCTGGCCGAATGGATCTCAATTACCCACGGCCACCAAGGAATTCGTGTCTCGGTTTTGTGTCCCCAGGCGGTCGCAACCAATATCGGGGCCAACAGCCCCGATGCCAAAAAAATGGACTCGGGTTTCAGTGTGGCCAGCGCCGACGGCGTGCTCCAACCCGAAGACGTGGCCCAGGTCATCGTCGAAGCCATGGCGGAAGAGCGTTTCCATATCCTCCCCCACCCCGAGGTCGCCGAGTACGTGAAGCGCAAGGGAGCGGATGTCGACCGCTGGATCGGTGGCATGCAGCGGTGGCAAGGGAGCCTGTTTCCAGAGGACCAGCATCCCGCGACCTGGCTGAAGAGAAGCTAGTCCGCCCTCCACTCCCATTCATTTCCCAAGCGTTCAAAACTTTCGATTCCCACCCAAGCAAGGAGAGTTTCATTGGCCATCCAGAGCGACCTCTTTGACCTAAGCAACAAGGTGGCGGTGGTCACAGGCTCCTCCAAGGGCATCGGGCGGTCCATCGCCACGGCCATGGCCGAGCACGGAGCCCGGGTAGTGATCTCCAGCCGCAAGCCCGACCCCTGCGCCGAGGTCGCTGCGGACATCAACGCGCGCTGCGCCGACCACACAGGCGAAGCCATCGCGATCCCCGCGAACATCGGTGTCAAGGAAGAACTCCAAGCGTTGGTGGACCAGACCCGGGCGCACTGGGGGCGGATCGACGTCCTGGTCTGCAACGCGGCCGTCAACCCGTATTACGGCCCGGCCATGGACATTTCCGATGGCGCCTTCGACAAAATCATGTCGTCCAATATCAAGTCCAACCACTGGCTCTGCCAGATGGTGGTTCCTGAGATGATCGAGCGAAAGGATGGCTCGATCATGATTGTCTCCAGTGTCGGGGGCCTCAAGGCAAGCACCGTGATCGGCGCGTACAACATTTCCAAAGCCGCTGACTTTGCCCTGGTCCGCAACCTGGCCGCGGAGTACGGGCCCCACAACGTTCGAGTCAATGCCATTGCGCCGGGCCTGATTCGAACCGATTTCGCCCGAGCGCTGTGGGAGAACCCGCAAACCCTCCAGGCCGCAACCTCCACCACTCCCCTGCGAAGAATCGGTGAGCCCGACGAACTTGCCGGAGTCGCGGTCTATCTCGCGTCCCGCGCGGGTTCCTTCGCCACGGGCCAGAATTTCATTGTCGACGGCGGACAAACCATCGTCTGAGCCCACCCACGTCGGCCCGAACATCAAGTTCACCCGGACCCAACTGGGAGTTCACCCCATGCAAGCGGATACGGCCTCACCCACCCGAGAAGACGAACGCCTCGACGAGCCCCGATTGGCGGCCTATTTGGCCGAAAAGGTCCCGCACCTTCAGGGCAAACTCAAGGTAGAGCAGTTCCACGGTGGACACGCGAATCTCACCTATGCGTTGACGATGGGGGACGACGAGTTCGTCCTGCGGCGAGCGCCCCTGGGTCCCGTGGCGCCCAGTTCCCACGATATGCGCCGGGAGTTCAAGGGCCTCTCGGCGCTTGCCCCCGTCTACCCGCATTCGCCCCGTGCGATCCACCTTTGCGAGGACGAGGACATAATCGGCGCGGTTTTCTTCCTGATGGAGCGCCGACGTGGCTACGTGATTCGGAACGACTGGCCCGAATCCCTGGGCGACGATCCGGGCCTACGCCGGCAGATCAGCGAGTCTCTCATCGATGCTTTGGCGGACCTTCACTGCGTCGATACCTCACTGCCGGGACTCGCCGGACTCGGCAAGCCCAAGGGCTTTGTCGAGCGCCAGGTCTCGGGCTGGTTCGGACGCTGGGAGAAAGCCAAGACCCGGGACATTCCCGCCATGGAAGAACTCGGCGCCTGGCTCCGGGCGCGAATTCCCGACTCGGAACAGATCGCCGTGCTTCACAACGACTTCAAACTCGACAATGCCATGTACGCCATGGAGGACCCGGGGCGCTTGGTGGCGGTCTTCGACTGGGACATGGTCACCGTCGGCGATCCCCTGGTGGACCTGGGTACCTTGCTGGGGTATTGGCCCGATCCCGGGGACACGATTCCCCGGGGCACGGGTCACGCGGTGAGCCAGTTGCCGGGTTTTCTGAATCGCAAGGCCCTGGCCGAGCGCTATGCCGAGCGAACGGGTTTCGACTTGGGCAATCTCGCGTTCTACGAAACCTTCGCCCTCTTTAAAACTGCGGTCGTCATCGAGCAGATCTACGTGCGATGGGTCCGGGGACAGACCCAGGATGATCGCTTCAAGAGCATGGGCGCCCTGGTTCCCCTCCTCGCCCAGGCGGCCCAAGAGGTCACACTCCGAGCCTGAGTTTCGAGGCTCAGGCATCCAGCCTGTAGGCATCGCCATCGCGAACCAACCGCCCGGCCGTCGGCCCCGCGAAATGCGTTCCGATCACCAGGGTCGGGGTATCCGCGTAGCGAGCCATGAAATCCCGCCGCGTCCGGTCGGCAAGGGCCGGATCGCTATCGGCTTTGTCCTCCCAACCGGGCTGGGCGAATTGGGCCGGATGGTGAACCAGGTCGCCAGTAATGACCGCCTCCTCCCCGCGAGAGGAAATGCGCACGGCCACATGCCCCGGCGTGTGGCCCGGAGTGGATTCGAGTCGGACACCTTCCGCAATTTGGGCATCCACTTCCACCAGGTCGACAAGGCCCGCGTCAAAGATCGGCTGCACCGAATCACCCAACACGGTCCGGGTGTGCTCATCCTCTTCTTCGGACCAGTGCTCCCACTCCGGACGCGCCACAAGGGTGCGTGCGTTGGTAAAGGTGGGCACCCAGCGCCCCTCGACGAGTCGCGTATTCCAGCCCACGTGGTCCACATGGAGGTGGGTGCAGACCACTGTGTCCACGCGCTCGGCCGGGAAGCCCGCCTGGGCCAGGTCCTCGAGAAAAGGACTCTGACGACGATGCCACATTTTCATCGGCAAGCGTTCCTTGTCGTTGCCGATGCAGGTATCCACCACGATGCAGCGGTCGCCCACTTCGAGGATCAGTGAATGCACGCTCCCGACAGCGTCCCCACCCGCATCCACATAGGGTCCGATCCACGGAATCGCGGCTAGATTTTCCGCTGTGGCATCCGGGAGCAGGAAGCGCATGCCCGGCGCTTCGAGCTCCTGAACCCGGGTAATGGTGATGTCGCCCACCTGCCAGCGCAAATGCGAATGTGTCATGGAACCAGCCTAGCGGCCTCGTTCCCATCGACGCAACGCTCGGCTCAGGGATCCGTGTATCCCGGCGGAGGCTGGAACCCGAACCCGGCCGCCTCCAAATGCTCGGCCAGGGCCAGGGTCGTGAGGTCGCCGAATTGCGGGCCGATGATCTGGAGTCCGATGGGCAGCCCCGCCTCGCCCGGCCCCGTCGGAAACACCGTCGAGGGCAGGTAGCTGTTGATCGCCAAGCCGGCCCAGAAAATCTGCTCGAAATAGGGGCGGGGCTCGCCATCCACATCGATGGAGCGCTCACCGAATCGCCGATGATCGTGGGGAAAGGCCGGGGTGGCCATGATGGGCGCAATCAACGCATCGTATTCCTTGAAGAACCCATGCCATTTCCAGCGCAGATGGGTTCGTGCGTTGTTGGCCCTCAAATAGTCGCGGTGGGAAGCCACCTGCTTACGCAGGGTTTCGGCGCCCTCACTCCGATCCCCGGGGTCGAGTCGGGAAGCCTGCTCCAGCATCGCCGAAAACTCCTCGTCCGTGGATCGCGAAGCCATGGTGGCCCAGAGCAGGGTTTGATAAATCCCATGCGCCTCGTCGGCATCAAAGTCGGGGCGGGCTTCGAAATCCGCAATCCCCCCGGCCTTGACGATGGTTTCGGCCACGGCTTCCACGCGCATTTCGGTTTCCCGGCTGACCGGTGCCTGGGCGTGGTTCTTCCAGATCGCCACGCGATAGTCGCCAAGCTGCTGTACGCGCGGCTCGGGAAGCACCACCTTCATGCCCGCAGCTTCGATTTCATCGGGACCCGACATGATCTTCACGCCGAGGGTGAGATCCGCCGCGCTTCGCGCCATGGGACCAATCACCGAGAGATCCGACTGGGCGACAACCCCCGGGAGCGAATGCCCGAAGGGCGGAAGCAAACCCCAAGTAGGCTTGTGCCCGAAAACGCCGCAGTAGTGGGCGGGGTTTCGAATTGAGCCCCCAATATCCGAACCCGAATCAAAGCCCGTCATCCCAGACGCCAGGGCGGCCGCTGAGCCACCGGAAGATCCGCCGGGAATCCGGTCCACGTTCCAGGGATTTCCCGTTCCCCCATACACTTCGTTGTAACTCTGAAAGTCCGCCAGATTCAACGGAACGTTGGTCTTTCCAAAGAGCACCACGCCAGCGCCTTTCAATCGCTCCACGGCCAGGGCATCGGTCGTCGCAATATTTCCCCGCATCTCGGGTCGTCCATAGGTGGTCGGCGTCCCCGCCACGTTGAACGACTCCTTGATCGTCATGGGCACCCCGTGAAGCGGTCCCCAATTCTCACCACGGGCCAGGGCCTCGTCGGCCTCCTGGGCACGTGCTCTCGCTCGGTCGGCATCCAGCACGACAATCGCATTCAGTGCCGGGTTGAACCGCTCGACCCGCCCCAGGAAGTATTCGAGGAGTTCGAGGCATCCGACCTCTTTCGCCTGAATCATCCCAGCCAACTCCACAGCCGACTTGAATCCCCAATCACTCATACCCATTCTCCTTCGTCGTTCTATCTAAGCGAGCGACTTTTCGAGGAACAGTTCGGGCCACCGGCCCGCCAAGCCGGTCGGTGGGTTTGAATCGAGAGCGAATGCTAACAGCAGAGTCCGTCCTCTGCTCCGGGGAGGCATCGCGTCCAATCGCCAGGGCCCAGCGACAGGATCGATCGACAGAACCCATCGACAGGACCCATCAACAAGACCCAGCGCCCGAGGGGCCAACGCGCCTAGGACGCCCCTCAAAGCCCGACGACCAAGAACAATCGAGTGGGCTCACCCGCAGACATCACGAACGAGTTCAACCGCCGCGCCGAGGGTATCCAGACGCTCGCGCGGGCCATTCCCCATCGGGTGAAGGGTCAGTTCCTGGATGCCGCAATCGCGATAGAGAGCAATCCGGCCGCGCAGGTAGGACTCGTCCCCAATCATTGTGGTGGCTCGCACCATCTCATCCGGGACCGCTCGAATCGCCGCGGCACGATCACCCCCGAGCCACAGACGCCTGACCTCTTCGCAGGGCCCTTCGAAACCAGAACGCGCGTATGCATCGTTGTAAAAATTCGTTGTCGGTGACCCCATGGCCGAGAGCTGAAAGGCCAGCATCGGCTTCTGCTTCTCGATCAGTGGAGCGGGGTCGTCGCCGATGCCCACCATGACATCCACGGAGAGACGAAGATCGTCGAGGGTTCGGCCCGCGCTCGCGGCACCTTTACGCAGGTGAGCCAAGTGAGCCTCAGCAGCATCCGGGGTGAACGAAGTGCCTAGCCAACCGTCCGCCAGGGCACCGGTCATTTCCAGAGCACGAGGGGTCAGGGTCGCGAGATAGATGGGCACCGACGTGGGCTCGTGGGCCAATCGCAAAGCCTTGCCCTCACCACCCGGGCGGGGCAAGACCACACACTCGCCCGCCAGGGTAAGCTTTTCACCGCGACTCGCCTTACGAATGACTTCAATGGTCTCTCGCATCCGGGTCAGGGGGCGCGCAAAGGATTCCCCGTGCAAACCTTCCACCACTTGTGGACCGGAATTGCCGAGGCCCAAGAGAAAGCGCCCCCCGGTCACGGTCTGCATACTGAGCGCCGTCATGGCGGTACTCGCCGCGGTCCGAGCACACACCTGCATAATGCCGGTGCCCAGCTGCATTCGCTCGGTGCGCGCTGCCAGAAAAGCCAGGGGCGAGATGGCATCCATGCCCCACGCCTCGGCACTCCATGCCTGGTCGACACCCAGTTTTTCGGCTTCCTGGGCAAAAATCAGCATGGCTTCGAACTCGTCTCTTCCGCCCGAAGCCGGTCCGCCGACTCGTATTCCGGTCTTCATTTGAGATCTCCTGGTCGTGGGTTGAGGTGTTGCCGAAACTCGCCCGAACGCACAGTCTCCCCACTTTTTCGATCCGACACCAGATGCCCGTCCCGGTTCGCGCTCCCCCGGATGAATTTCCAGATGCCGAAGCGGGGCGCAAGCCTCATGCAGACCCCCAGCCTCTTCCCAAGGCCGAGAGAGGGAGGCTATATTGCGCCGATGCGAAGGGTCTGGAGGGGTCGCTTTACTGTCTTACTTCTGGGCCTGGTCTTGTTTTCGCGAGACCGCACCGGCTCCCGAATAGCGCTGGGGATGGACCGCCCCACACCCCTCCTCCACAGCCCGGTGATCACCGGGTGATTGTTCCCGAAAACCGCCCGCCCCTTGGGACCCTCCGGGCCTGGCTCCGGGAGTTGGACACTGCCCCGGACACCCCTGTGGTGGTCTCCCACGATCTGGGGGCCGCGGATCTGCCCGGAGAAGCCCGCGCTCTTCCAGCCTGGCTCTGAAGTCAACGAGGTAAGTCCTTGCGCCGTCGCGTTCTGTACACGCTTTCCACTCTGATAATCCTGGCCCTGGTAGGCGCGGGGGGGGTGGCCCTGTTGGGATGGGGGGTCTTCGGGGCCCACGAGGGGCCAGGGAAAATCACGCCGGTTCCCCGACCCGCCTCGGTGGTGGCCGAGCGCAGCGACTCCGCGCGCCGGGCGGCCGTGGGCGTGGGAGTGGGCGTGGGAGTGGGCGCCTCGGACACGGCGATTCTCTTTGGGGACCTGCACGTGCACACCACGTTTTCCTCGGATGCGTTCGTTATGAGTCTGCCTCTCGTTTCCGGTGAGGGTGCGCACCCCCCCGCCGATGCCTGTGATTTCGCTCGGTACTGTGCGGCCCTTGACTTCTGGTCGATCAACGATCACGCCGAGTCACTGACGCCGGAGCACTGGCGTGAAACCGTCGAGAGCCTCCGTCAGTGCAACGCAGTCGCTTCGTCGGGGGACCCCGATGTAAGCGCCTTCTTGGGCTGGGAGTGGACCCAGGACGGATCGAGTCCCGGCAATCACTGGGGCCACAAGAACGTCCTCCTCAAGGGACTCGGGGACGCAGAAATCCCAACCCGTCCCATCGCGGCCCTGCATCCCGATGGCGACATCGTGACCTTGCCGCCCTTGGCTCGAGCCGGACTCGCCCTGCTCATGCACGACCGGCGAACCCTGGACTTCACACGTTTTCTTGCGGAAACCGCGGCGGTCCCGCCCTGCCCTCTGGGCGTGGGCGTCCGGGACCTGCCCGCCGGATGCAAGGAAGCCACCCGAACGCCCGGGGAGCTCTTCGCCAAGCTGGACGAATGGGGGTTCGAGTCCATCGTCATTCCTCACGGCACGGCCTGGGGGAACACCGCGCCCCCCGGTGCCGACTGGGACGCCCAGATCGGTGGCCCGGATGACGATCCCCAAAGACAGACCCTTGTAGAAGTCTATTCCGGCCACGGAAACTCCGAGGAATATCGTGATTTCACCGCCGTCCTCCTCGATCCATCGAGGGAGCCCCTTTGCCCGGAGCCCCAACCCGGTCCTTCGGGATTCCTGCCCAACTGCTGGCGTGCGGGTGAGATCATTCGCACGCGTTGCCTTGCCCAAGGCACGCCGGATGAACAATGCGCGGAGCGGGCAGCAGTCGCTCGCCAAAACCATGCCATCGCAGGAAAGACGGGCTTTCGAACGGTGCTGGGCGCGTCGGTGGAGGACTGGCTCGACTCCGGCCAGTGCCGGGACTGTTTCTTGCCGGCCTTCGACTACCGGCCCCGCATGTCCGCCCAGTACATGCTGACTCGGAAAAATTTTGCCCGGGCGCGCCCGGCCTCGGCTCGTATGGGTTTCATTGCCTCCAGCGACAACCACACGGCGCGACCGGGTACGGGCTACAAGGAGCTCAACCGAAGCGAAATGACCGAGAGCCAGGGACCCCGGGCCGGCGCCCCGGACCTGCTGGGGAACGCGAACGACCCCGTGCCCTACTCGGTCGCGCTGGATCAACAGCCCATCAACTCGTTTGCGACGCGTGACATCGAAAGGATGTCCTCTTTCCTGACCACCGGCGGACTCGTTGCCGTGCACGCCCGAGGAACCGGCCGGGAGGCCATTTGGAGCGCGCTCAAGCGGCGAGAGGTTTACGGCACCAGCGGCGAACGGATCCTGCTTTGGTTTGACCTCCTGAACCCGCCCGGAGATCGCCCAGCCCCCCTTCCCATGGGCTCGGAAACCGTTCTGAGCACCCGGCCTCATTTTCGCGTGCGTGCGGTGGGGGCGCGTATCCAGGACCCGGGTTGTCCGGAATTCGCCCGGAAAGCCCTGGGCGCCCATCGCCTTCACGCGCTTTGCCGGGATGAATGCTATTCGCCCAGCGATGGACGGCGGTTGTTGACCCGCATCGAAGTCGTGCGAATGCGCCCGCAACTCCGGGACACGGAACCCCTGAGCGGGCTCATCGACGACCCCTGGCTTTCCCTGCCCTGCCCTGGGGACGCGACGGGTTGCGTGGTCGAGTTCAGCGACCCGGATTACCTCAAAGACGGGCGCGACACCCTCTACTATGCCCGGGCGATCCAGCAGCCCACTCCGGCGGTGAACGGCGGCAACCTGCGCTGCAACCGGGACGAAAACGGGGATTGCATCGCTCTGCAACCCTGCCACGGCAGTGAGGCACTGACACCCTATCAGGACGACTGCCTTGACGAAATCGAGGAACGGGCCTGGTCTTCGCCGATCTGGGTCGACCAGCCAGGGACGTCCTCGAGCCCGGCGTGGCCGACAGAAGCCCGAGACCGATAGAATCGGCAGGAAGGAGAAAACATGGCCGGAAAACGACAACTGAGTCCAGAACAAGTCGACACTTTCCAGCGTGACGGATTTCTTGTGGTGGAAAATTTCTTCCCTTCGGATGAACTCGAAACCTTCGGCGCCGCCATCGATGACGCCGTGTCGGGCCGGTCCTCCTCAGACCGGCGCCCCTTGTCTGAAAAAAGCCTCTACGAGCAGAGCTTCATTCAATGCATCAATCTTTGGGAGGATGCCCTCGCCGTGCGCCAGCATACCTTCAACCCTGAGTTGGGGAGGATGGCCGCCGATCTCCTTGGGGCCAAGGCGGTGCGCATCTGGCACGACCAGGCCCTCTACAAAGAAGCCGGGGGAAGAGAAACCGACGCCCATCAGGATCGACCCTTCTGGCCCATCGCGCCCGCCGATCAGGTCACCGCTTGGATCCCCTTCGACGGTTCCCGCCGAGGGACCGGAGCCATGGGTTACCTGCCGGGCTCGCACCGAGCCGGCCTCGAGCGCTTCGTCGACATCTCGCACGTTTTCCAGGAGCCCTATGACATCGTGGCTGATCCGGCGGTGGCCGATATCGAACCCGTCTGGGTCGAGGCCGATCCGGGCTCGGTTGTCTTCCATCACTCACTCACCGTCCATCAAGCCGACGCGAATGAAACAGATGACACGCGCCGGGTCTACTGCATCATCTATTTCGCCGATGGCTGCACACGGCGCACGGCGATTCCCCATCTCATCCCCGACCGTCAGGGAATTGCCGTGGACGAACCCATCGCCGGCGAGTTGACGCCCATCGTTTGGCCTCGGCCCAAGGGCGACCTGCCCCCCCAGCCGAAGGGCCGGCCGCCTGAACTGGGCTTTTCCTAGGACGGTTCCTGCCAACGCCTCCCTATTCGTGATGGGCGTTCGTGATGGGCGTTCGTGATGGCCGTGATTGGTAACAGTTCGGCTCGGCCGATAGAATCCCGCCATGCGGATCTGGATCGATACCGATATAGGCAGCGACGTCGACGACGCCCTGACCCTGGCCTACGTCCTGGGCCATCCGGGCTTCGAACTCGTGGGCGTTTCAACGGTCTTCGGCGACGTCGAACTTCGATGCGAAATCGCCCAGGCGCTGCTGGCTCTTGCCGGATCCCCCGAGATCCCCGTGCTGCCCGGTCTCGGCGCCCCTCTCACTCCGGGCCGCCAGGGCTTGATGTTCGGCCACGAGGGCCTGGGCATTCTCAAGGCTCCTCGGCCCAGGCTTCGAAGCAATCCGGAAGAGGATCGCGAGGCGCGGATTGCGCGACTCGGCCAAGCCATGCAAGCCGCCCGGCCCGAGGTGGTTCTCGCCATCGGCCCTCTCTCCAACTTGGGGGCTCTGGTTCAGGCTGGTCAGACCCTGCCCCCCCTGGCCATCATGGGCGGAAAGCTCAGCGATGTCCGACTTCCCGGAATGATCGAGGGGATTTCCGAGTGGAATTGGTTCAGCGACGCGGTGGCGGCCCAAACCGTCATAGGCGCCCATCACGCCACCCTTCCGCGCGTAGTGCCCGCCGAGGTGACCTTCCGGACCGCCCTGGCCGAGGGCGACGTCGAGCGGCTTGCGGGCGGAGACGCCCTGGCGCAACAACTTTCGGTTCTGTGCACCCACTGGCTGAAGTTTCTGAGTCAACACCCCGGACACGAGGCACCCCGGGTCGCTCTGCACGATCCACTCACCGCAGCCATCCTTGTCAATCCCGGTCTGTGCACATTCGCCGACCGACGGATCCGCCTGGACGACCGCGCCGTCGCCCGGGACGAGAAGGGCGCACCGAATCTCAATGCCGCGACCGACGTGGACAACCAGGCCCTGCGCGATCACCTGATGGAAACCTGGCTCTGATGCGCCCCAATCACGCCTGGAGGAAAGCGCCGTGAACCGACTTGTCGGACTCTTCATTCGCTGGGTCCCCGATGCCTTCGCGGTGGCCTTGGGCCTCACGCTCCTCACCTTCGCCTGCGCGATTGGGATCGCCGACTATCCGGTCTCCTCAGCCATCGAATCCTGGGGAGACGGTTTCTGGAACCTTTTGCTCTTCACCAACCAGATCACGCTCACTCTTCTGCTTGGCTTCGGGTTGGCCAACACGCCCCCGGTCAAGCGCGGCCTGCGCCGGATCGCCGGCCGAGTGCATTCGGCAAGGAGTGCGTATGTGACCGCGTGCCTGGTCACCGGAGTCGCCGCCCTTTTTTCCTGGGGCATGAGCCTTGTCACGGCCGGCATCATCGCGCGCACCCTCGGTGAACGGTGCCGGGAAGCCGGCATTCGGGTTCACTACCCCCTGCTCGTCGCCTCCTCGTTCTCGGGCTTCGTGATCTGGCACCAGGGGCTCACCAGTTCGGTGGCTCTTGCCATTGCGACGCCGGGGCATTTCCTCGCAACCCAGATCGGCGTGATCCCCATGACCGAGACCGTCTTCACCGGCTGGAATATTGCCGTGGCCGTGACAGTCCTCCTCACCCTGCCCTTCGCAATGGCATGGCTCAGGCCGCGTGATCCCGAGGCCATCCAGGAAATGGAAGGCACGGCATTCGTCGGGGATTCCTCGGCTCTCCCCGTTTCTCCGGGACCCGCCACGCCGGCCGAGCGCATGGAAAATTCGCCCTGGCTGAGTGGCCTGCTCGTGGCCCTCGCGGGCTTCTATATTCTCAGCCATTTTTTCCTGCGCAAGCAGGGCCTCGAGTTGAACATTCTGAACTTCGGATTCCTCTTCGCGGGCCTTGCCCTCGCGGGCTCGGCCCTGCGCTACATCGAAATCCTAGTGGAGGGCGGGCGTGTCGCCGTGCCCTTTTTGCTCCAGTACCCGTTCTACGCCGGCATCGCGGCCATCATGCTCGATTCCGGACTGGTCGCGATCATCGTCGAATTTTTCGTGTCCTTTTCCAATGCCGGGACCCTGCCTGTCTGGGCGTTTCTCTCGGGCGGGTTCCTCAATCTCTTCATCCCGTCGGGGGGCGGGCAATGGGCGGTCCAGGGGCCGCTCATGATGGCGGCTGCCCAGCAAGTCGGTGCGGACCTGCCCCGGGTCGCCATGGGGGTCGCGCTGGGCGACCAGTGGACCAACCTGATTCAGCCCCTGGTCCTGGTTCCCGTTCTGGCGGTGGCCAGGATCGGCGCCCGGGAAATCATGGGATACACGTTCATCGCCTTGGGGTTTACCGGAGTGATCTTCGCGGTGGCCCTGGCGCTCTGAGCGGCCCGGGCAACGCTTTCAACCTTCTACCTTCAACCATTTACCTTCAACGCCTTCAACTCGGTCAGCCAGTGACGTCGGTCGGTGCGATCACTCGGTGAAGTCGAAGATCGCGTGTTCCTCGGTCAGAAAAAGTCGGGAGTCCGCGAAGTCAATAAAATGGGACTCGTCCTCCTGCAATCGTTTTGACGCCGCCTGGCCCCCGGGCGAAGTCGATCCGGCGATCAACTCGTCGACGCTATCCCACCAGACTTCCGTGATTCCATCAAAGGGTTCCCCAAGCCCCCGGCCTTGGGAGAGACCCGCGTTGACCTTGGCTTCCGTCGAATGGCTCTGGACATAGCGCCGGGCATTCAAGACCTGAGCGACGCTCTTGACCAAGGGACCGTGCTCCTCCAGCCAGTAGCGAAAAAACTCATCCGCCCCGATTTCCGCCTTTCGCCGAACGCAATACACAAGCTTGATCATTGCCCTCTCCTCGTTGTCCCAAATCCCAATTCTGGAGTCAGACCACTCCTCTTCAGCCGACAATCAACAGCTCGCCCTTTGCGTGTTGGGCACGGAGAACCTTCTTGTCGAATTTCCCCACGCTGGTCTTGGGCACTTCGTCAATGAAGGCCCAGCGCTCGGGAAGCCACCACTTGGCGACCCGAGAGGCAAGAAACTTGGTCAGTTCCTCTGCGCCCACTTTCGCTCCATCCGCGAGGACCACACACGCCATGGGCCGCTCGTCCCACCGATCATCGGGAACGCCCACCACGGCCGCCTCCACCACGTCGGGATGCGCCATGATTTCGTTTTCGAGTTCCACCGACGAGATCCACTCGCCTCCGGACTTGATCACGTCCTTGGCGCGATCGGTAATCTGGATAAAACCCAGGGAATCCACATGGGCTACGTCCCCCGTCCTGAGCCATCCATCCTGGAATTTATCATCCGAGGGATCCTTGTAGTACGAGGCCGTGATCCACGGCCCGCGTACCTGAATTTCGCCTACGGATTCACCATCCCAGGGGAGTTCCCGGCCCTCATCGTCGACGATTCTCAATTCGACCCCGGCGGACACTCGGCCGGTACGCGTGCGCCAGTCCATATCGTCGGCGGGGTCGTGCCCACGCGGCGGGTGGGCGACCGCGGCCAGGGGACTGGTTTCCGTCATGCCCCAGGCCTGGATCATGCGTACACCGTATTTTTCGTCCAGGGCTTCCATCAGGCTTCGGGGCACCGCCGACCCTCCGCAGACCACCATGCGCAGGCTGGACAGGTCGACTTCCTTGCCCTCGGCGTAGCGAAGAATGTCGTTCCACACCGTGGGGACGGCCCCCGAAAAAGTGGGCTTCTCCTCGGCGATCAGTCGACACAACGGTTCGGCCTGAAGGAATTTCTCGGGCAGGATGATGTCTGCCCCGGCCTGCCAGGTGGCGTGGGGAAGCCCCCAGGCGTTGGCGTGAAACATGGGTACGATCATCAGCGCGCGGTCTTCCTGGGACAATCCGAAGGTCGCCACCGAGGTCGCCGCCATCGCGTGCAAAACGCTCGAGCGATGGCTGTACACCACGCCCTTCGGGTTCCCCGTGGTTCCGCTGGTGTAACACATGGCTGCAGCCTGGCGTTCGTCAATTTCGGGCCATGAGTAGCCTTCGGATTCGGCTGCCAACAGTTCTTCATAGTGAAGAACCTCCCCCAATGCCGACGCATCGCCCTCGCCCACCAGAATAAAGGTCGGCCGCTTCTTCAGCTCATCCACAACCTTGGCCAACAGGGGGACCAGGGAACCATCGATCAGGATCACGTCGTCTTCCGCGTGATTGATCACATAGCTGAGCTGCTCGGGGAACAGCCGAATGTTCAGGGTGTGGAGCACCGCGCCCATGCACGGTACGGCAAAATAGGCTTCAAGATGCTCCTGGTTGTTCCACTGAAAGGTGGCCACGCGATCACCGGGCTTCACCCCCAAGCGGTCCAGCGCAGCGGCCAATTTTTCGGCCCGGGCTCCCACCTCGGCAAAGCTGGCCCGGCGCGAATGATCTCCCTCGAAGGTGACGACCTGACTCTCCGCGAATATTCGCCGGCCATACTCGAAGATCGAGCGAATAGAGAGAGGCGTATCCTGCATAGTACTTTCGAGCATCGTGCCCTCCGTGGTGTATCAATCAA
>DUCT01000114.1:643-2567 GCA_012959665.1 Myxococcales bacterium | reverse complement strand
GAGCCGAAGATTCGTGGGCCGGCACCGAATGAACTTGCTCGCCGAGGCCCTGAGGACGCATTCAACCGGGCCCTTGTTCTACGCGCTAGTCTCCCGCCCCCCATACAATTACCCCACCAGGAACTTCATCATGAAATGGCAGCAATTGGTCTGGCTCACACTTTTCGTCTGGGTCGGCACCGCGGGCTCGGCCGAGGGGCCGTCTGATCAGGAGATCATTGACCAGATCTACCGGCATGTGTCCGATTTCGAGCAGCAATACCCAGGCACCCAGATCAATCGGACCATGACCGTCCGCGAACTCGACCCGAAGAGCGGCGAGCTCAAGAAGACGTCGATTTCCCAAGAGGAAGTATGGACCCGGGTGGGCGAACGACCCCGGATCAAGATTTTGCGCTGCACCGTCGACGGCCAGACCCGTGAACCCGAAGCCTGCAAAAGAAAAGAGCGCGACCGCAAAGCTCCCTACCGGATCTTCGGCCCAGGGGGCCGGGACCACTACCGTCTGAAACTCACGGCGCGCCCGGGGGTAGCGGACGCTTCTACGTTCAAGCTCGAGGTGATTCCCCGGGAACGGACCTCGCGGCATTTTCAGGGAATCCTTGAATTCAGCGCCGACGGCTTCAGACTCCTGTCCTCTCGGGGAACAATCGCCGACTACCCCCTGGGCCTGAAGAAATTCTCCCTTGAGTTGGATTTCGCCGAACTGGACGGGTATCCCGTGCCGGCCAGGAGCAAGATCGACTTAACCCTCTACCTGCCCCTGGTGCTCAACACCCGCGTCGTCAGTGAGGCTGTGGCCTCCAATCAACGACTCTTGACCCAATAACTCGGGGTCGAGGCTTCGGCGCTCCCGTCCGTTCACCCACCCGCCCACCCGACTATCCCCCTCAGCGCTATTTCCTGATCAGAGCCAACAGGCTGCTGTAGTTGTCGGTCCAGAGCGCGGCATCGGCAAAGCGGGCACGAGGTGGGGTCTGGAAGCGGACCGACCGGAGCTGCACTCCAAGGCTTTGGACACGGGCAGGGCCGATTCGGCCCAGAGCCTCGATCCGTTCTTCGTCCCGACTCAAGAATATCCATCGCGCAGGCTGACCCATTTCAAACGGAACCGAGCCGTTCTCGATACTGAGCATGTGGAGGTTCAAGTCCAGGCCGATGCGATAAAGGATCGAACTCAAGTCGAGAAAGCGGTTCGATGCATGGAACGCGATCAATCCGCCGACTTTGACATTGCGCGAATAGAGTTCCATGGCCTCTCGGGTCAAGAGGTGCACGGGCACCGAATCACTGCTGAAGGCATCCACAACGAGAATGTCGAATTGCGGCTCTCCGTTCGCTTCGGTTTCTCCCTGGAGTGAGAGTCTCGCGTCACCCAGAATCACTTCTATTTCCGCTGCGCTGTCCGAGAGGAAACTGAAATAACCCTCCTCCCCCGCAATCCGGACGACACCTGGATCTATTTCGTAAAATCGGAAACGATCCCCTTCGCGCCCATAGGCGGCAAGCGCACCGGCCCCCAACCCAATCACACCCACATCGATGGCTGCACCGGGCGTACGCTGGGCCATCACCAAACCGATCCCCGTCGCCAGCCCGTAGTAGGAAACCGGCCTCTTCCGACCCGGGCCATGAAGAAGCTGCGCGCCATGGAGGGTCGTCCCGTGCACGAGGATACGGAGTTCGGGCTCGAATTCTTTCGCTTGCGCCCTGGATTGAGCCGAGCTCAGCCCCACATCCAAGACGCGAACAACACCGAAAAAAGTCCGCTCGGAATAAAGCGCAGTCGAATTCTCTACGCTTCCCAGAATCGTCACGGAGGTCAACAGGATCATGACTCCGCCAGAGGCCAAGGCCAGGTGCCAACGGGGGCCCCTGAAATAGAGCCAACTCTTTGGGTCGCTTCCAAAAATCCAGAGCAGCA
>DUCT01000114.1:0-555 GCA_012959665.1 Myxococcales bacterium | reverse complement strand
ACGAGTCCCACGAGCAAGCCACCCAGTGCACCGCCCAGTGAAATGGCCAAATAGAAAGCGGTGAGTTGGCGAGGAGAGGGCCGCAAGGCATAGAGCTCCCCGTGGACGAGCATGCAGGTCGCAAAGAGCAGTATCAGATAGAAGGTCGCCTGGGCGGGCACACCCCCGAGGACGCCCAGGCCCGGCAATAGTGCGATCAACGGGCTCTTTCCGGCGAACTGCAGAACCAAGGCGACCACACCGCTGGAAAGATAGACCGAGCGGCGATACGTACGCTGGGGGCCGAAGGTCAGAATAAAACTCACGAGATACAGGCCCAGGGGAAGAACCCAAAGGAAGGGAACACTGGCCACATCGAGGCAAAGCTTGTTCGTGACCGCCATCAGGAGAATCACCCCGCAGGCAGGGAGAAGCAGCCACAAGCTCACCACTCGAGGGCCTATACGTGCCCCGGGGTCAGAGGCCTCGGAGCCGTGCCCTGCACCAGCTGGCTCCCCGGGGCGAAGCGAGGCCAGTCCACACCCCAGGATGGCCACCGCGGTCACCGCGAAGACC
>DUCT01000113.1:3343-3964 GCA_012959665.1 Myxococcales bacterium | reverse complement strand
CGGCGCCGCCAATCACGATGGAGTCGCCCGTGACCGGGCGGGTCAAGCGCCGAGGCGCCAGGCCTTCGGGGTCACCGGGGGCGGGCGTCAGCATGTCCCCGCTCTCGCAGCAATGGCCCGCGATCAGCAGGTCGATTTCATCCCGGGTCGCACCAGGGTCGGCGGGGAAAACGGCAATGGGGTGTTGGGCCCCGTAGAGGTTCGGGCGCAAGAACTCGGTCATTCCCGTATCGACCTTGGCGAAGGTGTAGCCGTCGCTTCCTGTATCGACGACATCGCTCACGCTGGCCACGATCGCCCCGGCTCCGGCCACCAAGTAGGTCCCGGGTTCGATCTCCAGGTGGAGTTTGCGACCGTGTACCTTTGCGAAGTCGCGAAAATCATCGAGCAGGGCGTTGCCGATCTCCGCCAGGTTGGCCGAAGCTTCGTCGGGCATACGGCCCACCTTGAAGCCTCCGCCCAGGTTGAGCCGGACCACATCCGGGAGCTGCGCCGCGATGGCCAAGGCGAGCCGCGCGCAGTGCTTCCAGGCCTGGGGATCACCTCCGGATCCGATATGGGTGTGCATGCGGGTGATGCGCAAATCCAGCTGACCCTGCAGAGCCCGTACCCGGTCGAGAT
>DUCT01000113.1:0-3237 GCA_012959665.1 Myxococcales bacterium | reverse complement strand
ATGCGGACCGAGACCTCGCGTCCGGGAAAGAGTCGCCCATAGGCCTCAAGTTGCTCGAGGGAGCAGGCGTTGAAGAGCACTCCACGCTCCACCAATCCCTTGAGATCCTGGGGCAATTCCTGGGCGCTGAGCTGGATTTTTTCGGGTGCGACCCCCGCGAGCAGGGCGCGCTCGGCCTCGAAGCCGCTGCTGGCATCGATATGAAGCCCCGTGCCGGTAAGGATGCGGACGATGGCCGCCGTGGGCAGGGCCTTCATTGCATAGCGAGCAGTGAGCCCGTAAACGTTGGGAAATGCGAGCACTTCCCGAGCCGCCCTTTCGAGGAGGGCTTGGTCGTAGACGTAGACGGGGGTGCCGTACTCCCTCCGAAGAGTCTGTATTTGCGTGTGTGTCAGAAAATCCATGAGGGTTGACCGGAGACTGTAGGGACCGAAGTCCGCGTTTCGGCCACGACGATAGCAGTCGAGGAGATCGCGGGGGGCTCGGGCGCGCCGAATCTTGTCGAGGGGTTCGTTCGGCCTCGACGTGGCGGCTTCAGTTTTTGGCGCGCGCTTGCTCAGGGATCTCGCGGAGCCGGCGGTAGAGAACGATGTGCCCGAGCCAGGCCGACGGGACGAGGATCGTGGGAAGCCAGACGAAGGGGAACCCCGCGATGAACACATTGGCGGGATCGCCTTGGATCAGACGGAGAGGTGTGGGGGCCGCAAGCAGGGCCGTGATGACGGTGACTCCGAGAACGCCCGCCATGGTCAAATTCCAAGCCTGGAGGGCGCGGCGGTCGAGGCGGTCGACGAAGGGGACCAGTACGAGAGCGGTGATCCCGGGGATGATATCCAAGTTGGTGCCCGTCCAAGTGAGGGTCGGGTGAGCGATCCCCTGCTTGACTGCGTCGTGGAGCCCGAACTCCACCGCGATCCGAAAGGCCTGGAAGCCCACCAATATCCGGAGCGAGAGATGTCCGAGTCGTTGGGTCCAAGGCTGGCGCGCCGCCCAGGCGAGGAAGACCAGAACCCCCAGAAAGAGCAGGAGCATTCGTGGGGGCGACCAAACATCGAGGACGCCGCTGACGCCGAGGCCTGCGGTCAAGCTTCCCCAGAGGAGCAAAGCGAGGCCAGCTCGGCGTGCCGCCCCCGGATCCGATGTGCGCCCTACGGCCACGACGACGGCGCCCGAAACCAATACGGGCAAGCCGGCGAAAGTCCAAAAGAGCGCTGCTGAGGGAGCAGGGAGAGCATCCAACATATGGAGGCGCCTCCGGGGAAAGGAACGGGCCGTCGACGAATAGGGTAGCGCTCGCAACGATCCTGCCCATTCGGGCTGTTCCGAGATGAAAAAATTCTCATATTCTTCTGAGCGCGTTCACCTGTAGACTGGTACTAGGAGATGCGGCTTGCCCGCCTGCTGTCGATGCCCTTCGTCAGGTACTCATCTTGGTTCCAATTTCCAGCGCCGGTTCCTCGAGCCGCCGGGGCCGGCCTTGCCTCGCCCGGAGGCTTATGGGTCCTCTCCATGGGTGTTTTCCTCGGGCTCGCGAAAACGGTCCTCGCCGTTCCTCCGCTGGGGTATTACGACTCGGTGACCGCCACCAGCGCCGGGGCGCTGCGTGTCTCCCTCCACGCCGTCATCGATGATCACCAGCGCTTTCCCTACACGTCCAGTGCGACCGACACCTGGGACATTCTTGAGGCTGCCGATGAGAATCCGGCCAACACGTCGGAGATTTTGGATGTTTACATGAACGCCAACCACTCCAAGTACGGAGGTGGGGGCGGAGGATACAACCGAGAGCACAGCTGGCCCAAGTCCTACGGGTTTCCCAACGACGGAGCCAGCAACTATCCGTACACCGATTGCCACCATCTGTTTCTCTCGGACGAGGGGTACAACAGTTCCCGGCAAGACAAGCTGTACGGGGAATGCGATGCGACCTGCGAAGAGCGCGCCACCGTGGTCAATGGCGGGGTCGGCGGCGGGAGCGGCACCTATCCCGGCCAGTCGAACTGGACCACTACGGGGATTTGGGAAACCTGGGCCGCGCGCCAAGGGGATGTGGCCCGGGCGCTCTTCTATATGGATGTTCGATACGAGGGCGGGACCCACAGCGGGACGGGCGCTGCTGAACCCGACTTGGTCCTGACCGACGACGAAACCCTGGTGGTCACGAGTGGAGCCAATGTGTCTCTGGCCCACATGGCGTTTCTCTCGGATCTGCTCGCGTGGCACGTCGCCGACCCGGTGGATGCCCGGGAGCAGGCGCGAAACGATGTGATCGCGAGCCACCAGGGCAACCGCAATCCCTTCATTGACCATCCCGAGTGGGTGGCGTGCATTTTTGCGGGTGCCTGTGCCGGGGGAGGCGTTCCCGCCGCGCCCAGCGGGCTCCAAGCGATCTCCACCGCTGGGCCGGTCGAACTGGATTGGAATGACAACTTCGAGCCGGACTTGGCAGGCTACCGGGTGAGACGAGCTCTGGCGCCCGGCGGTACGGCGATCGATTTGCACATGGGCTTGTTGCCATCCAGCGACTTCATCGATCATTCGGCGAAGGTGGGCTGGCTCTATTATTACACGGTGACGGCGGTGGACTTGGACGACGACGCGTCGGCTCCCAGTGCCGAATTGACTGTGTCGGTCGGCGTTGTGAGTTCGCCCTGGATCAACGAACTCCATTACGACAACGCCGGCAGCGATGTTGACGAGGGTGTTGAGATCGCGGGCCCGGCCGGGCTCGATCTAACGGGGTGGACGTTGGTGACCTACAACGGGAATGGCGGCGGGGTCATTGATTCGATCCCCCTCGGCGGTGTGCTCGCCGATGACGGCAGCGGCTTTGGTTTCCTTTTCTTCCCCGATTCGGGTATGCAGAATGGGCCCGCCGACGGGCTGGCCCTGGTGGCTCCGGGGGGAAACGTCGTGGAGTTTCTCAGCTACGAGGGTGTCGTTCTGGCTGTGGGCGGCGCTGCCGACGGCTTGACGTCCAGCGATGTCGGAGTGAGCGAAAGCTCCTCGACGCCGGTGGGCCACTCTCTCCAGCGCCAGGGACAGGGCAGTCAGGGGACGGACTTCATTTGGGCGGCGCCGGGGCCCCATACCCGGGGCGCGGTCAACACGAGCCAGACCCTCGTCTCTCCGATCCCGGTGCCCATGCTTTCGTCGGGGGGGATGATCGGCTGGGCGGTGGTCTTGCTGGCATCGGGCGCCTGGACGGCCGGGCAGGCGGTGTGGGGCTCGACTCGC
>DUCT01000112.1 GCA_012959665.1 Myxococcales bacterium | reverse complement strand
ACATCACCGAGCGGGCGGACAACGGCCTCTTCGTATCCGGACTCCATCAGGACTTCCTGTCGGAAGCCTGGGCTGCTGGAACCGGGCCCCAGAGACCCACGAGCACCAAGAGTCCCACTGTGCGGAACCCATACGCCGCGCTACGCGCTTTTTCCGTGAGTCTCCGCATCCGCTTTCTTCGTCCTCCCGACCGTGAGCTATGGGTAAGACGAAATCATAGCCCAGCGTTCTCCCACTCGAAAAGCCAAATCCACCCGGCGCGCGCTCCCGTCTGCCGCGCGCTCCCTGGAAATGCACTCAAGGCCCTCTTCGCGACGCCGAGGGTTAGCCCCATCAAGCACTTCCTTGGGCCATCAACTCCTTCAGGGGATCGCCCGCTTCATAGCGCGCCAAAAGTTTCTCGGCATCGAACTCGATGCCAATCGGGTTGGCTGCGAACCCAGGGCCGTCCATCCAGCCCTTGAGTTCGGCCTCGGTGGCGAAGTTGTCCACCTGGAACTCCAGGCGGGTTCCATCCGGATCCTCGTAGTAGATCGACGTAGTCGGCCCGTGGTTGATCGTCCACACCGGTTTGATGCCCGCATCCCGTAATCGCTTGTAGCTGGACATCAGGTCGCCGAAATCATCAAACCCATAGGCGAAATGATCCAGTCCGGCGGCCTGGGCAGGAGAGCCCTCCGCCTGGGCAGTCGCAATCAGCGCAATGCGGTGATGTTCCTCATCGTAAGTCAGGAAGGCCACAAACTCATTCTGGAATACAGTTCTTGTCCCCAGTACCTCGGCATACCAGGCAACTGCTTCGTCGAGTTTTCGGGTGCGCAAAACTACATGGGCAAACTTGGCGGGAGAAATGATCTTTTCCGTACTCACTATTCTCATTCTTCACCCTCGTCAATCGGCCCTCGCACGGCTCGGTCCATCACTCGACGGAGGCCGAGCGGGCGCCCCGAACCAGTCGGCCAGGCCGAATGCCGGTCAGTTCACCGTTCTCGCAAATGGTTTGCCCAGCGACGAGGGTCTTCCGATAACCCTGGGCCTTCTGGATCAGACGCTTTCCACCGGTTGGCAGGTCAAAAACCATCACCGGGGATTCCAGACGAAGTGCCTCCCAATCGATCAGGTTCAGGTCTGCACGCAGACCCGGTAGGATGCGGCCCCGATCTTCGAGACCAACCAGGTCCGCGGTATCCGCAGTCTGGAACTTGACCAGCATCTCCAGGGGAATTTTTTCACCTCGAGATCGATCTTTGCCCCAATGCGCCAAAAGATAAGTGGGGAAACTCCCGTCACAGATCATCCCGCAATGGGCGCCGGCATCGCTGAGACCGGGCACGGTGTGCGGGTCCAGCAGCATCTGACGGCTCACCTCGAGATCGAAGTCGGTGTAGTTGAGGAAGGGACGATACAAGAGCGCCTTGCCTTCCTGTTCCAATAAAAGGTCATAGGCCAGCGAGTTCGGCTCCACGCCAAGGCGCTCGGCTCGGGCCGCAATGCTCGTTTCGGGCGCGGGTTCGTATTCCGGCGGATCGCCGAGCTCGAAAAGCCGATGGAAATCCCCGAGCAGCCCTTGGAGCATATCCGGCGGGTTCTCCGAAAGAATACGCGCGCGCAGGGCGGGGTCCTTGAGCTTCTCGACCTGTTTGGCATGGGGGAGTTCCGCGACTTCGCTGCGGTAGGTGGGGTGACCGCCAAAGGGATGAAGCGTCGCTTGGAGGCCCAGCATGATCCCAATGGCCCGGGGCGGAACCTGGGCCCGCATGGGCAGACCGTCGGCCACGGCTTCTCCGATCAGATCCAGGAGACGCCGCCACTGCTCGGGGGCGGCGTCGCTCTGAGCCACGGTAATCGACATGGGACGGCCGGATACCTCAACCATCTGGCGCAAAAGCGCGAACTCTCCGTCTACATCGACAAAGTCGGCCACCATTTCGAATACGCCCCGCTCGCCCTCGCCCAGGGCCGCGGCAATCCCAAGCATTTCGTCGGGTCCGGCTGTAAGGCTGGGCGTCGGCTCGCCGTCCTTCGTTCGATGGTTTCGAGTGCGTGAACTCGTAAAGCCCAGTGCCCCGGCCGCGATCGCCTCACGAGCCAGGCGTCCCATCTCCGAAATTTCCTCTCCTGTGGGCACCGCAGTATGATCCGCGCCGCGCGCTCCCATCACGTAGGCGCGAAGGGCGCCGTGCGGAACCTGGGCCCCGACGTCGATGGCATAGGGAGTCTTCTCGATGGCATCGAGATATTCGGGAAAGCTCTCCCATTCCCAGTTGATTCCCTCGGCCAGCGCAGCCCCCGGGATATCCTCCACTCCCTCCATCAATCCGATCAGCCAGTCGCGACGCCCAGGATGCGCGGGCGCGAAACCCACGCCGCAATTGCCCATCACAACCGTGGTCACGCCATGCCACGAGGATGGGGTGATCTCCGGGTCCCAGGTCACCTGACCGTCGTAGTGGGTATGCACGTCCACCCACCCGGGCGTCACCAGCAGGCCAGAGGCGTCGATCTCCTCCCGGGCGCTCTCATCGATCTCGCCCACAGCCACAATTCGGCCATCGCGAATCCCAACATCGGCCCGGCGGGGGGGAGTACCCGTGCCGTCCACCACCGTGCCTCCCCGAATCAATCGATCCAACATCTTCGCCTCCTCGCATACAAGTAAACGACTTGAGGGTACGCCGAATCGCAGACATGGAGCAACTCCCCTAATCTTGCGCCCACAGGGAGGAGAACCATGCAAGCTTCACCCCAGATCCTGGAAACGTCAGCCGAGTGGGGCCCGGATGACGTTGCAGACAGCACCCGCTGGACCTACGTCCTGAGCCCCGATGAAATCGACGAGATCGATGCCGCTCTGGGCCACGCCCTGGAACGCTCGGAAGATGTCCTGGCGATCGGGCGCAAAGACTTTCCCCTGCCCACGGTGCGCCAGAAGTTGGCGACCATTGAAAGCGAACTCATCGACGGGCGGGGCTTCGCACTCCTCCGCGGCGTGCCACGCCATAAATACTCCCAGACCGAAATGGAAATGATCTACTGGGGGATCGGTATGCACCTCGGCGACCCATGGCCCCAGAACCAGTATGGCCATGTGCTAGGAGACGTCACCGATCAGGGCGTGAGGGGCCACGATCACAACTCGAGGGGCAATGAGATCGGCGCCGTGGCTTTCCCCTATCACTCGGACGGCTCGGATCTGGTCGGCCTGCTCTGCCTCCAAAAGGCACAGAGGGGCGGGATCTCCACAGTCGCCAACGCCGTGGCCATCCACAACGACCTCGTCCGCCAATCCCCGGAACTTGCAGCCGCCCTCTACCAGCCCCAACCCTTTGACTTTCGCAACGCCGAACCCCCGGGTGGACGACCCTGGTATGAGATGCCGGTCTTCACCCAATGCGACCATCGACTTTTCGTCCGCTACATCCGTCCATATATCCTCGCCTCCCAGCGCCACGCCGAAGCACCTCGGATTGACGATGTAGCCGAAGCCGCCATGCAACGACTCGATGCCATGACGAGCGAGTCACAATACAACGTGTTCATGGACCTCCAACCCGGAGACATGCAATTCGTCAACAACTACCACGTCCTCCATGCGCGCACTGCCTACCAGGATGACCATGAAAGCGGACAGGTGCGTCATCTCAAACGACTCTGGCTGGCAACCGACAGCCTGGAGAAAAGGCCTCCCCATTTTCAGCGCGATCTCAGTAGCCACTGGGAACACAAAAGAACGGTCAGCCGGCTCACCGTCGATTGATACGCGCTTCGCAAGCGCTGCTACAAGCGCTCGCCGAGCGCGGACTCTGCGGCCCGGCGATGCGCAGTGCTCAGGAGTGGGCCAGCCATACCCCGGGGAACCGCACTCGCCTCGGCGCCCGCGATGGGAATCATCAAGATCGGTGACGCCGAAGCGCAGCCCCCCTAGGAGCGCATTCGCCAAACTGGCTGACAGCCCTCGGGTCGCCGCGGGCCGCCTAGGGCTTGGTGCGGCCCAGCACGCCGA
>DUCT01000111.1 GCA_012959665.1 Myxococcales bacterium | reverse complement strand
CGTAATTACTTCGGCGTATTCCAACTACGTACTCGCCGTTCTCTTCGTCGTCTACGTCATCAACTTTGTTGATCGGCAGATCCTCTCCGTATTTATAGGCCCCATCAAACAGGAGTTTGGGGTCTCGGACACGGTCATGGGTCTGCTTGTGGGCTTCGCGTTTGCGCTCTTCTACACCATTGCCGGAATCCCCATTGCACGCTGGGCGGACCGGGGCAATCGTCGCTCGATCATTGCCCTGGGACTCGCGGTCTGGAGTGCCATGACGGTCTGGTGTGGCTACGCGCGAAGCTTCGGCCAATTGGCGCTGCTTCGAGTCGGTGTCGGTGTGGGTGAAGCCGCAGGGAGTCCGCCAGCGCACTCGCTTATCTCGGATTATTTCCCTCCCTCAAAACGCGCGACCGCCATGGGGATCTACGCATGGGGGGTCTATATTGGCTCGGCTCTTGCCTACTTGGGCGGAGGATATTTGCGAGAGCAGTTCGCGGAAGATTGGCGAACGCCTTTTATCTTGTTGGGGCTCCCCGGCTTGCTGATCGCCCTAGTGGTTCGCTTTACCGTGAAAGAACCCCCTCGTGGTTACTCCGAGAAAAGCGTGGTCAGTAGCGAGCCTTCGACCTTTCGAGAGACCTTGAACTACCTGTTTTCGTGCCCATCCTGGCGGAACCTGGTGGCGGGTTCCTGCTTCCTCTCACTGATGGGTTACGGGGTCTTGATGTGGGGTTACGAGTTCTTCGGCCGGGTCCATCACATGGCCCCTATGGAGATTGGCCTCTGGATGGCGGCCATCGTCGGCCTTGGCGGGAGTCTGGGCACTTTTGCCGGTGGAGCCATTACCGACCGTCTCTCTCAGCGCGACCCAGCCTGGGCCATGCGCTTTCCAGCTCGAGCTACTTGGGCATGCCTCCCCTTCGCCTTTGTGTTCCTTCTGTCTGATTCAAGTGAGATCGCGATGATCAGTTTCTTCGTCTTCTATGTCCTCGCCAATATGTACGTGCCAGCCATGCATTCGCTGAATCAGAATCTGGCGCGGTTGAGCATGCGCGCGACAGCAGCGGCGATCCTCCTATTTGTCGTGAATCTGGTGGGCGCGGGATTTGGACCTCTGCTCGTCGGGGTCATGAATGACCTTTACGCGCCGTATTGGGGGGAGCAGTCGATCCGTTATTCACTGCTCTCAGTCAGTGTTATGGGCGTACTGGGAGCCATTTATTTCCAGCGCTCCTCTCGAACACTGGCTGATGATTTAAGTAGCCGCGACAGGGGCTCCCCGTCCGAAGGTGCGCGATAGGCGTCTCTTTTCTCTTCGTTCAGCCAGCCAGCTCGAAAGCAGAGAAATCTGTCTTCTGAACAGGAGGATTGGGGACGCGCTTGCCTTCAACGCGCGGGTTGGCTGCCTCACTATCGCCGTATGAATCCCATTGCATTCCTGTCATATTTCGAGCAATTAGCTGGAAACTCGCAGGGGTTAAAGTATGGGAATCAGTCGGCGGTCGTTGTTGAAGAAAAGTGTAGTTGCCGGGGTTGCCGGCGTTGCGGGGGCGGTGGGGTTGCCTCTTGTCGCATCCTCCAAGCGAGGCCGAAACAAGAGAGTTCGGGACAAGAGAGACCTAAAAAACACTTCGGTGTCAGACACCGGCCAGGGTCTTTTCTTCGGTTACGAGCCCTTTACTCAAGAATTGGTTCTGCCCCGAGTATTGAGCCGCTTGGTTGGGGGGGAGCGTCTGGACCCCAAGCCAGGGGCGTATCCGCGCGCGGGTGGGCCAGGGCGCGGGCCGGTGGTGCCGACGGGTTCTTTCGAAGATGTCAGCCACGGGATCGCGCCGGAGTTTGGTTATTTCCCGGACATGAACCAGTTCAACAGTGGGTTCAGCGACGGGGATACCCATGAGGCTGAGTTCGGTCTGGTGGTCGAGGAAACCCTGCATCGGTTTGTCCCCGACGGCCCCGAAGTTCCGATTTTTTCCTACCGAGACGTGACCCAGCCTCCGGGTTCGGGCACGACGCCCGGTCCCACGGTGGTGGTTCGCTACCGCGAGCCCGCGGTGCTTCGCTGCTCGAATGGCCTGACAGCCGATCGCGGTACGCCGACGGATGGCCAGGTCAATTCCACAGGGAACAATCACGAGACTTCGATTCACCTGCACGGGGGGCACAATACGGCCCATGCGGATGGCTATCCTGATTTTTATACGCTGTCGGGTGAGTCGCGAGACTATTGGTTTACCAACTGCGGTCCCCAGATGACCGACCCGGAGACCAATTTTGCGCCGGTACACGGGGATGACTTTGACGAGGCGTGGATCCCCACGACGCTGTGGTATCACGATCACGCTATGGATGTGACGGGCTACAACGTCATCAAGGGACTGGCGGGTTTCTTTCTCGTTGTGGATGAACGCCAAGACGAGCTGGCTCGCCGGGGGGTAATCCCGGAGCCGGGGGGCGATTACGATGTCGGTCTGGCCTTCACGGATCGTCGGTTCAACGCGGATGGAACGATTAGCTACGACTTCCTCGATCACAACGGATACATCGGGGATGTCCACACGGTGAATGGGAAGGTTCAGCCCTACTTCGACGTGGAGCGCCGAAAATATCGATTTCGGATTTTGAATGCATCCAATGCCCGAATTTACGAGATGCGACTAAGCAGCGGTCAGAAGATGTGCATCATTGGTACGGATAGCTGGCTTTTGCCGCGTGGCATTGAAGTGGAGAGCTTCGAGGTCTCCTCGGGTATGCGTTATGACATCATCGTTGATTTCTCTGAATACGAGGAAGGCGACGAGGTCTTTCTGGAAAATATTATGATCCAGACGGATGGACGTAAGGGCAAGGGCCTGGATCCCGACCAGCCGACACCCTTGCTCAAGTTCAATGTGGTGGGGGAAGCGCTTCCCGAACCCGAAGTGCCGTGCGTTGAAGGAACAACCATCCGGGGTTATGCGGTCGATGTTGGGGAAGGCGTGGATGACGACCCGGGGCTGCCGGGCCAATGGGCGCCGATTCGCGAAGATGAAGTCGTCGAGACACGGACATTCAGAGCAGACCGGTCGATGGGCGCTTTCACGATCAACAACCGGTTCTTCAATCCCCGGCGGGCTGACGCGGTCCCGGAACTGGGCATGGGAGCCGAGCGATGGTGGTTCGTGAACACGTCCGGAGGCTGGTGGCATCCCATGCATACCCACCTTGAGGGCCATCAAGTCAAGTTTGTGAACGGAAAGCTGCCCCGCCGCGAGCGGCGTTTCAATCAGGACCTGACGCTTCTCCATGGCGGAGAGGAAGCAGAGTGTTTTATCAAGTTCAGGACATTTAGCGGGCCCTTCGCGTTTCACTGTCACACGGTTGAGCACGAAGACATGCGGATGATGGGGGTCTGTGATCCAACCCCGGGGCCGGGTAACACCGAAGCCTTTGATGAGGCGGCGCCATTGGATGGAGAACACGAGATCGATTCGGATGTCTCGGGGGTAGTGCCGAGCTGCCTTGACCTTGAGCACGATCACTATCTCTACTTCGATGTGGCTGGAGACCTGGACCGCCTCGCGGGGCGGGGTGTCGGCTTCCTGGAGTGCGACTTCGATATGCTCTCGAGAGGCAACCGCGGCCGAGTGAAGTAAGACGGATTCCGGAAAAGCGCCTCGTCGAATCTTGCCAGCGGGCGCACAGTGGCCAAGACTCCCGTGATGGCACTCTGTACCGTGACCCGGCGAACGCTCTGCATAGCGATCTTGCTGGGGGTTACGTCGCCCTTGGAGGCAGGGACAGGCGCTCCGGTGGGTGTCTCCGAGCGCCCTTGGCCAGTGACCGAAATCCGCACGGATTGCACCGCGTATGCTCCGCTTCGCAAGCCCTTTTTCGGGGACACCCACGTTCATACAACTTTTTCCCAGGACGCGAGTACCCAGGACACCCGAGCGACTCCTCGAGACGCCTACGCCTTTGCCCGGGGCGCTTCCTTGGGAATTCAGCCCTATACGGAGAGCGGGTCCCCTCGGCGTACTGTGCAACTCCACCGGCCCCTCGACTTCACCGTGGTGACCGATCACGCCGAACAATTGGGCGAGACCCATATTTGCAAAACCCCTGGCGCCCAGGG
>DUCT01000110.1:3578-4130 GCA_012959665.1 Myxococcales bacterium | reverse complement strand
AAGCTCTGGCCATCCCCCTCCCTTCGATTCGAGGGGCCACAACCCCGATGGAGCCCTGGCCATGGAGATCGATTTCAGTTCTTTTGAGCGCTTCGAATTTTCCCGGGAGGAGCGCGTTCTTCGCGTCACTCTCGCGGGCAGCGGGCGGGCGAACGCGGTGGACGAAGTCATGCACCGGGAGTTCCCGCGCCTGCTGCGCGACCTTCAGGATGACGCCGCCAGCGACCTCATCATCCTCACCGGCAAGGGCGGAGCCTTCTGCGCTGGCGGCGACATGGACTGGTTCCAGGAAATGATCGACGACCCCCGTGAGTTCCGGGACATCCTCCCCGACGCACGGCGCACCATCGGCGGCCTCCTGGACCTGGAAAAGCCCGTCATCTGCCGACTCAACGGACACGCCGCCGGCTTTGGCGCGTCGGTGGCATTGCTCTGTGACGTGATCATCGCCGATGAGAGCGCGAAGATCGGAGACCCCCACGTCAAGGTGGGGCTGGTGGCCGGCGACGGCGGGGCGATCATTTGGCCCCAGTTGGTGGGCTATGCCCGGGC
>DUCT01000110.1:0-3568 GCA_012959665.1 Myxococcales bacterium | reverse complement strand
AAGGAGTACCTGCTCACCGGGGACTTGATGGGGGCCACGACCGCCGCCGAGATGGGGCTCATCAACTACGCGGTGCCCACCGCCGAACTCGACGCCAAGGTGGATGAAATGGCGGCGAAGATCCTCGCCAACCCGCGCTGGGCGGTGCGCTGGACCAAGGCCGCCATCAACATTCCCCTCCGCGAGAACGCCAACAAGATCACCGATGCGGCCTTCGCGTACGAACTCCTCACCAACCTGACAAAGGACCGTCAGGAGGCCGTTGCGTCATTCGTGGCCAAACGCGCGGCAAAATTCGAGGGGGAGTAGGGCGTAGAAGCACCCAAAGCCCCCGGTTGATCAAAGGGAAATCTGGGGCCCGCCCGCTTCCGGGGCCGTTCGTCCCGGGCCCCGGTTTTGTGTACTTTCCCGCTCGCCCCACACGGGTCCAGCGGGACCCGATTCCAAAAAACCAGGAAGGGAACTCCCATGAATCGAACCCACGTCTCCACCGCAACGGCCCTGCTCGCCGCGCTCACCCTCATGATCGCGCCGGCCGCCGTACACGCGGACCATCACCTGGCCGGTGAGGCCGAAGCCGTCGCCGAAGAACTCGAAGAAAACGTCGAGGACTCCGAAGAACTCATGGAGAAGACCTACGACGAAGAGCGCGCCGAAGGCACTGGCCGAGTTGAAGCCGCGGGCAATGCCTACGAGGCGGTCCTCGAAGCCGGGCGCGAGAAGGCCGACGAGTAGCCCACGGCCTCGGCACCCTGGGCCCAAGAGTCCAGGGGCCGAGTTTTCAGGCGCCAGATCTCAAGCATCGGGTTTGGGTGCCGGGTTCAGGGCGTGTACCAGATAGGCGAGGTATAGGCGCGCTCCTGAATCCACCAGGGACCTTCGATGGTCTTGGGGTCCACACCCAGAGCCAGGGCGTCAAAGAGCGAATGCCTCGGCGTGGGGATCTCGAGAGCGCGCACATAGTAGAAGGCTGGCTGGGCGGGATCGAAATCCGGGTCGCGCCAGAGCGCTGAAAACTGGCTGCTCCCAATATCGTTGGTGTATCGCCCGGTCTCCGGGTCCACGGTGTTGCCCACCGGAGCGAGGCCGCCTGTGGCATCCAGGGTGCGCGCGCCCGACCAGGCCACGTTGTAGACCCGCTCGTGAGTCTTGCCGCCGGGATCGATCCAGCCCTTGATCACCTGGACGCGATCGAGATTGGCGCTCTTGGGATCCCTCATCACCTGGACAAGGAAACTCGGCGCCGCGCCCTTTGGCCCCGGGGACAATTCGCCTCCCATGGGCACACCCCGGGCATAGCCCGCTTCAGAGATGGACGGCGCCTCGGCCTCGGCGGCGGTAAAATCCCAACCGCCGAAGACCCGAGCGCCAATGCGCGGACCCGTGGTGGCGTACACCTCGCGCCGACGAAAGGCCTTCAGGATCGCGTCCCGGGAATTCTCCTCGGCCCAAACCGCCGCGAGCCCCGAGGCAGACATGGACCAACCCGAGGGCCCGCTGCCGCCCTCCTCTCCCATCCGCCACCGATTCGCCTTGTTCTCGGGAATCCCGTCGCGCGGAAATTTGCCCCAGAAATTCGGTTCCTCGGCGGATGCCATCCCGGTATGCGAATCCGTCGAACCGATCAACCCAAAGCGGTAGGGGTTGAAACCGATCTGCTCCTCGATGGCGAGTCCCCTGAGCAATGCGGGGCGGATGTAGTCGCCCACCTTGGGGTCATAGGGAGGCGCGTTTTGCTCGATGTAGTAGGGATAGGTTTCGAAATCCGCAAAGGGGTCCTCGGGTGAAAAGAGCGGGTGGGTTTCCGAATCGCCCTTGATCTGGGTCACCTCCACCACGGGTTCCCAGCGCAGGCGTTGACGCGCAATCTTTGCGTCGAAGGGCACGCCGCGCAGGGTCTGGGTTTCGAACATGTAGCCCTTGGAGATATTCGAGTTGTGGGGCATGGCGACAAACTCGGCGCCCGTCCGGGCCGAGGTCTCGTCGAGCCAGTTCCAGAGATCCTCGGGGTACATGCTCTGGGACGAACTCCAGGGCTGGAATTTCGACGCCACGTCGGCTCCCGAACTCGTAAACACCACCCGGTGCAGGTTCGCGCCCGCCGGGATCGAACTCCATTCCCAGCCGATCATCGCCGTAAATTTTCCGGGTTCATTGAATTCGTCGGCGATCTGGATCGCCTCCTGCCAAACCGTTCGCTGCATGGCTTCACTGGCGGGAATGATGGAAGCCGGCGGCTGGGCGGCAGCCTCCTCCACCGAGGAAGAATTGGGAAGGAACGAGCTAAACGCCGACTGGCCCTCGTCCTCGTCGATCACGTTGCCCAGCCAGTACTCGATATAGAGCGCCTGCATTTGATCGACGAAACCCAGATCTTCGGCGGGAATACCGCGCTCGATGATGTATCGCATGACACCGAGATACTCGGCATGATCCGCCACCACGAGAAAATCCAACGGCGTTTCGATTCGAATTCGGCCCCGATGGTAGGCGTGCATCACGGGCAGTCCCTTGGCATACCGATACGCGGTGGCCGGATCCGCCGACATGTTGCGATTCAGGTAGGCGTCGAAAGAATTGCTGCTGTGCAGGTGCGTATCGCCCCAGAGCAACTGCTTCGAATCTTCGGCAGAGGCAGGCGTGGAGGAGGCAGGCGTGGCAGAGGCAGGCGTGGCAGAGGCAGGCGTGGAGGAGATCACCCCGCCGACCACGAGAGCGAGTGAAACCAGGAGCAAAGAGCCGAGCCGGGAGGGGTTCATGTATTCCTTCTTCCTTGGTTAAACGTGGTTCAAGGATGGTTCAATCGGGCGACTCAAACAGTCAGCCCAGCGCCCATCAGGTCGATGAAGTTATCGTAGTAGAACCCCTGTTTCTGGGGTTCGCTGAGTGATTCCATGCTGGCCTCGAAGCGTTTGATCGGATTTCGGCCGCCTTCCACGTGGGGGTAGTCCGACGAGAAGAGGCAAATTTCGTCGCCGCTATTGGCGATGATCCAGCCCACATCCTCCGAGGGATAAGGCGTCACCCGGATTTGCCGGCGCACATAGTCGCTGGGCCTGAGGGAAAGCCTCTGCAGCCGCTCCTCGCGCTTACGAAATGCATCAAAAGCCGAGTCGAGGTATCGCATCCAACTGGGCAGCCAGGAAGCGCCCTGCTCCATGACCCCGAGCTTGAGACGTGGATGCCGTTCGAGCACCCCGTCGAGAATCAGAACCGAAAGCGTTTGCATGGGCGAGGTGGGAATGGCCATGTAATCCACCGAGCGAAAGTTTTCATCGCCCCCATGGAAATCGGGCACCGCCGGGCCGCCGTTCTCGAAATAGTCGAGGTCGAGCAATTGACCGTCGGCCAATCGATGGCCGCCCCCCACGTGAAAGACAACGGGCAGTCCGGCTTCCTCGGCCATGGCCCAAACGGGATCCAGCCCAATATGGCTGGGGGAGTGTCCCCGCGGACAACCCGAGGGAACCAACAGCGCCTTGCAGCCCATATCGATGGTCTCTGCCGCGTGCGCCCGGCTTCGCTCGAAATCGCGCAGAGGCACATAGCCGCTGGCGAGCAGCCGCGG
>DUCT01000109.1:423-4180 GCA_012959665.1 Myxococcales bacterium | reverse complement strand
GCGTAATAGAAGGAGGGGCCAACCGGGAATGACCAAATTAGCCTTTTCGGTCATTTGTTCAATCGACGAGCCGGCGAGCCAGCCATTGAGCCAGCCATTGAGCCAGCCGATGAGCCAGCCGGCCCACGCCGCCCGCCCCAGAATGCTTTAAGCCCCTCTTAAGCCCTTGACTTTGCTATCTATTCGCCATGAAAAATTCTTACTTGCGACGCGTTTCGGTAGGGTCCGCAGCCCTCTTGGGAGCCGCGCTGGCTCTCGCCTGCTCGGGAGAGAAGACCGCCCCCTCGGAGCCCCAGGCATCAGCGGCCCCAGCGGCCGAGGCCCAGGCCCAGGCCGACACGCCCACCGAGCGCGTGCTGCCGTCGGGGCTCATTTTCACCGAGACCGTGGTCGGCACCGGCCCCGCCCCCGGCCCCACCAGCCGGGTTCGGGTGCACTACCACGGCACCTTCCCCGATGGCCGGGTCTTCGACAGCAGCGTCGACCGCGGGCAGCCCTCCACCTTCCCCGTCAACCGAGTCATCAAGTGCTGGACCGAGGGGTTGCAACTCATGCGGGTGGGCGGCAAAGCCACCCTGGTTTGCCCGGCCGCCATCGCCTACGGCGAACGCGGTCGGCCGCCGAAAATCCCGGCCAACTCCACCCTGCACTTTGATGTGGAGTTGCTCTCGGTTCAGTAACCCCCGGGCTATTCGCCACCCCGTTGCGCTGACTTGCCCGACCCGCGCGCCCTACCTACGCCGCCCTACCTACGCCGCCTACCTGAACCGCCCTACCCGCCCGCGTGTAGCGGCGGGGCCAGGGATCGGGCGATGCGATTGCGCCCATGAAGACCGGCCAGCGACATGGCAACGCCTTTCTTACGCGGTCATCAAACGGCTGTAATACTGGCCAAACTCCCAGAGATTGCGCTCCAGGTGGGCGAGGCGTCCCTGGGTCGCCGAGCCAAAGTTTACGCCCTCGCGAACCCGGCGGATGATCCCCTTGTCTTCCTCGTTGACCGCGCGGAGCAATTCGCCCCATTGTTTCACCAGTGCTTCGCGATCGCCGTCTGCGAGAATTTCCCGGGGAATCGAAACCGCCCAGCGAACAGCCACTTGGTCAGTGCCGTGGGGCTGGATCGAGAGATACCAGAGCATATCGGGCTGGATCTGCATCGTATGAGTGGGGAAGACTGCGGCCAGGGTCACCGTCCTGCGCCAGTCCCCCTCGAGCCAGGTGTTGTCCGGGTGGGCGAGTGCCCGGGAATCGTCGGCAGGCGCGTCCACCGTGTGGTAGGCCCACTGATCGCCGCCTTCGTGCATCGTCGTGCGCTGCACGCTCTGGTTGGTGGGATCGAAGGTTTTTCGGTGCACCTTGAAAACGTGGTAGGCGTCCATGAAATTTTCAACGAGGCACTTCCAGTTGGTGTCCCAAATTTCGTTTTCCAGGATCACGGGCTCGTAGTCGGTGAGCCGGTAGCGGCCAACCACTTCGCGCAAACCCTCGATCCGCGGCTCCAGCGGCGGAGCCTCCTCGCTGAGGGTGACATAGATAAATCCCTCCCAGAAAGTGGTTCGCAGTTCGGCGAGCGCCTGGCCTTCAATGCTGAAACCTGGAGAACTGTCCATCTGCGGAGCACCAACGAGCCTCCCGTCGGTCGTATACGTCCAGGCGTGATAGGGGCAAACGATGCGCCGAGCCTTGCCCGTCCCCTCGAGCAACTTGGCGCAGCGGTGCAGGCATACGTTGGCAAACACCTTCACCGACTGGTCGGCTTGACGGATCGCCACCACCGGCTGGCCCGCCACGCTGAAGGTGAGGTAATCGCCGGGAGCGGGAATCTCCGCGAGGCGGCCGATACACGTCCATTCGCGCTCGAATATTTGACGGGTTTCATGCGCGAGCAACGGAGCCGACCGATAGACCGCCGGAGGCAGGGCCAGGGCCTCCTCAACGGGACGCTGAGCGTGCTGAGCCAGGGCCTCAAGCAGTTCACCGATTTCGGCGTTCTTCACGGGAGACGAGATGGGCTTCGTCGCGACCAATATTGCCCCCTCCTGGGCCCACCGGAGAAGAACCCCGGGCCCGAACACCAGCGCTGTGCTCCTGGCAGATCCTGCCGAACGTCCTCGGCCCACGATTTGGCGGCCACCCAACCGGGTTCGTTTTGGCCCGCCCAACCCTCACACGAAAAACGCCGAAGTCCCTACAGCAACGCGGACCCGATCATCCCCATGCCCACCACGGAAACGCCCCAAGCTAGGGGCCGAAGCCAGGGAATCCCGGCGAGATAGATCAGCGCATGAAGCAAACGGGCAGCGACGAAGATCTGTGCGCCCATTGCGGTCTCCGCATTGGAAACCCCCGCCACTTGGGCGGCCAGAACCAACGGAACAAAGAGCACCATATTTTCGATCATGTTGTCCTGAAGCCGCCGGGCGCGCTTCATGAAAACCGTCGCCTCGGGCAGCCCGTCCCGCGCCGCCGCCTGAGTGGCCAGACCATTCTGAAGGATACCTCCAATGGCTGGAACGCTGATGATCAGAAAGGTCAAAATGACGCTGTACACAAGCATCGTGAGTTCAACATTCACTGGGCTTTCTCCTTTTTCAGATGAGCATTTTTCAGATGAGCTTTTTCAGATGAGTAATCTCGTCGCGACCCGGGTGCGAGCCAATTTTCCCGACCGACTATGCCGCCTTACGGAACCATGGGTTCGGACACCCCCGGAAGACAGTCGCGCAGTACATCCGCATACGCCTCTAGACAAGCCTGGAGTCGAAAGTCTTCCGCGCGTCGACGCGCGGCCTGACTCAGAGCATTCCTCGTTTCGCCTCTCGTGAGCAATTCCAGGATAGCAGCGACCATTTCATCGATGGCATCCACCGAAACCAGACGACCCACCCTTCCGTCCCGGCCAAGGATCTCCGCCGGACCGGTGGGACAATCAGTGGAGACGCAAGGCAGACCCAAAGCGATCGCCTCGAGAAGCGAGTTGGGCATTCCTTCCGAGCGGGAAGCCAACACGTACACGTCCGCCGATTCCAGGCCAGGGAAAGGGTCCGACTTGAACCCTTCGAAATCGCAGCAATCCCGGACCCCTTCCGCCTCGGCCAGGGCTTCCAAAGCCGGGCGTTGCACGCCATCCCCCAGCAGACGCAGGCGCGTACCGGGGAATTTCTCATGCACCCGTCCAAGGACCCGAATCAAGGTCTCCCAGCCCTTTCCGTAAAAGAGTCGTCCGTGGCCCGCAATGACAGGGGCAGCCGGATCACCCAGGCGCGAGCGATCCCGGGAGGGAAAGCGCGCCTGAATTTCCTCTACGTTCACCGGGTTGTGGATGGCCACCACCGGCGGATGCGGCGCCCCAATAAACTCGCGAACCTGCTCGGCATTCGCCCGGGAATTGCAAACGACGACCCGGGCACGCCGATAGCACCAGCCCGCCATCAGACGCACCATCAACAAACGCAGAGCCCAGCCCAACCCCCGGTCCAAGTTGGGCCTAGTCATGGTTCGAATATTCGCTCGATCGTTGACCACCACCGGAAGGCGAAGCCGTCGGGGCAACGTAGAATTGGCGATCACCGAAAGAATATTGGTGTTCAGCTGGAAAGGCAGAAGAATTGCTGGCCGCTCGACACGAATGAGAAGCTTACGCAGCGCGAAGACCTGCCCGAGCCCCAGAAAACTTCGTCGCCCATGGGGGCGCAGGACGTGCAGTTCGCGACTATCCGCCAGAGAGTGAGTGGGCGGCAACTGGCTGGCTTGGACC
>DUCT01000109.1:0-336 GCA_012959665.1 Myxococcales bacterium | reverse complement strand
CGATGGTGCCGACGACGCCCACCAGGGTGACGCCCTGGCCCATCGGCGAGTTCTCCCGAGAGCCGCCGTCTTCGGCCGTCACGAAATCGGTGCTTCCCTCGGGCGAAGACCCGGAAGCCGAGAAGCACTCCAGTCAGAAGCCACGGAAGTCAGCCATCTCATCCAGGGAAGCGCGCTCGGTCCGAAGCTGATTGACCGGCGCATCGTCGAGGGCGTATCCAAGGGCTACACCGCAGAAAACCAATTCGTTTTCCGCCAAGCCCAGCACTTCACGAATGGTCGCGCCCCAAAGTGACCAGGCTTCCTGGGGACATGTATGCAGACCCTTTTCCCGGG
>DUCT01000108.1 GCA_012959665.1 Myxococcales bacterium | reverse complement strand
GGTAGCGGGCGTTGCAGAAGAAGAGCACCACCGAGGCCATATAGAGCACCAGAAAGGTCGCCGGAAGGAACCAGCGCTTCCAGTCCCGGCGCATGGAAACAAAACCCGCCAGACCAAGGGTGGCGATCAGGGGGAAGCCAACGAGGAAGAAGCCGGGAAGCTGGGAACGTTCGGCGACGAACCGGATGGGCTGGTTGTTGGGCCACTCCACTGGGCTCCAAAAGAGCCGGACCTTGTGCACCAGGTGTCGGGCGAAATCCCCGGGAGCGCTCTTCATCCAGGCCAGTCCCTTGGCGTACCAATACTCGGAGATTTCCCCGTGCGTGAGGGGGCGACCGAGTTCCGCCTGGGGAATTTGACGGGCGTCCTCGAAACCGCCGCGCAGGGACCGCCGACCGCCCGGGAGGACTGCAGCGATCCCGTCGGAGTCGGGATTGTTGCCGATATAGAAATTGACCCCGCCGCTGTAGGTGATGAGGATGGGTTCTCCGCTCACCCAAACGTTGCGCAGGGTGACGGGCGCAATCACCAGGGCCGCGCCGAGAAAAACCACCGCCGTGGCCAACCATTTTCGCGCTGGGAATTTGCTGCCTGGGAGCGCGAGGAAGAGCCAGGCGACGATGGCGGGAGCCAGGATGAGAAAATTGGGTCGGGTGATGGCACACAGCCCCCAGACGGCTCCCGCCAGGACAAGCAGGGGCAACGAACTTTTCCTTGTCGCCCTCCACAGCGCGAGAATCAGCGTGACCTCCAGCAGACACTCCAGGCCCGCGGTCAGGAGCTCGCCTTCGAAGTAAATGGCGGGCCAGTAGAGCGCGGCGAGGAGACCCGCGCACAGGCCCGCCCGGTAGCCGGCCAGGTTGCTCCCCAAGCGGGCAATCAAGTAGCTGGTCAGGGCGCCCAGGGTGGCCCCTGCGATCCGGGCCCAGATGACGCTCGGGCCGATTAGGCTGTAGAGACCCGCGAGCAGGTAGTAGTAGAGGGGCGCTCGGTAGTAGGGTTCGGGGGGCATGCCTGGGCCCACGGCGATGGCCTGGGCCCAGGCATGGTGGTCGAAGGCGTCGCCGTGGACGACGGGGAACAGGGGGTTGTTTCGGGCCTGGCCCCACAGGTAGGCCATGCGCAAGACGAGCGCGGCCGCGCCCACCGCCAGTAAAATTCCGTGCTGGCGCCTGGTCAGGGGCGCGTCGAGGACCGAATCATTGCTGGGGGACGCGGCCATGGGGAATCCTTGCGGGAGCACGGGCCCGGCGGTGGGTGGGGCGAGGTTAGTCTGAATTCGTGGGGGCTCCCAATCGGCCGAAGGGGGCGGCGAGTTTTTCGTGCTCGCTCAGTTCTGCGCCGCCAGGTAGCCGAGAATTTCCTTGCTCACCTCTTTGGGCCGTTCGGGCAGGATGGCGTGGCCGGTTTTCTGTAGCCCGCGAAGTCGGACCCGGGAGGGATATTGTGCTCGCAACTGCGCTCCCGCACCCGGGGCCAGGGCATCTTCCTCGGCTTCCAGGATCAGCATCGGAGCGTTGCCCCCGGCTCCCCATTCGGCGTAGGGGGTCGCCTGGTTGGCATTTTGTTCGGCAAGCCCCGCCATCGGGTACCAGCCGCGCATCCAACTGGCGGGCACGGAAATGCCCTTGGCGAAGAAGGCTTTGGCGATCGCCTCTCTGCGCTGGGCCTCGGGCAAAATCCGCAGCAGGGCCAGGAGAATACGGTTGGAAGCTTCGGGCGGGGAAGGCTTGCTGCCCCCGGCGGCGAGCAGGATCAGGGCGCGGGTCCGATCGGGGAAGTCGCTTCCGAACGTACGCGCGACCCGGTTTCCATAGGCGTGCCCGAGAACGACCACGGGTTCGGCGACCGCTTCGGCCTCGAGCACCGCATGGAGATCCGCCGCGTAGTCGTGGAGAGTGAGTTGGCGGCTGGGAAGTTCCGACCCGTCGATGCCCCGGGGCTGGATTGCGAAGGTGCGATAGCCCGCACGGTTCAGGCCGCGCACGAGCTCGTTGAAGTCCGAGGCCGAGCGGGCAAAGCTCGGCACCAGGGCGATCACCGGGGCAGAGGCCGGACCGCCCGCGTAGTAGTGGATCTCGCCAGCGGGTCCGGCGGCGATCCTGCGTTCACCCGTGGCGGGTCCTGCCGGGTTGTCGCCCAGGGCGACGAAGAGAAGGGCCCCGATGAGGGCGCCCAGAACGATCACGCCGAGGATGCTTCGGCCGAGCCAGCGTTGCATGGATTACTCCTTGATGGACTTCTCGGAGGGAGAGCGGAAGCCCCCGGGAAAAGCGAGTCTAATTCTTAGCCTCTTCGACGGCATCGCGGACGGAACCCCCGCCGGGTTTGATCTCCGGCCGCACCAGGCACGTGATGACGAGGCCGACGACAACGAAGTCGACCAACGCGTGGAAATAGGTGAAAGCAGTGGGTTCGAGTGCAGCGATTCGGTAGAGGGCACCGGCGCCGCCCATCAGGGGAAGAACCACCGCAACCCACAGCGCAATCCGGTATCGAGTCAGCAAGAGCGCACCCACCAGAAGGAAGATGCTGCCCTGCATGGCCGGTCCCGAAATTTCAGGCCTTGCGCCATAGACAAGGATTTGGGCGGGATGGGTGATCCCGGACAGAACCATCAGGTATGCGGCGATCTTCCGGTGGGAATACGGAGTCTGCACGTCGCGTTTCCCTCCCGAAACTTTTGGACCCACTGATCGGGTCAGGCCGAATGGCTGGTGCCCCCGATGAATAGCATGAAGAGCCAACTTAGGACTTCGTAGAAGGCGACTTTGATGGCGGTCCACCAGCCGGGCTCCTCGCGCAAGGCCTGGTCTTCATTGGCCTTCTCGATCACGAATGCGTGGAGGGCACGGACATCGTCGGCGTCGAAGACGTCTCCGAAGCCCGGCATCCCTCGTGACTCGAGGGCGCCGGTGCGGACAATGGCCTCGAAGTTCTGGTGCACGCCCGGGGGCAGGCGACGGAGATCGGGGATGGAGCCTCCGCCCACCATGCCGGCCCCGTGGCAAAAGGCGCAGTAGTTGGCGTAGAGGGCACCGCCGTGGGCCAGGCTGGCGTCGGAGAGATCCGTTGGCGCCGGAGCCCGGGGAATCGGTCCGGGTTCGGGGAGGGCAGGAAGATGCATTTTCCCGCCGAGCCTGAACGCCAGAAGTCGGCCACGGGCGGGTCCTTGCTCGGGCTTCATGCCCGACATCAATCCAAAGGCGCCCCCCCAGCCCGCGAGGATGGCCACGTACTGCTCGCCTTGGGCCCGGTACGTGATGGGTGCTGCGATGATTCCGGTTTGGGTTGGGAAACTCCACAGGCGTTCGCCGTCCCGGGACGCGTAGGCGTGGAACGCGCCATCGCCACTGCCCTGGAAGACCAGTCCCCCCGCGGTGGCCAACACGCCGCCGTTCCATGCCAAGGGGTAGGGGGCTTGCCAAGCGGCCTCCTGGGCTCTTGGGTCCCACGCCACCAGTCGCCCCGAGATGAGTTTGTGTTGAAGGACGCTGAGGAAGAGCGCGTCACCCGGCGGGTTGTCCCGCCGGTCGACGCCGAGGTTGCGCAGGCCGGGTTCGATCTCGAGGGTCTCGAGGTTCTTGTAGGTGAAGCGGGACTCGATGACGGGAATGAAGACAAGGCCGAGTTCCGGGTCGTAGGCCATGGGTTGCCAGTTGTGGGCGCCGACGCTGGCGGGCTGGACGGTTGCGCTCCCCTCGGAATAATCCTCACCGGGATTTTCCACGGGTCGTCCGGTCTTGGGGTCGTAGTGGCTCGCCCAGGTGACCTCGGTATAGGGCTCCGCCGACAGGAATTCCCCGGTCTCCCGATCGATGATCATGAAAAACCCACTCTTGGGGGCCTGCATGAGGACCTTGCGGAGCCGGCCCTTCCACTCGATCTCGGCCAGGATCATGTGCTGGGTGGCGGTGTAGTCCCAGGTCTCAGCGGGCACCACCTGATAGTGCCAGACGTATTCGCCGGTCTCCGGGCGCAGGGCGACGATGGAGGAGAGGAAGAGATTGTCGCCGCCGCCGGGGCTGCGCAGTCGCCGGTTCCAGGGGGTTCCGTTTCCGACGCCGATGTAGAGGAGGTCGAGGTCGGGGTCGTAGGCCATGGAGTCCCAGACCGTTCCACCGCCCCCGAGTTTCCACCACTCGCCATTCCAGGTCTCGGCAATGCGTTCCATGGTCTCGCTCTCGAAGCCATCGCTGGGGTTGCCTGGGACGGTATAAAACCGCCAGAGTCGTGCGCCGGTCTCGGCATCGTAGGCATCGACGTAGCCCCGAACTCCGTACTCCGCGCCCGCGTTTCCGATAATCACTTTGCCGCGGATGACGCGCGGGGCTCCGGTGATCGAGTAGGGCTCCTCGGGATTCACCGTCATGGTGCTCCAGGCCACCCGGCCGTCCCGGGCATGCAGGGCAATCAGGCGACCGTCGAGAGTGCCGACAAAAATTTTGCCTCGCCACGCGGCGACACCCCGGTTGACCACATCGCAACAGACTTTGCGCGCCACCTTGCGTGGCACCTGGGGATCATGGCGCCAGAGCAGCTTTCCGCTGGCTCCGTCCACGGCGTAGACCACACTCCATGTGCCCGTGAAATAGAGAATGCCGTCGATGGCGAGAGGCGTCGCTTCGAGTCCGCGTTGGGTTTCGAGATCGAATGCCCAGGCCAGGCCAAGATCGTCGACGGTCTCCGGATTGATTTGCGCCAGGGGGCTATGGCGTTCCTCGGCATAGGTTCGCCCGTGGGAGAGCCAATTTCCGGGTTCCGTATCGGCTCCAACGATTCGCTCATGGTCGACGCCGGGGTTCTTTGTCGACTCCGGTTCCGCGTGAAGCGACGTCGGGGGCAGGCAGCAAACCATCATAAGCAGAATCGTTCGGCGGGCCCGGTTGCACGCACCTGGCTGTGGTAGCCGCGCTGTCCATCGATGCCCGCATGGGCTCCGAGTGCGCCGGCGGAATGCGCTTCGGATCGCCTGTGCGACTATTGATCTTCGTCGAGAAATTGCAACACCAGTTGGTTGAAGCGCTCGGCTGACTCCACCATGACGAGATGGCCGCCGTAGTTCATGCTGATGAGGCGGGAGTCGGGCAGCAGCGAGTGGAGTTCACGGTGAAATTTCGGGGGGGTCAAAATGTCGTCTCGCCCTGAAATCAGCAAGGTGGGCCGGGAGATTTTTGAGACGCGTTGAAGGGTGTCGTGATTCGCGCAGGCGCGGCATTGCCGGACAAAGAGGTCCGCTGAGAAGGGGGCAGCTTCTTTGCGATAGAAGTCCGTCATGGCCTGGATAAGGTCGCTCTGCTCGATGGTGTCCTCGTGAAGTGTCCAGAGCAGTCGGTTGAAAATGAAGGTCTCGACGGACAGGCCCATCTCTGCCAACTCGCCCCAATGTTTGAGTAGCATTTGGCGCTTCTTGTCCGGGTGCGCGTAGGTGCCGACGAGAACCAGTCGACCGACTCGTTCGGGGGCTAACAGGGCCAATTCCTGGGCCGTCATGCCGCCCATGAATGGGCCCAGGACGTCGACCTGGTCGACGCCGAGTTCGTCGAGGAGTGCCAGGGCATCCCGGGCGAGATCGACGGTGGCAAAGGGTTGGCCGGTGTCTTCGCTCTGGCCGACGCCGCGATGGTCGAAGATGATGACCTGGCGTTGCCCGGCGAAATCGGGCATTTGGAGGGGCAGCCAGCCGGCGCAGGAGCCCGCCATGCCCATGATGAGGAGCAGGGGCCGGGGCCCACCCGCTTCGGGTTCGCCGTGGCATTCGTAGTAGAGGTTTCTGCCCGAGAGATTGGCTAGCGCCATTGCTATGCCAGCATAGGATCTTCGCGTGGGTCCCGGGAGGTTTTTGTTCAGGCTCCGATCTTCTGGAGATTCGACAAGACGCCCTTGGCTACGGCCTTGAGGGTCTCAAAGACTCCCTCACCCGTGGTGGCGCAGGCTTCGAATTCCGGGACGCCGGTGGGGTTGAGTTCTTTTCGCATCTGCTCCAAGGGGCTCACGTTCGGAAGGTCACGCTTGTTGTACTGCATCACCCAGGGAATTCCCTCGAGCTTCAAGCCGTGCTCGATCAGGTTGACCTGAAGGTTCTCCAGGCTCTCGACGTTGGCCTCCATGCGTTCGGTCTGGCTGTCGGCCACAAAGACTGCGCCGTCCACGCCCTTGAGAATCAGCTTTCGGCTGGCATCGTAAAAGACCTGGCCCGGCACTGTGTAGAGGTGAAAGCGTGCCTTGAAGCCGCGAATTTCACCGAGAGCCAGGGGGAGAAAGTCGAAGAAGAGGGTGCGTTCAGTCTCGGTGGCCAGGGAGATCATCTTCCCCTTCATGTCCGGGTTGGTCTTGGCGTAGACGTACTGAAGGTTCGTCGTCTTGCCGCACAGCCCGGGTCCGTAATAGACGATCTTGCAATTGATTTCGCGCGCCGCGTAGTTGATGAATGACATTTTTAGTGGGTACTCAATCCGAAAAAAGGTTGTCGATCTCTTCGTCTGTAAGTTTTCTGAAGCCCGATTGATTACTGGGCGCCTCGGTTTCTGATTTCTTCTGGGCGATTTCGAAAATTTGGGCGAGATCGGTGCTGGCTTTCCGGGCTCGAAGACGGACCAGGCCGAGGCTGCTCTTTTTGTCAAACACGACGATCAGGATGCCTCGCTCGCTGACGAGGTTCATGTGAAGACTACCGCGTTCGCCTTGGTGAAAGTGGGTCGGAAACTCGTCTTCTCCCAGAAGTTGGGCCAGCCCCCCGGTCGCGGCGATGGAACCAGCGGCCAGGGTCGCGAGGCCGGTGGTGTCGAGTTCCGCTGTTCTTCCTGTCTGGCTGATCAATTGGCCCACCCGGTTAACGACAAAAATCCCCCGCGCCCCAGTTTCGTCCAGAAGCGTATCAATGGCGACCTGAATCGCCGCGAACTCCTCTTCGCGCATGGCAAATTGGGCTTGGGACATTGGGAATGCGCGCTCCTCGTAGGGCCTCGGCAAGTCCGTCCGGGTTCCGGCACCCCCTAACGTGCGCCGATGGTCCCGCACTGGGCACCTCCTACCTACACAAACAATCTACCTACACAAACAATCGGCCCGGCCCGCCCTTGGCTTTAGGCGCATTTCGGCCAGGGGGATGCACGGGGGGTGCACATTGCCTTGCCGGGGCCCTCTTAGGGGCCTGGCAAGGGGCCTGTTAAGGGGCCTGTTTAGGGACCTGTTGAACTATTCCAGGGTCCGGCGATTTTCCACCGAGCGGCCGATGGTCACGTGGTCGGCGTATTCGAGATCGCCGCCAAGGGGCATCCCGTAGGCTATCCGGGTGACCGTCACCCCGGTATTTTTGAGTCGATCGGCGATGTAGTGGGCCGTTGCATCCCCCTCGGCGTTGGGATTGGTGGCCAAAATCACCTCCTTGATTCCGCCCCCCTGAACCCGGGTGTGGAGTTCGCCGATCCGGAGGGTCTCGGGTCCCATGCCATCGATGGGGGAGAGCGCCCCCCCAAGCACGTGGTAAAGCCCCTTGAAGCTGCCACTCTGCTCAATGGAGGACAGGTCTGCGGGCTCTTCCACGACACACACGCAGGCGGTGTCTCGGCTTGGGTTGGCGCAGATTGCACACGGGCTGTGGACCCCAAGATTGAAACAGGACTCGCAAATCACGGTATCGGTCTTGATCCGGGCGATGGCATCCGAGAGTTCACCAATGAGCTCGTCGGGCGCGCCGAGCAGGAAGTAGGCCAGGCGAGCGGCGGATTTCTCGCCCACCCCGGGCAGCCGGCGTAGGGCGGAAACCAGGCGTTGCATTGCGGGGGATGAGCCTCCCGCAGACCGATGCGTGGCGGCCATGGGATTAGCCCCTGTCTCCGGGGCCGGGCATCATCATGCTCCCTTGGAGTTGTTGGAGTTCCTGTTGGACGCTGGCCTGGGCCTTCTCCAAGGCCGCATTGATGGCTGCGATGGCTAGGTCCTCGATCATGCTCCGGTCGCCTCCGCTGACCAGTGTGGGTTCGATGTGAAGTTCCAGAACTCGCAACTGGCCGCTGACGACGGCGGTCGCCATGCCGCCCCCGCTTGACGCCTCGTAGCGGCGGCTGACGAGGTCGCGCTGGAGTTCGGCCATTCGCTCCTGGACGCGCTGGGCTTGCTTGAGCATTTCGTTCATGTCCGGGGTACTCACCTGGGCTGCTCCTTGCCCAGCGGGATGATCTTGACGATTTCGCCGCCGAGCAGCTTGATGGCTTCATTGAGAACGGGATCGTTGAGCGCGCTTTGGATCTTCTTGCGTTCGGTTTCAACTTGAGCCGGGGCGGATTCGGTCGACAGGGCTCCATGTACGGCCGGGGCGAACCGGGCAATTTCTACAGTGACTTCCTGGTTGAAGAATTCATGGGTCACCTTTTGCAGATCGGGCAGTCGATCCTCCAGGCGCTTGGCCTGAAAGGCCGAACCCGGCGCGATCCGAATGGAGTGGGGTGTTCGCTCGATGAGGCTCGCGTTCTCAAGGGAGCCCGAGAGGGGCTGATCTGTTTTTCCCACGAAGTCCCGGAGCCGGTCGAAGAGAGCCCCCAACTTCACCCCATGATCGACATCGGGGAGCGGGGCCCCGCCGGCGTCTTGGGCCGTAAAGCGCTTTGTGGCCCCCGGTTTTTTGGGAGCCTGGGTTTTGGGGCTGGGTGTTGTGGGTGTTGTGGGTGTTGTTCGTGTCGCTTGGGTTGTTTGGGTTGCTTGTGATGTTTGTGTGGGTGCTGAGGGTATGGATGTTATGGATGGTGCCGGTGCTGTTCGTGTCGATGCTGTCAGGGGGGGGGCAGAGGATTCGCCAGAGCTTCGAGGAGCGTTCTGGCTGGGCGGCTTCGCGGGACTCGAGACTTTGGGCTCGGGACTGGGTGGGCCGCTCGAAGGGGTCGGGGAGCGGTCGCTTCCGCCCGCAGGGGCTCCGGAGTGACCGGTGCTGGCTTCGGTGCTTTCCAGACGCCGCAGTCTTGCGAGGAGTTCGGCGACGTCTTCGCCCTTGGGGAGGGTCGCCAGGCGAATCAAAGCAAGTTCGAGAACTGCGGTGGGCTGAGGAGCCCAGGCGAGATTCTCCAATTCGGCGAGAAGGGCCTTGAACATGCGCCGAAGCCGGTCGGTGCCCGCTCGCTTGGCAAGCGCTGCCAATGCCTCGAGATCGGCTTCGCCGCCCTCGACCAACCCCTCGGAATTCGGCGCAACGCTGAGGACGACTAGGTCGCGCAACAGGCCAATAAGGGATTTTCCGAGCCGGTCGGTGTCGGGGCCGGATTGCAGGGCGTTGTGACAGATCTCGAGGGCCGCCGCGGGTTTCGAATCGATACAGGCTTCGATCATGTCGAACAGGACACGATGAGCGACCAGATCGAGCATCGCGCTCACGGTGTCGTCGTCGATCTCGGTCCCCCCGGACGCGAGGGCCTGGTCGAGGAGAGTTTGGGAGTCGCGCATGGAGCCCTGACCCTCTCGGGCCAGATCGCCCAGGCTCTTCTCCGAGATCTTGATGCCCTCGGCCTTGCAGATTTGGGCCAACCGATCGCTCACTTCCTGAGTGGCGAAGAGGCGGAGATCGTGGCGCTGGCAACGGGACATCACCGTGGTGGGGATTTTCTCGGGGTTGGTGGTGGCCAGCACGAAGAGACTATTGGACGGGGGTTCCTCCAGCGTCTTGAGTAGAGCGTTGAACGCGGCACTCGAGAGCATGTGAACCTCGTCCACCACGAAGATTCGATATTTGCCCGGGGAGGGGGCGTAGCGGATGGCGTCGATCAATTCGCGGATATCATTGACCCCGGTCCGACTGGCGGCGTCGACTTCCTGAACGTCATTGGACCGGCCAGCGGCGATTTCAGTACAGGGTGCGCATTGCCCGCAGGGCGTTTCCGTCGGACCCTCGTCACAGTTCAATGAGCGTGCCAGGATGCGGGCCAGGGTTGTCTTGCCCACGCCCCGGGGGCCGGTGAGCAATATGGCATGGGGGACCCGGTCGGTCAGAATGGCATTCCGAAGCGCCGAGGTGACGTGCGCCTGGCCCGTCACTTCGGCGAATGTCTGGGGTCGCCATTTTCGCGCGATAACCTGATAGCTCACGAGATATTTCCTGCTGCCCTCGGTTCCGAAGTTCGGACAATCGGTCGGGGTACTGGGCTTGGGTGGCGGCGGCCTTTTCGGCGGCCGTTGTTGTTGTTGGTTGTCGGTGGCGCTTGTGGGTGGCGCTTGTGGGTGGCGCTTGTGGATGGCGCTTGTTGGGCCTGTTGACGGTGGTGGCGCTGTCGCGCGGAGTCGGCCCCGGGTTCGTTTCGGTTCGGCAACGAAGACGTTCCAAGAAGACGTCCCAAGAGGGGGGCCGGCGGTTTCCGTGTGCCCAGGAGAGACCGCAGGGCATCCCCACTCGCAGCCGAATTCCTGCTACGGCTGCTTCCTTCCGGATCTGACCGGGTTCACAGGGTCCCAAACTCGAGCGGGACCCTGCGGTCACCCCTGGACACACGGGAGCCGAAAGTACAGCCGTGTCGGCCCAGGGTCAACGCGTCCCGCCTCAACTCGCCGAGAGTCGTGCGCTTGGGCCGGTTGCCGGGTGCCCCGTGCAGGACCAGCGCGAGCGAGGGGGCTTCTGGCGGAGAGGGTGGGATTCGAACCCACGGAAGGCTTGCACCTTCACCTGATTTCGAATCAGGCCCGTTCAACCGGACTCCGGCACCTCTCCCGGTTCGTCTCACCCTAGCATCCCGATCGGGGGATGCTTCCCAGGCGGGGCTCTGCTTACTCGCCGGGGCAGAGACCCCGTGCTAGCCTGCGCCCGCCAGGCAGACACCCCCAGGCGGTGGTCTGTCTGCACTGCGCCGGAAACCGTCCCGACTTCTGGCGATTGACACGAGATCACCTTTCACCCCATCCCCTTTTAATTCATCCCCATCTTCCAGAGACCAGACTGGGTGGGGGCCGATTGACACCTACGGAGAACCGCACTTGTCACGAGACGACCTGATCCAAGCGACCGGCAGCGTCGACAAGATCCTCGGCGGGGGTCGCTATCAGATTACCCTGGAGTCGGGCCAGGGTGTGACCGCCCAGCTTTCCGGGCGCATGCGGCGCTTTCGCATTCGCGTGATTCCGGGGGATCGCGTTACGGTGGGCCTGTCCCCCTATGACCCGACGCACGGATTCATTACTTTCCGCCTGCGTGAAGGTCAAAACGCTCCCTGAGCGTCGGGTGTGGTTCGCCCAGACGGGGCCGCGATGAGCAACCGTTGGCTGGCCAGCATGGCATCGGTGAGAAGCGCCCGGAACAGCCTCGCGCGGTCCCGAACCCGGGGCTTCGGGCGATCGCAGCCGGGTAGCCACTTAGGCGCCTGGCGCGAGTTTAGGCCTTGGCGTGTTAGGCTCCGCCGCCATGAGTCTTCGAATTGCTCTCTTTGGTCAAGCGCCTTTCGGCCGCGACGTGGCCGTCCGTCTGGCCGAAGCGGGGCATTCGCTCGCGGCGGTTCACGTCCCTCCCGATGCCCGGGGCCGGGTGGATCCCCTGGCGGCGGAGAGCCAGGAGCGCGGTTGGCCTCTCTTTCGGCATAAGGCCTACCGCCGCAGGGGAGAGGCCCTGGCCGAGCGGGTTCGCGAGTACCGGGACCACGGCGTGGACCTGAACGTGCTGGCTTTTACGACCGTCATCCTCCCCCCCGAGATCGTGGATTTCCCGCGCCTGGGTTCGCTTTGCTTCCACCCCTCGTTGTTGCCGGCTTTCCGGGGCGGAAACGCCTTGGCTTGGCAGATTATCCAAGGAGCGCAGGAGAGCGGCGTGACGGTTTTTCGGCCCGATGCCGGGGTGGATACCGGGCCCATCGTGGTCCAAAAACGCGGTGTCAAGATCTCGCCAGAGGCCACCAGCGCCTCGCTCTATTTTGACGAACTCTATCCCCTGGGCGTCGAAGCCATGGCGGAGGCGGTGGCCGCGGTCGCCGATGGAACTGCCCAGTTCACCCCCCAAGCCCAGGCGGGAGCGAGTTTCCAGGGCTTGGTGGATGACTCGGTGGCCCGCATCGACTGGAGTCGGCCGGGGAGGGAACTCGACCGCCTTATCCGGGGGTGCGATCCCCAGCCCGGGGCCTGGGCCCGAGCATCCGGGGAGCCCGTGCGTCTCTACGGCAGCACCCTTGAGTCCGCGGAACACGGCGCCCCACCGGGAACCCTGTTGGAAATTTCGCCCGAGGGTCCAGCGGGTGTGGCCGCCGAGGGGGGCGCGATTCTGCGCGTCGCCCGTTGGCGAGGACTCGAAGGCAAGAAACTGAGTGCCTCGGAAGTCGGTCTCTCGGTAGGCGATCGCCTGGAATAGTGGGCTGAAAAGAATACGGTTCGAAGGAGGGATTCCGACCCGGAAGCCGCCCCTGAGCCAGCAGCCGCCGACTTTAATATCCGGGTGGGTGAACTCTCTCGGGCCTTCCGGGACGGTTTCTTGCCCGGCGCGAAAAAAATTGGCAGGGGCTCAGTGTTGGGTCCGACTCGGCCGATGGCACCCGTACGGCCGCGAGGATTTTAATGATCCCCGCGGGCATCCTGTCATTCGTGGGCTGTGTGACGTTTTCGGGGTCGCAGAGCGCGCCTTGGCCCGCTAATGTGCGGCCCGCTCGATCCTCCAATAACCCCCCGAAAGTACGCGGTATTGAGATCGACCACCCGTCGGAAGCGGCGCTTCACGCCCTCCGCTCCGTACTTAGATAGAGGCGAATAATGGCCAACGACATCGAGAACGTCAGAAACATCGGAATCAGCGCACACATCGATTCGGGCAAAACGACCCTGACCGAGCGCGTGCTCTTCTACACCGGGCGCATCCATGCCATCCATGAAGTTCGGGGCAAGGATGAGGTGGGGGCCACCATGGACTCCATGGAGCTGGAGCGCGAGCGTGGTATCACGATCGCTTCGGCGGCCACTCACTGCGTGTGGGGTGATTCCGAAATCAACATTATCGACACCCCGGGCCACGTGGACTTCACCATCGAGGTGGAGCGCGCCCTACGCGTGCTCGACGGCGCGGTGTTGATTCTCTGCGGTGTGGCGGGTGTGCAGTCCCAGTCCATGACAGTGGATCGGCAGATGAAGCGATACCGGGTTCCCCGCATCGCCTTCATCAACAAGCTGGATCGCTCGGGTGCGGACCCCGTCAAGGTGACTCGACAACTCTGCGAGAAACTGGGCCACAATGCGGTGTTGTTCCAGTTGCCCATCGGCCTGGAAGCGAAATTTGAGGGTGTGGTTGACCTGGTCACCATGAAGGCGCTGTTTTTCGAGGGAGAAAACGGCGAGAAGATCGTCGAGAAAGATATCCCCGAGGCGATGCAGGATGCGGCTGACACGGCCCGGGAGACGATGCTCGACGCGGTTTCCATGTTCTCGGACGATCTCACCGAGGCGATCCTCGAAGAGAATGTCACCGAGGAGTTGATCCACGAAGCCACTCGACTCGGGACGCTCTCGATGGATTTGACGGCGGTTTTCCTGGGCTCCGCCTACAAGAACAAGGGCGTACAGCCGTTGCTCAACGCGGTGACCGCCTACCTGCCGAGTCCCTTGGATATCCGCAACACGGGGGTCGATCTCTCGAATGATGAAGCCGAGATCGAAGTACACAGCGACCCCGACAAGCCTTTGGTCGCCCTGGCGTTCAAGCTCGAGGATACGCGCTATGGCCAGTTGACGTATTTGCGTGTCTATCAGGGTTCGCTCGCCAAGGGGCATACGATCTTTAATTCGCGCAACAAGAAAAAGGTCAAGGTGGGTCGTCTGATCCGCATGCACTCCGATGAGATGGAGGAGATCACCGAGTCGCGCGCAGGGGACATCGTTGCTCTCTTTGGGGTCGATTGCGCTTCGGGAGACACCTTTACCGATGGCAAGATCGACATGGCCATGACTTCGATGCATGTACCCGATCCGGTCATCTCTCTTTCCATCAAGCCCATCGACCAGAAGTCCATGGACAATATGGGCAAGGCGCTGGGGCGTTTCGTGCGCGAGGATCCGACCTTCCATGCGGCGGTGGATCCAGAGAGCAATGAAACGGTGATCTCGGGAATGGGCGAACTTCATCTCGATGTTTATGTCGAGCGCATGAAGCGCGAGTACAGCTGTGAAGTCGAAACCGGTCAGCCCCAAGTCGCCTTTCGCGAGACCATCTCGCGCAAGGTCGAGTTCACCTATACGCACAAGAAGCAGACGGGTGGTTCGGGGCAATTCGGGCGAGTGGCTGGCTATGCGGAACCGATTCCCGATGGCGACGAAGGGGATCAGGATTTTCAGTTCGTCAGCGAAATTCGTGGGGGAAAGATTCCTACCGAATACATTCCCGCGGTGGAAAAGGGATTTCGCCAATGCCTGGGCACGGGGCGACTGATTGGTTTCCCTGTTCTCGGGGTTCGGGTGGTCATCGATGACGGCCAGGCCCACAGCGTGGATTCCTCGGAAATGGCCTTTCAGGCCGCCGCTCGCGGCGCGTTTCGGAAGTTCTACGATTCGGCCAGACCCCAGATCCTTGAGCCGATCATGAAGCTCGAAGTGGAGGGCCCCGGCGAGTTCCAGGGCGTTATTCTCAAAACGATCATGCAGCGTCGCGGACACATTATCGGTTCCTCCGAGGAAGACGGTTTTTCCCGGGCGGAGGCCGAAGTGCCCCTGAGTGAGATGTTCGGATACGCGACGGATCTGCGCTCGATGACTCAGGGCAAGGCGGAATTCACGATGGAATTCTCCAAATATTCTCCGGCGCCTTCCGAAGTGCAGAAGGAACTCAAGGAGAAATACAAGTCCAAGATTCCCGACGAAGAGGATTGACCGTCTAGGGAGTCAGAAGAGGGATTGATGTACAGGAAATTTATCAATGCACGAAGCCCGATGCGTCTGCTCGAGAAGGGGCTTCATGGCGGTCTGGGCGTCGGCAACCTCGGCGCCTGCGTGGCCGCTCCCGGGGTAGGGAAATCATCTTTCCTGGTTGGCGTGGCCATCGATGAGCTCTTGCGCGGAGGCACGGTGCTCCACGTAGCCCTGGGCCAGACGGTCGGCCACGTGCGGGATCACTATGACACCGTCTACCTGGCGTTGGCGGCGAGCACCCACATCGATGAGCCCACAAAAATCCAGGCGGAGATCGACGAACATCGGCGCATTCGCGCGTATAGGAAGAACAGCTTCAGCGCGAGCAAGCTCAGCGATGCTGTGAAGGTGGAGGCCGAGTCGGGCGTTCGCCCGAGCCTGATCGTCATCGACGGTCTCGAAGCTTCCCAGCTGATAGCGGATGACTTGGTTCTGATTCGATCCCTGGCAGGGGATCTTGCGGCTGAGATCTGGTTCACCCTCGACGCCGAGGAGCAGGGCGGCCTGCCCTCTGAAGTCGCGGACGCCGAGAGCCTGATCAATGTGATCCTTACCCTGGAATCAAAAGGTGACGAGGTCACTTTGCGGGCGGTCAAGGACCACGAGAACGAGGATATCCACGACCTTCACGTGGGTCTCGATCCGCGTACCCTACTCTTGATTCGCAGCTAGGGGTTCGCTCAGCGGTTCTCGCCCTGGAGTTTCTGGAACTCCGCGAGCTTTTCCCGAAAGCGCGAGCGCAGGGCGACGGCATCCGCCCGGCTGAGGCCGATCTCCTCGGCGATGCTCACCACCTCGTTGCTCTCGTCGCCGGTGATCACACCGTCCGAGGCAGCCACGGTGTACAGGCACTCCAGCAGCTGAATCTTTTCCTGGGCATTGCTGAGCCGTCCAAATTCGCGAGTGACCAGGTAGTTGTGGGTGGCTTCGAGGTCGTCCATCCGGGAACACGCGATGTCCACCACCAACCCGGCATCGTCCTCGGAGATCCCGGTTAGCTCGGAGAGGGCGCCCGCCATGGATTCGGTCTCCGCTTTATCCATTTGCAGATCGGCGCCGGCGACCCGGGCGAGCACGTAGGCGAAGGCAGCAAAGAAGCGAGCTCGGTCGGGATCGAGTCCGTCAAGGGTGGCCACGATCGGGTGCAGGGCCTCGTCGGCCTGTTCACTCTTGTCGGGTGCCGAGGGTCGGGAAATTCCGAGGAAGCGAAGAAGGTTCGACATGGGTGGCTGATCTCCGAAGGTTCCGTGATAGTGGGCTGGGCGGCGCGGAGGAGGAGCGGCGGAACCATGGCCCAATTGTCCTGGGGAAGCCAGCGGTCCGACCGCCACCGGGGCGGAAAGAGGTTCACCGCTCGATGGGCAGACCCCTCTTTCGCCAAACCGCCATGTCGCCCTCGAGATGTCCTACGGCCTCGAAGTCCGAATCAATCAGGATCTGCGCCGCATTTCGGGCCCGTTTTCCACTCTCGCAGTAGACCACGACCTCGCGTTCCTTCTTGATCTCGCGGAGGATGTCCAGACGATCGGGAAGTTCATCGACGGGCACCAGGATTGCGCCGGGCACGTGCCCGATTTTGAATTCCTCTGCGCTCCGAACGTCGAGGATGAGCGGGTTTCTTCCGATGCTGAGCCCCTGGGTGATTTCGTCGGGGGAAACCGAACGCACCGCAGACTCGTTCGCTGGGCTGCAGGCGAGAAGGCATGTCAGTGTTCCGATGAGCACTGCGGCTGAAAGCCCCGGGAATTTCTTCGAGTGGGGTGCCCGGGGCGGGGCGATGAAATGCGAGGGATTCATTGGTTGACCTCCGGTTTTGAGAATTTCCCGGTTCGGGGAGGGTCTGCTTCGGGATGGTGCAGGGCCGGATCGACACATTCGATCACGGCCGCGGCTTGAATGGATAGCCCAAGGAAATCACCCAGGGCCTCAACGGCGGACAGGGGTTCCGCCACGAGGCGGGGATAATCGATTTCGATCCAGTCAAAGCAGGGTCGGGTGGTGAGCAGGCGGCGACATTCTTCGAGTTGCGACAACAGGATCTCCGCCAACCGCTCGTCGTCGAGCCCGTCTGGACTTACGCCCAGGGCTTGTAGCATTCGGTTCTGGGAGGCGACGACCGCGGCCATGGGGCGCTGCATCAGGATCACCCGGTACGCGTAGTCGCCTGGGAGCGTGCCCAACAGCGAGTGGATCACTTTTACGGCGTGGCCCGGAGCCGCCTCCAGCCAGCCGGTATCGTCCCGGCTGCGCTTGACGGCATCAAATTCGAAATAACCCCGGGGATTGGATGCATCGGGGGGTCGCCGGCCATCGCTGAGGATCGGCAGGCCAGCGGCTTGGAGCATGCTCATCATCAATGATGTGCCCGAGCGGGGGACTCCGCTCACAACGGTGACGGGTTTCGTCATGACCGAGGGTTCAACGCCGCCATCGCAGGTAGCTTGCGAAGAGTCGCTTGACCGTGGGCGTGACCCGGGTTCGATTGTAGGCGTCGCCGATTTGTCGAATGGCCTCGGCGCGTGTGGGGTAGGGGTGGATGATCCCCGCCAGGGCGCCCAGTCCGAGACCCGCCGCCTGGGCGACGCTGATCTCGCCGATCAGGTCGCTGGCACCGTAGCCCGCGACCGTCGCCCCGACGATACGGTCGCTGCCGGCCTTAACGAGAATTTTGACGAAGCCCCCTTCGCGGCCATCGGCGATGGCGCGGTCCACGTCGGCGAAGGGGCGCAAGAATGTCTCCACCTGGATTCCCTGGGCCTGGGCTTCGGCCTCGCCCAGGCCGACGTGAGCAATCTCGGGATCGGTATAGGTGCACCAGGGGATCGTCAGGGCGCTGAGTTTCTTGCGGCCCAAGGGTCCGACGGCGAACAGGGCGTTTTGGATCACCGCCCGCGCCGCGAAGTCGGCGGCATGGGTGAATTTGAGCGCCATGCAGACATCGCCGGCGGCGTAGATATGGGGGTTGTGGGTTCGGAAGCTGTCGTCGATCTGCACTCCGGTGCGAGGATCGGAACGGACACCAGCGACTTCCAGGCCGAGGCCTTCGAGATTGGGGGTGCGACCCACCGCCACCAGGATCTGGTCGCAGATCAACGTCTCCTCGCGACCGCCCTTGGTCAAGGTGGCGGTTTTGGCTCCCTCTCGGCTTCCCGTGACCCGGAGCAGGGAGGTCGCCAGCCGAACCTCGATGCCATCCCGCTCAAGTTGTTCCAGGAGTAGGCGCGCGGCATCGGGGTCCTCTCGGCCCAGGAATTGATCGGCCAACTCCACCAGGGTGACACGGGCGCCCATGCGTCCGAAGGCCTGGGCGAGTTCGCAGCCCAGGGGGCCTCCCCCGAGCACCAGCAAGCGCTCGGGGAGCGCCTGAAGATCGAAGACATTTTCATTGGTCAGGTAGCCGGCTTCTGCGAGGCCGGGAATCGGGGGCACCGCTGCACGGGCGCCGGTGGCAATCACCGCCTTGCGAAAAGCAAGCCGTTGGCCGGCCACTTCGACATGGCGGCCATCGACGAAGCGCCCCGCGCCGAAAAAGACATCCACGCCAAGTTCTTCGCTGAAGCGTGCTGCGGAATCGTTGGGGGCGATGCGGGCGCGGACGGCGCGCATTCGCTCCATCACCGCTGGGAAGTCCAGGGAGGCTTCGCCGGCAATGCGGACGCCCAGGGCCCCGGCTTCGCGAATCTCCGCCAAGGCGTGAGCGCTTCGCAGCAGGCTTTTGGAGGGGACGCAGCCCACGTTGAGGCAATCGCCCCCGAGTTCGGCCTTTTCAATGAGGGCGACTCGGGCGCCGAGGCCTGCGGCGCCGGCGGCGGTGACCAGTCCCGCGGTTCCCGCCCCGATCACCACGAGGTTGTAGCGTCCGGCGGGGACAGGATTGCGCCAACCCGGGGGACGCACGAGGTCGAGAAGTTGTTGGTCTGAACCGCTCTCGCGCAGCATGGCTTTATTCGGACTCCGGTTGGGTGAGTGAATGGAGTTCCGTGGCTCCTGCCAGCGCCCGCCGCGCGGTTCGGGTGACCACGGCGGTGACCGCCAGTGTGGCGCCAAGACCGAGGGCTAGAACGCCATAATAACCCGCGCCGCGTTCGGGACTGGCTCCTCCCGCCAGGCTGGCGACGTCGCCGATAACCTGGCCCGAGTACACGTAGAGAAATGTCACGGGCAACATGCCAACCGAGGCGATGAGGTAGTCGCCCAGGCTGACTCGGGTGAGCCCCAGTGCATAGTTGAGGAAGTTGAAGGGGAAGACCGGGGACAGGCGCAAAAGGAAGGTGATCTTGAGTCCCTCGTCGCCGACGGCGCGGTCCAGAGCCTCGAAGCGCGGGCTGGAGCCGAGCCTCTCTTCAATCCACCCCCGGGCGCCATAGCGGGCAATCAGGAAGGCTATTGAGGAGCCCAGGACTGCCGCGAGGAACACGTAGACGACGCCACTCGCCCATCCGAAAAGTGCACCTCCGGCCAGGGTCAGGATGGACCCGGGGATGAAGAGCACCGTGGCCAGGGCGTAGAGGACGATGAAGACAAGGGGCCCCCAGTAGCCGAGTCCGTCGACCCAGGTCACGGCGACCGGGAGCAGGCCGCCGCCGATCCGGGCCACGAAGAAAAGGGCCGCTGCGCCGACCAAACCAATCAGGATCCCTCGCGCCAGGCGCAATGGCCGACGGGGCGCTTCGCCCAAAGGGGGTTCGCTGGGGTTGGCTGGGTTCAAGGAGGCCATTGGGGCGAGGATGTTACCGGGTTTGGTGTGCAGTGCCCCTAAACGACAGCGCCGCCGCAGCCCGAACCCGAACCCGCCGCGCAGCCGAAGCAGTGGGGGGCGGTGCGGATTTGTTGCCCCTCGAAATCGCCCAGGTTGTCGAGGCTCCAGATGTCATGCACCGGGCCCGGCAAGGGCAAATCCAGCGCCTGGTTGAAATCGCAGTCGAAGAAATGCCCGCGGTGATCGACGCTGATCAGTTGGCGGCACATCAGGCCGGGCAGGGTCGCCGGGTTGAAATGCGCCACCAGGAGCGACATGTAGGCCTGCATCTGCCCCTGGCGAGCCAAGCTGTGGGCGAAGCGCTTGATGGGCATATTGGTGAGGGTCAGCAGGTGATCGAAGTCAATACCAAAATCCTCCTTCAGCCGCGCCCGGTACTCGGCCTCGAGTTTGTTCTGTTCCGAGGGCAGCCGTGGGCCGAGGGGGTTGTAGACCAGGTCGAGGACGCGCTGGGGATTGCCCCGTCCATAGCCCAGAGTGTTCAAAAGTTTCAGCGCATGGATGCTTGGCGCGAAGACGCCTCGACCTCTTTGTTCCTCGAGGTTTTCCGCCGTATAGCAGGGCAGAGAGGCGACGATCTCGACGCCGCGGTCGGCGAGAAAGGCTGCGGTGTCCTCCTGGCCCGGCTCGAAGAGAACCGTGAGGTTGCAGCGGTCGATGACACGCCGGCCCAGGGCGCGTGCGCCGCGCACAAGGTCCCGGAAGCCGGGATGGAGTTCCGGGGCCCCGCCCGTCAAGTCGAGGGTGCCGATCCCAGGATTCTTCGCCAGTAATTCGAGGATGCGCGCGCAGCCCTCGGGCGAGAGTCCCTCGGTGCGTTTGGGGGACGACTCCACGTGGCAGTGATGGCATGCCAGATTGCAGCGCTTGCCGATATTGACTTGCAGGGTCCTGACTTGATCGCGGTGGAGCCGAGCCAGGGGCGAAGCCGGGAACTGCTCCTCGGCGTTGAGGGCTTCCTCGGGGTTCGCATCGGGCGGGAGGGGCTGGCTGTGCACGGGGCTGAGATCCTCGAGGGGCAAGTGGAGCTTCCGCCGATTTCTACACGATCGGCCAGCGTGGCGACAGTTAGATCCGGCATGGCGGAGCCAAAGAGCATTCGATTTTAGCTGTTCGCTGACGGTATCCAGGCCCGGGCAGAGACGATGGCCCTTGATTTCAGGGCTAGAAAACCGGGGTCGACGGGTTTTTCGAGCGAGCTAGCCTGCATCGCCCCGGGATCGTGTCTCGATCCCCCGGGTCCGAGTATTCGGGCCCCATGCCCCATGCCCCATGCCCCGGTCTGGTCACTTCGGCCTGGACCCTTCGTATTTATCAAAGGAGTACAGAACTGTGAGCGAAATCCAATTCGACGATCGTGTGGCCGTGATTACCGGCGCCGGAGGCGGCCTGGGCCGCACCTACGCGCTCGAGTTTGCCCGCCGAGGCGGCAAGGTGGTGGTCAACGATCTGGGCGGCGCGTCCGATGGCACCGGCGGAAGCAGCAGCATGGCGGACCAGGTGGTCAAGGAAATAGAAGAAGCCGGTGGCACCGCGGTGCCCAACTATGACTCGGTCTCCACGCCCGAGGGCGGCGAAGCGATCATCCAGACCGCCTTGGACAGCTTTGGGCAGGTGGATATCGTGGTGAACAACGCCGGGATCCTGCGCGACAAGTCCTTCGTGAAGCTCTCGCCCGAAGAACTGGAGATCGTGATCGATGTCCACCTCAAGGGTGCTTTTTATGTTTCCCAGCCCGCCTTCCGCGCCATGAAGGAGAAAAATTACGGCCGCTTCGTCCACACCACGTCGGCCGCGGGTGTGTTTGGAAATTTTGGGCAGAGCAACTACGGCGCCGCCAAGATGGGGCTGGTGGGTCTCTCCAATGTGCTCGCCGTGGAGGGAGCCAAGAACAACATCAAGTCCAATGTGATCGCTCCGATTGCGAAGACCCGGCTGACCGAAGAACTGCTGGGCGCCCTGGCGGATCGCCTGGAGCCCGAAAACGTGACGCCCCTGGTGATCTACCTCTGCTCCGAAGCCAATCAGGAAACCCACGCGGTGTACTCCGTGGGTGGCGGCCGCTTCGCGCGTATCTTTATCGGCCTGGCGCCGGGTTGGACCGAGAAGAGCGGGACGCCCAGCGCCGAGGATATCCAGGCGAATTTTGCGCAAATTCATGAGCCGGGGGACTACATCATCCCGAGCAGCATCGGGGACGAAATGGGCGTGATTCTCAAGGCGCTGTCGGACTGAAGCCCGGGTACACGCCCATGGCGATGCAAACACAAAAAAACGACGTCCGAGTGGAACCCATGCGGCCGTCGTTTTATGTATCCCCGTCTTCTACATCCCAGGGGCTGACCCCAGGCGACCCACTCAAACCGCGGGGAACCGCCCGCCTCAAAGAACCTCACGAAAGAGGAGATCCAGATGCCCATTGACCCCAGCAAAGCCCTGGGCGCCGAACTCGGCGAAGGCCAGTACTCGTGGACCCAGGATGACGTGATTCTCTATCACTTGGGAATCGGCGCCGGCGTTCCGGCGACGGACGAACGCGAACTTGGATACACCTATGAGAAGAACCTTCGGGTATTGCCCAGCTTCGGGGTGATCCCGGTCTTCGGCGCCATGGGGGGCATGGGAAATGTCGAAGGGCTTTCCTTCAACTTCGCCATGCTGCTCCACGGCGAGCAGGACATCACGCTGCATAAGCCGCTCCCGACCGCCGCGACGGTGACCAACCGCAGCCGGGTCGCCGAACTCTGGGACAAGGGCAAAGCCGCGCTCTGCGTGCTCGAGGTCGAATCCAAGGACGAATCCGGCGAGCCCCTCTTCACCAACCGCTTCAGCCTTTTTCTGCGCGGAGAAGGCGGTTTCGGGGGAGAATCCGGCCCCAAGGCGGGCAACGTGCGGCCGGATCGTGATGCGGATGGCGTGGTTGAGTCGGTGACGTTGCCCCAGCAAGCCTTGCTCTACCGCCTCTCGGGCGACAAAAACCCCCTGCATGCCGATCCCGACATCGCCAAGATGGCGGGTTTCGACAAGCCCATTATCCATGGTCTCTGCTCTTTCGGAATCGTGTGCAAGGCGGTGGTGGACGATGCTCTGGGCGGGGATACAGACCAGGTTGCGCGCTATCAGGCTCGCTTCCGGGGCGTGGGCTTCCCGGGCGAGACCTACCAGACGTCCTACTGGCGCGAGGGGGACAAGATCATCATCGAAGCCCGGTCCAAGGAGCGCGGCGACGTCCTGATCAGCAACGCGGCGATCACACTGCGCGGCTGATCGCGGACCTTCATCACGGACCGTCTTAATCGCTGATCCTCATCCCTGGCATTCGTCGCTGGCATTCAAGGGTGCTTCCGCCCGGGCCGGGGGCCGCCTTTCGCTTGCCCGGGGCGGGCCCTAGGTCTGGTTTTTTTCGGCCTGCACCAGGGCGTCCAGGGTCGGCCAATCGATGGCGGATTGGGCGCCGAAGGCCGAAAGGAGGAGCCCCCGATCGGGGTCATCTTTTTCGGCCAGGAAAGCCTTCACGTGCTCGGCGAGTTTGGCCTCGGCCGGGGACTCGGGGCTTTCTTCCTTAAGGATGCCTTCTTCGTGCTTGAGACCGACGCGGTCGAGCCAAGCCACCAGAACTTCCTTGCGGCAATCGACGAAGTAGCTGGCCAGAATCTCTTCCGCCATGGGACCCGAGGCGACTCGGGCCAGAACCCGTCGCAAGGCGGCCGCACGCTTGTCCAGGGGTTGGCGCAGCAGGTACTGGGGGCGGCTTTTGGTGGCGACGGAGGCGGCCTGGACGGCCTGAGTGAACAGGCCCGGGCAGTCCTGGGCCAGAGTGGTGAAGAAGGCGGTGGTGTGCTCCGAGGGCATGGATGCAAAGACTTCGTGGGGACGCATGGTGGCTGAACTCCTGCTGGGCTTTGGGCCGAAGGTTTAGCACCGCGCCGGAACCCTGGCCGCAAGTGCCCGGCACTGGGTTCGGACGCGGGGTTCTCAAGATTCAATAGTAAGAACCTGATGGTTTTTTGCCATAGTTTCTATAGATTTGATGGGCCGTGGTCGATGAGGTCGGTGTATGTTTCAGACAACCATGACAGATGACCTGACCGACGACCCACGCAAACTGAAAGCCTTGATTGCCAGGGTCTCCAGCCTCGCGAGCGAGTACTCGGTTCCGTCGGTGTTAGTGGGCCTGGTGGCCGAAGTGGGAGACACGATTTTCCCCGAGTACGTTCACTATCTGCAGAGCGCATTGCGGGTGGAGGACGCAATTTTTCGGATGACCCGAGAACGCGTGGTGATCCACCTGGCCGACGTTGATTCGGCCCAAGCGATCCAGGTTCTGGAGCGCCTGGCCGAAGCTTTCTCGGACGAGTTTCCCTCCCTGAGCCGACCCAACTTTCGGACCCAGGTCTACGAGGCGAAGAGCGACACCCCGGAGCTCCGGGTCAAGGACATCCTGACCCGTATCTTCGTCGCCTCGACTTTTCACTAAAGAAGGGGCCTGAGGGCTCGCCCGTGCTGGCGCGTCGGCGCTGGATTCCCCACGCTTCGCGGTATGCGTGGGTGGATACTTGGGTTGGGATTTGGGCCGAGTCTGGTCGGGGCGTCGCTTTCGTCGCTACTGATCGCGCTGGGCGCGCCCCCCGGTGGCTGGTTGCTCGGCCATTGGCTGGGCTTTGTGCCCCTGATCGTACTGGCGCGACGCCCGGCGACGACACCCGGGCAGGCCGCGGCGCTTGGCGGGGTCGGTGGCCTGGGGATTGGCCTTGTGGGCTTTTCCTGGATTGCCGAGTTGTTGACCCGTTTCGCCGGCTTTCCCGAACCCGTGGCCCTGGCGGGCCTGGCGCTCTTCGCGGTCTGGATGGCGATCCCCTATGCGGTCTGGGCCTATGGGATGCGCCTTGGCCCGTCGGTGGGCTGGGGCTCCTATGCCTGGCCGGTTGTGCTGTTTGTGGCGTTGCAGTTTTGTTGGCCCAATCTCTTTCCCTATACGCCGCTGCTTGGCTTCGCCGAGCAGCCCGCATGGATGCAACTGGCCGAACTGGGCGGCGTCTCCCTCGTGGAAGCCGCGGTGGTGGCCTGGGCCGTGGCCGCGGCCGGGGTATTGACCCGAGAGGGCTTCGGCTCCAGGGCGCTGAACGGGGCGGTGGTCGTGCTTCTGCCCCCCCTGATGTTTGCCTATGGGACCGCGCGCATGCAGGCCCTGGACGCCGATGCCCAGGGCTCCCGAGTGCTGCGGGTGGGCATCGTCCAGCCCAATATCCCGGTGGGCGCAATGCCGGGCTCGGCGAGGTTGAAGCGCTTGCGCGAACCGTCGGCGAGGTTGGCCGAAGCCGGAGCGGAGTTCTTGGTCTGGCCCGAGGCCGGTGCTTTTCCGTACCGCGTATCCCGCCCCTTTCTCCACGACCGCGTGCTCGGCCCCGGCCGGGTGATGCTTGGCCACCGGGTTCCCACGCTGGTGGGGCTGGGGTCCCGAGCGCCCGGGGCGCGTTACGGATACAACAGCGCCTACCTGATCGCGGGGGACGGCACCGTGACGGGACGCTACGACAAGGTCAACCTCGTACCCTTCGGCGAATCGGTGCCCGTGGTTAACCCCGACTGGTTGACCGATCGGATTGGCGGTATCGCCCATCTCGAAGCCGGGGCTGGGCCCGGGCGCTTCGTCTTGCCCGGCTCCGGGCCGGGCGGGGCGGGGTCAGGGGCGGGGTCAGAGGGGGAGGGCGGGGCGTTCCTGGGCCCGTTGATCTGCTACGAGGACATTCTCCCGGGTTTTGTCCGCCAGGTGGCGAA
>DUCT01000107.1 GCA_012959665.1 Myxococcales bacterium | reverse complement strand
GTTGCGTTCGAAGCATTGCTTCCGGAGCTTCGGCAGCTCCAGCGTGCTGAAAGCGAATCGGCGTTCGTCGATTCTTACCTCGTGCGCGGGCTCGATCGATTGGAGCTGGTGCAGGCCTCGGCGGTGTGATTCGGGCCAGTGCCTTGGCTGCCACGTTGCCCACATCGCGGACGATGTGCTCCGCAAGGCACGGCCGCCCGCCCCGCAGATCGGCCGCGTGACGGCGATACATATCCGACGCCCAGTGCGCCTCGACCCGTTCATCCCACGAAAGACGGTTCAACTCAAACGTTTGTTTTTGTTCGTCGCTCCAGGTCGTTTACAGGTTCTCCTTGAGGAGCTCGGTGGACACAAGCTGTAAGGGGCAAACGGATTGGAAGTTCAAAGCCCGGGCGCCTACGGACGTCCGTCACGGGGAGCCCCGTGACGGGCTCAATCGTCGCGCGAGGCGTTCTCATCCAAATAGCCTAGGATCCCGAGCCTCGCTCTGTCTTCATCGGAGAGGTCCTGGAAGAGCGATCTCGGATCGGCCGACAGTTCTTCCGCCAACACATCGACTCTCGAACGATGCGCGGCCAAAATTTCTGGGTTGGCCTCGGCCACGTCCCGGGTTTCCGCGGGATCATTCCGTAGATCCACGAGAAAGCGATGGCTTCCGTCCCGGCTCCAGAAACTCTTCCAGCGACCGAGTTGAAGAATCTGGTACTTCTGTTCGCTGAAATAATTCTCCGATTCGGGTACGAACCGTACCCGCTCACCCTGCTCTCGCGGATCCAGCAGCGACAAGATGAGACGTTTCATATCCCTTCCCCGGATCGGTAGCGACGAATCCTCGAAGTGGGCGGGACGGACGATCAGCGGAACCCGAAGTACGGGATCGTAAGAGGGATTCCCGAAGTGGAGAGGCTGTGGCTCCCGAACGTGGATCTCCCCCAGGGCCTCTCCATGATCCGAAGTGAGAATAATGACCGCCCCTTCCAGAAGCTTCCGGCGCTCGAGATCGGAGAGCAGTTCACCCAGGAAAACATCAAACACTTCCACCCCATGCTTATAACCGTGACGCCGAAGCAGCCAATCATGCACATCGAGGTAGTGGGCATAGAGAAAGAAGTGATCCGAGGGCCTCTGGTCCAAGGCAGCGTAGATCGCCGAGTTGATCCGATCTCCTGCGCGTTCCTCTGCGTGGGTTGACTGACTGCCCGTGCGAAAAAGCCCACCCGGAATCGTGCCCACTTCTATCCACTGATCAAAGCCCTGGGAGAATCCGTAGGGATCAAAGAGCAGCGGGTTCCCGACAACGCCCAATGTCCAATAGCCGGCACTGCGCATGGATTCGGCCAGGGTATCCAACTGACCTGGCAGGCAGGCCGAATCCTCCGGGGTTCGGAACCGAGCCATCCCGCAGTAGGTTTCGCTGGTCGTGGGAAGGGATCCGTTGTCCTCGCCGGTCTCAAAACTCGGAACCAGGCCCGTGAACATCGAAGCCATCGACATGGAAGTAAAATGAAAAGCCGAACGGGCTTCGCGGAATTCCTGCCCCTCTCGTGTCAGCCGATCCATATGGGGGGTGAAGCTCGTGGCGCCGGACGAACCGTTTTTGTCCGCGCGGAGTGTGTCCACGACGATAAAGATTATCCGTGACGGTCCGGAGGATTCTGAACTCCTGCAGCCCAGGCAGCTTCCGCCCAGAAGCATCGCGCAAGCCAGCAAAGACACCATGGCCGCAGACCGACGGCGAATACCGTCCAAAATGGCGAGAGTGCAATTGATCGTCATTTAATGATCATGAGCCAGTGTGTCCTCGGGAAGCCGGGAGGCTTAGGAACTCCACGTTGTCCTAAGCGGGGTTAGAAATTCGCAGAAGGAGTCGATCTCTTCCGGAAATCCTTGGATTTTCTTGTTTCGTTTTGTGCGGCTGACCAAGCTCATTTTCTCCAAGCCATCGAGCATGACACACAAGGAGGGCGCCTTGATGCTGGTGGATCGTGAACTGTAGAGGAGGCTGGTCAAGGGCACATTGCACAGGCCCTCGAAAGCCGTCACCTAGGGCCCTCAGGTCCAAACTTATCGGCGAGCTGGATTGCGGCCTGTCCGGTTCCACAGCCCACGTCCATGATCACATCTCCGCAGCTCGGCGAGAGAGCCTCTATCGCGCGAAGGCCAAGTGGCGAAAGTTACCGATCCAGAGGTTCGCGAACCTCTGCCCATGCCTCAGCCGCTAGGTCGCGTCCTAGGCGGGGTGATGTAGCCGGCTTAACCATTTCAAACAGATAGCATCGGGAAGAGGGGAGGTCATCGTTCCTCGTTGTTGCGAACAGCCGCTTGACTTCAAGTTTGAAGTGCAACGCAGCATGGCGGGTGCGAGCTTCGGCCCGTCACGGGCTCCCCCTAGGGATTTAGCATACTGCCCTTACCCGGGCGTTGTGCCAAAAGCCAGCTTCAATGTCCTATTCCCTATCCGCAATCGAGCTCAGCCCCCTATTGTTTCGGCGGCGTTCGGGCTCGCGATGGAGGCGTGCAGTCGAAATTTTCTCCAGCCAGCCCAACCTGTACGGAGAGCGGTGGGTGGGCGCGCCAAATCGGAAACCGCGCTGGCCGGGGTATTCAAAATTAGGAGCCGAGCCATCGGCGCTGAGTTCACCAAGGCCTGGCCATAGCACTTCAAAAAAAAGGGCAACCATGACCAAGATCAGAGTATCCGTTGCAATGTTCATTCTTCTGTTGACAGCCAACACCGCGCTGGCCGGGGCTCCGCCCGGGTATAACACGCCGATTCCGGCGGAAATCTTGACGCCGGACAGCGTCGACACCGATCAACTGGGGACGCTGAAGTTCTTCGACGGGATGCCGAGCGATGCGACGGTAGCGGCTGTCTATGACAATCTGGATCGCATGCGTGGGACCGAGGTGTTTTTGGACATGGTGCCACTGGCATCGATTGAAGCCATGCGGCGGGGTATGGAAAAAGTCGGCGTTGATCAGGCAAACAAGATCTTGTTGTACGAAGAGTTGATGGACTCGCAAAGCCTTTTTTTGACCGGGAACACCGACACGATTTACGCAATTGGTCTACTTGATCTCAAACGGGATGGCCCCACAGTCGTCGAAATTCCACCAGGGGCGGGCCCGGGGACTGTCAACGATGCCTTTTTTCGGTTCGTTGTGGATATGGGTCCGCCCGGTCCCGACAGGGGCAAGGGCGGAAAGTACTTGATCTTGCCCCCCGATTTCGAAGGGGAGGTGCCCGATGGCTACTTTGTGGCCAACAGTCCTACCTATATCAATTGGTTGCCGCTTCGGGGATTCCTGAAAGATGGGAAGACCGATTCGGCTGTTGCAATGTGGACTACGGGTTTAAAAATCTACCCCCTCTCTCGAGCTGCGAATCCGCCTGATTTGGAAATGATCAATGGGACGGGAAAAGTCTTTAACACGATTCATGCCAACGACTTTTCTTTTTATGAAGAAGTCGCCGAGGTGATCGACCGGGAGCCGGTTGGTTTTCTGGATGCCGAATTGCGAGGAAACCTCGCGGCAATCGGAATCGAGAAGGGTAAGCGATTCAAGCCGGATGAACGCATGAGGCGAATCCTGACCGACGCGGTGAAAGTCGGAAACGCGACTGCCCGGGCTCTCGCGTTTCGGCCACGGTCTGAAACCATCAAGTACTACGGTCCGGATAGCGCATGGTTCAGCGCCTTCGACGGGGGCGACTACCGATGGCTGATTGAGAATGGCAAGGGTGGTCGAAACAAGGATGCGCGCACGCTGTTTTTCTATATCGCGACCGTCAACACGCCGGCGATGGTTTTGGAGATGGTGGGCGCTGGTTCGCAGTATGCACTTGCGGTAACCGACAGCGCGGGGCAATACCTGGATGGAGGCAAGAACTACAAGATCACGATTCCCGCCGATGTCCCCGCAAAAGATTTCTGGTCATTGGTTGTTTATGATCCGCAAACACGATCAATGCTGCAAACGGGCCAGCCTTATCCAAGTAAAAACAATGAACGAAACAAGGATATGAAGACCAACATCGACGGTTCGACAACTGTTTGGTTCGGTGCCGAGGCGCCCGAGGGGGAAGAATCCAATTGGATTCAAACCGTGCCTGGCAAAGGCTGGTTCATCTGTTTGCGCCTGTACGGACCTCTGAAACCTTGGTTTGACAAGACTTGGCGACCCGGTGAGATTGAGCTGACGCAGTAAGTCATTGCCGCCGACGGACCCCAGCCTGCCATCGAGAACCTCTGTGTCCCCTCTTTGGCCTGTACCGGACATGGCCCAGGCTGTGGAATGGGCCTTTGAGATTTCAATCCGCACGTTCGTGCGGCTGCTCTCGGGACACGGCGCTAGTTTCCTCTCCAACTTGAACGACCTGGGACTTCCAAAGCCGCTTCTCGAATCAGAAAGGAAGCCGCTCGTCGACCGGTAGGACTAAAATCTCCGTTTTGCCGACTCTATCGTCGGCGAGCTAGCCTTCAATCGGCTCTGGGGAGTGTGACTTCCATTACGCGAGCGGCCCACGGTACTAGACGGAAAGACCAAACGTAGGCTAGAAGCCTTTGATTGCGTGCAATGAAAAGTTTCCTCGAAAAGACGATTGACCGACTCCGAATCGGCGGGGACGTTTCTCGGGCTCACCCGCCGGGGCCCCGTGGCGATACCGCGATGCCTCCGCCAAGACCGCGGCCCTCGATGCTTTCCGCAGCTGCGGTCCTCTGTTTGCTGCCGAGCTTCGGTTGGTTCAACCCGGTGTTCTTTGAAACAGCTCAGGGATGGTTCCTACTCGGGCTTTTCTTGATTCTGTTGACTTGGCTGGTAGGAATTTTGGGAAGCCTCCGGAGTGAGCGAATGGCTTGGGTCTTGACCCACGCCTGGTTCGTGGCGCTGACGGCATTCCTCGGTGGCGTTGCATTCGGTGCCCCAGGGGCGCTCGTCTCGGGCAGCTTTTCTGCGATGCTATTCCAGGGAGCGAGGGCATATCGGCCGATTACCAGATTCTGGTTGGCGGCGAGTCTTACTGGAGCCGTCTGCTTTGGTGCGGTGTTCTGGGCACTCCCTTTGCGGGCAGACGTTAGAGTGGTGGTGATCGGTGTCGATGGCGCGACCTGGGCAATCATCGACGACCTTCGAGCAGAGAAGCGCTTGCCGACATTTGATCGTCTTTTGGAGTCCGGTGTTCGGGGTGAGCTCGAGGTGACTCCGCCGACGATTTCCCCGGTCTTGTGGACGACCATCGCGACTGGCGTTTCGTCCAAGAGGCACGGCGTTGTCGACTTCTGGGGATCTTCTCGCCAGGTTCGTGCGAAGCGATTCTGGGAAATTGCCGATGAGTATGGGATGTCGACTGGCGTTTTCGGCTACCTCATGACCTGGCCACCTGAGAAGCGGGACGGCTTTCTCGTCCCAGGTTGGCTCGCCCAAGGGGAGGAGACGATCCCACCCACTCTCCGCTTCTTGAAGGAAATTGAAGGGCTAGAGCATGCGACCCGGCCGGTGAGTCTTGGCACGCGCACGCTCTGGGCGTGGGATTCTCTCCGCCAGGGAGGCACTGCTAACTCTACCTGGGGGCTAATCCGCGTGATGAGTAGGCCCGAGCAATCTCTCGTGCGTGGACGGTCCCACGACCTGGATCGAAGGGTAGCCTCAACCGGCCTCTGGGCCGACACCTTCTGCCACCAGCTTCGTCGTGGCCAACCAGATCTCGCAGTTTTCTATCAGCACCACGTCGACGCGGTGGAGCATCTTTTTTTCGCGTACCACGAGCCGCGCGAGTCGGATCGATTTTCTCCGAGCGACCTCGCGGAGTATGGGCCGGCAATTCCCAGGATCTACGAAGCAACGGACGCGGCGCTCGAACGCATCTCAGGTTGCGTTTCCGAGAAAACAGACCTGATCGTGCTGAGCGACCACGGACAGCAGCGTGGGGGAAGCAGCGCGTTCCCAATGGTGAACTCTACGACCCTCCTGGAGCTACTCGACCTAGATGAGGAGGTTCGTGCAACCAACATCGGCGCACTCGTCCTGCTCCGGTCGATCGATCCATCTTTTGACTTTAAGCCTGCGATCGCCAAGTTGCAGCAAGTCCAGTTTCTTCCAAGGGGAGGACCAGCATTCGATGTGAGGCTGCGGCCCGAGGGTGGCGCAACCCTCAGTCCCCGGTTCTCTTTTTACGGAGCCGAGAGCATGCAGGTAGGGGGGCATGTGGTTTCAGTTGAAACCATCCTCGACCGGTCGGACCGCATAAGCGGTACCCATACAAACCGTGCGATCATCTTGCTTGCGGGGCCCAGCTTCGACCCCGGAGCATCGCTCCGCGCTAGTACCTTATTGGACATAGCGCCCACGACACTGGCTCTTCTGCGGCTACCGTTAGCCGAGGACCTCGAGGGGCGGGTATTGAAAGAGGCCTTCGTTCCCGGTGTTCAGTCGGACCTCTCCCAAGAGTTTGTTCAAACTTACGGGGAGCGAGACTTCGATCAAGATAGCGGGCCCACTGAGATGGACGAAAAGATCAAACGTAAGCTAAAAGCTCTTGGTTACGTGCAATGAAAACCTTTCTCGAAAGGACGCTTCACCGACTCCGAATCGCTTGGGCCGTTTTTCGGGCTCATCCAGCGATGCCGGCCACGGCGCTGTGGAGGATCTATGAAGCAGAGCATGCTCTCGACCTTCTGGGGGGATCCGGTCGGGGGTTGGACTTGGGATGTGGCGACGGCTCGTTTTCTGCGGTTCTCATGCCCACAGCACCCGAACTCGCCTGGACGGGTATTGAACTTGACCCATACGACGCACTGCTGGCGGAGAAGCGTGGGCTATACGACAAGGTTCATCTCTGCCCCGCCGAGAAAATGCCTTTCGAAGATGACGCCTTTACCGTCGTCTTTTCGAACTGTGTGATCGAGCACGTCCATGACCTCGACGCTGTTCTGGCGCAAGTCGCGCGGGTCCTTCAGCCCGGCGGCAGGTTCCTGTTCTCGGTGCCCCGCGAGTGCTTCTACGAGAATCTTGTCATTCCCCGGTTCTTGGCTGGAATCGGTCTATCGAAGCTCGCGACCCGCTATTGCAGGAGTTGCGATCAACGTCTCGAGATCGTCTCTTTGCTTTCTCCTCAAGAGTGGCAGGAGCGGCTGGCGCTTCACGGCCTCACGGTAGAGTCCAACCTGCCATACGCGACGCGATGGACGACTGGCTGGTGGGACCTGCTCGCGGCCGCAAGCGGCGGGCTCACTTATCTAGTCAGCGGGGGGCCTCCCCGAAGGACACAGCAAAGCTCCGGCGTGCTTGAGCGCGACCGGCCTTGGCTCGGTTCACTCACGTTCTTTCTCTTTCTTCCCATCATTGTCCTGACGATCATTCAGAAGACCACCGAGCCGTGTGCAGGACAATTTATCGAGGCACGCCTTAGCCAACCTGCCCAGCGGCCGGCAATGGCCGAGGGCGAAAACGACCCTTGACCGACGCATGTATCCGCATCGCGAATTTGCGCAGCCACCAGAATCCGGGTGAGCCGATCTGCAACCGCCGCAATCGCTAGAACCCATCTCCCTGCGCCGCACAAGCTGCGGTTAAAGGCTGTCTCGTAGCAGGCGGAATTCGTTCCCTGGACCTTGCGTTGTTTACTGGGGATTCGAAGCGTAGGATCACCAGGAAATAGGGTCGCGATTTCTGGCTAGGGTAGTGTGATGCGGCCTGTTGGGTGAGGGCTATGCTCTCGTCGAGCTTTCTGCTACGCGTCCAACTGGGATGAATCTTGCCAGTCACGAGACAAGTGCTGTGAACACCCCACCACAATGTCCGGTATGCGGGTCGAAAGAGGCGCGTCGGTCGTTCGCCAAGGACGGATTTCGCCACTATTCCTGTTCTGAATGCGACTTGCTTTTCTTATTCCCCGTGCCCTCGCCCGAGGAGTTGGACGCTTATTATGTCGCCGGTGCGGATGACACCCGTTCCAGCCAGTGCTGGGAGCGAGAAGACTTCGACTATCGACACTACGAGCCAATTTGGGAGCGGGCGCTGGAATCGATCGAACGCTCGGCTGGGCGTGGCCCTCTTCTGGATGTCGGTTGTGGGGGTGGCCAATTTTTGGCCTTTGCTCGAGAACGTGGGTGGTCTGAGCTGGTTGGGGTTGAACCCTCGCCCCCAGCTGCAGCGCACGCCCGGTCCCGGACCGGCGCCGAGATACTGGAGACGGACTTTCTATCCTGCAATCTCGAACCGGAGCGTTTTTCAGGCGTGACGATGTGGAACGTCATTGAGCACACGCCTACCCCGCGGCTTGTCCTGCGCCAAGTCCGACGGATGCTCGGTGCACGAGGCACGTTCGTAGCGGACTGTCCCAACCGCTACGGGCTCACCATGCGAATCATCGGCAAGGAGGCATTTGTGGTCATGCCTCCCGAGCATCTTGCCTACTTTTCCCACCGCTCGCTGAGGGCCCTTCTCGAGCCGGAAGGATTTCAGGTGTCGCAAATGTCTTGTAATACGATCTACGTTAACGACTGGGTGAGATTTCTCAGCAAGCCCAAGAATGAGCGTTCCGCCCGTGCCTCCCATCTGAATTGGTATGCACGACTGACGAGCACAGAAGCACTTCTCAGGATGATCGACCTAGTGAACGTGGTTCTGGATAAAACGCGTCTAGGGGATCAGATGCTGGTCGTCGCGGAGAAGCGCTGAGCGCCCTTGGCCTTACTTTGAATACTCCTCCGGCCCAAAGTAGGTTTGCATATATTCGACATACTTTTCCCTGACAAACTTACGAATCTTCTTCTCGAAGATTTCGGAGGCAAACCGCCTGCTGTCCTGTCGGAGTAGGTCGGCATCGAACTCCATCGTATCGAACCGATCGATTGCTTGGGCGAGCGAGTCGGGGGTCTGGTGAGGGAAAAATAAACCTGTCTGTCCGTCTTGAACCGTCTCGAGCGCACCGCCGGCGGCATAAGCGATCGTCGGTCGGCCTGATGCCTTAGCCTCGACCGGCGTGAGGCCGAAGTCCTCTTCTCCTGGGAAGATAAGCGCACGACAGCGGGCGTAGTAGTCGCGCACCACTTCATCTGGCTGGAAGCCCAGGAATTGAACATTCGGTGTGGCCATCGCTTTCAGGTGTCGCAAGCGCTCGCCTTGCCCTATGACCACGAGACGCCGTCCGGTGTTCGCAAAAGCACGAACGACGAGGTCGATGCGCTTCGCGTAGACCAGTCGGGATACGACCAAGAAAAAATCTTCTGGAGGTTTTCCGTTCGGTTGGTATTTGTCCACATCAACCGGCGGGTGAATCACTTGAGACTCGCGCCCGTAGTGTTTGCGTATGCGTCGGGCTGCTACCTGCGATCCTGCTATGAAGAAACTTACGCGAGGCGCGGATGCCACGTCCCACATTCGGTAGTAGTGAGCGAGGAGCCTAAAGGGCCACCGCACCCAAGGGGCAGATTTCAACTCCTCGATATAGTCATGGTAGAGGTCCCAAGCCCAACGCATTGGCGTGAAGCAAATTGAAATGTGGCAGGTTCGGGAACCAGTCACCACACCCTTGGCAACCATGGTGCCAACGCTAAGGACAACATCGTACTCGCGTAAGTCGAATTGCTCGACCGCAAATGCGTAGAGGGGAAGGTACATTTCAAACTTCGTGCGGGAGAACGGTAGACGTTGAAGCCCCGAGGTCCGAACGTCGAGTTGGCGGAACTCCTCCGGAGCCGATTTTTGATTGTAAATAACGGTATAGATTGGTGCATCCGGAAAGATCCGGTTTAGCTCAAGCACCACACGTTCCGCGCCGCCCTTCTGCGCTAGATAGTCGTAGACAATTGCAAGTTTCATCTGGGGCACCTGACTTTGGTCGGTAGCTTCCGCGTCGCCACTCTGACCAAGGAAATCCTATCTATGCAAGGTAACCCGGATACCGGATGTCCCAATCACCGACCTATGGTAACAATGCAACGGAAATGAGTTCGTTATCGGAATCGGCTGAGTATCGAGAGGCGGGGGTCGGTGCGGGGGCGGCGACGGTCGCTCTGGGAATACTGATCGCCACGGCTGTGCAGAGTTTAGCGCACCGCCTTGGACTAGGTTCCGAAGAGTTCTCTTGGGCAATCGGTGGAATCGCTGGGGCGACGATGGTTGCGGTCCTCGTCGGTGCGGCACGTATCACCGGGGGCGGGCTGTTCCGAATGACGGCCGGAGCGTTCCTTGCGATGCTTCCCCTACTCGCGGTCTGGTTGGTGCCGGACTGGAGTTCCGGATTCAACGCTATATTTGGCCCGATTACACCGATTGGTCTGGTTTTAGCAGAGATCGGTTGGCGGTTTTTGGCCGCCCCTGGGGACGGCTTGTGGTTTAACACCGGCCTCGCGTGGGCGATATTGTGGCTCGGAGCGGCATTTACTGTCTGGCGGGCGTGGTTGAGAGGTGGTCGGCAGCCGCCCGGAAGAAGCCTGATTCTTGTGACCTGGCTTCTTCTAGCACCGCTGGCGTTGGCACAGGCCGTACGATCGGCCCCCACTGGCGACGAGTTCTACTACTACTTGGCAGCCTCAAGTGTCGCCCTCGATGGCGATGCCGACTTGGCAAACAACTACAAGGCGTCGATCCTGCGCAGGATTACCCCTTATGCGCCTGCGGCCATTGACGCTGGCATGAAAATCCATTTGCGGCAGACCGAAGAGAAACTGATCTCGATCCACCCGATCGGCTTCTCGATCCTGCTTGCGCCAGGATGGGCCATGGCCGGCCGGTTGGGCGGGGTGCTGACCATGGCACTCGTGGCGGCATGTATCGGGGGATTGCTTCCAGTGGCCGCCCGGCGACTTGGCTTCGGAGAGGACATAGCCAGTTTGGCTTGGGGATTTGGAATGTTCATGTCCCCCTTCTATGCGTTTTCCGCAATGGCATACCCCGAACCCGTGGCCGGCGCGCTTGCGCTCGGAGCTTTTATAATTTTTCTCGACAAGCGTGCGTTGACCTTGCCGAAGCGTGCTACAGCCGATGCCGTAGCTGGTTTGGCTCTTGGCGGAATGGGCTTACTCAACCTCAAGTTTCTCGTGCTGGGGGCGAGCATCCTACTTGTGTTCACCGTTGCTCGCTGGGCGTCGCAGTTCAGGAGAGTTGTTGTGGTGTCCATGTGGGCGGCCTTCGCAGCCGCCGTCGCATTCGCCTGGCATTTTTGGATCTACGGTGAGTTTAATCAGTATGCGCTAGAGGGCCAGACGGAACATGCCTGGGCGGCCTTCTCTTCCAACCCGCTCAAGGGAGCGATCGGTTTATTTTGGGCGACAGGGGGAATTTTCCCCTACAGCATGGTTTTGCTTTTCGCGCCGTTGGGCGCCGCCCTTCTGATCCAGAGCGGAAAGCGCCAGTCCGCGTGGCTTGCGCTGGCCCCATTCTTCCCCTTCTATTTTTTCTATTGTCCCTACATAGCGTGGCACGGTGGGGCTAGCGGGCCGGCGAGGATGATTCTACCGGTTATTCCCTGGGTCATTCTGGCTGCGGCGGTCGGTGCCGCAGCTGCCTGGCGGGGCCGGATAGGCCGTGCGCTTGTGCTCGTCACTGTGGCCTTTGGCGTCGGCCTGACGGTCTTCCTAACGGCGGATCCAGCTCTATGGATCATCACGACCATGAGCTCATCGATCAAAGAGGGGGCTCTCCCTTTCTACTTCCCGTTTCTCTCAGTCGAGCGTGGTTTTGCGTATTTGCTTGGGGATCCAACAGGTTCGGATCTGATTCTCTGGGTCGAGGCTGGCTTGTTCACAGCACTTCTCGCGGTCTCCTGGTTTACGGCAAAAAGGCTGGGACCGGGGTTTCGCTTTGACTCGCCAGGGACCGGCGTTGATATTCCGATGCGTCAACCAGCCGGCCCCAAGAAGGCAATTTGAGCCCAATGTGGTCACGAAAAAGGCAGTGAAGCCTGCGCCAAGCGCTCGCGACTGCGTCGCCGCGAACCGGCGCCCCTCAGCTTGGGAAGCTGTAGTTCGTTCTGTCTCTAGACGTCTATCCATGTATCAACTGCTCGGAGAAAAAGAGCTTTTGGCTGGGAGTGGAACACCCAGAGACATCCAGAAACAAGCGGCTTTCGGAGCCCGTTGCGGAGCCGTTGCCAGAGTGCTCTGTCCCGCCGCGGGTCCTTCCCGGCCCCCAGCCCCGAGATGGTGACCAGGCGCTCTCTGTTTGAGCAGTTATCGGGCTGGAATCTCGCTCTTCCTTACACAGATATATGTATACCTGCTCGAGACACCAACCGGGTCACCCCCTCACCGCCAGGCCCGTCACGGGGAGCCCCGTGACGGGCGGCGATTCACAATCGGACTCGGCCGCGTGTGGCGATCCAGGCATTGTCAATGTAGGCGAAGGTCGGATCGTCGAACGCCGCGAGCATGCGGTCGAATCTGGCCTGAGAGAAAGCTCCGCTAGCGAGAACCAGCGAGCGCACGATCTCCAGCGAGTCTCTGGGAAACTGCGCCCGGAGAGTGCCGCCGATCGCGATTGCGCCGTGACTGTCTGTCTCCACCTCGCTAAGGCCCATGGCGAGCAGCGCCCCGAAGACGCCCTGGGGGAGCGCCGAGAATCTGGGCCGTCGCCAAAAAAGAATGAACCGTTTCCTCCTTCGCTGCGTATACAGCGTGTTGAACCCGGTGCCGGACCCGCGAGGCGGGCGCGTCACTCAAAAAGGGGGAGGATCCGGTATGGAACGAATGAATTGCCCGTGGTGTGCCGAGGAAATCGCCGAGCAGGCGGTTCGCTGCCGCTATTGCGGGAGCCGGTTGGCTGGCGGCCTGCGCGATCCCCAGGGATGGCATCGCGGCGTTCCCGGCCGACGCCTGGCGGGGGTCTGCGCCGCTCTGGCCCAGCAACTGCGGGTCTCGGTGACGGTGGTCCGCACCGCGTTCATCTTTCTCACCCTGATGCACGGCTCGGGGCTTCTCGTCTATGGCATTCTCTGGTGCGTGCTCCCCGAGCGGGCCGGCGGGCGGTCCGCGCTCGACCGGGTGCTCGAGGCGCTTCGCATGATGCTGGCGGGTGATCGTTCGAGGTCGGTCTTCACTGCCTCTGCACAGAGCGGCACCGAAGCCAGTCCGGGGGAACCAGACGGCGGATGGAATCCGACGAGGAACTGATGAACCGGGTGGCGGTTGGTGATGGCGAGGCCCTGGCGAGCCTCCTGGAGCGGCATTCGGCGAAGGTGCACGGCTACCTGCTGCGGTACACGCGGTCGTCTGCCGATGCCGACGATCTGCTCCAGGAGACGTGGGTTCGTGTGGCGCGCTTCGCCCGGCGCTTCGATGCCGCGCGCCGGTTTCGCACTTGGCTCTATGGAATCGCCACGAACCTCGCCCGTGACTGGCTCCGCAGGAACCGAACTCGGGAGTCCGGATTGCTCGGGGTGCGCACCGAAGCGCTCCTGGCATCCCCTGGCGAAGCAGGCCCCGGCGAGCGGCACGAACTGCGCACGCGCGTCGACGGTCTCCCCGATCGTATGCGCGAGGTGGTGCTCCTGCGCTATTTCGCCGGGATGAACGAAGCCGAGATGGCGGCCTCCCTGGGTATCGCCCGGGGCACGGTCAAAAGCCGCCTTCACACCGCGTTGAAGAACCTGCGGGATGGATACGGAGTGGTTCAATGAATTGTCGAGCGCTGCAGAAGCACCTACAGGTGGATGCCGAAAACCTGTCATCCGAAGCACGCGAGCACCTGGCCGACTGCCCGGAATGCACGGCGCACCGCGGGCTGGCTCGGGATCTCGAAACGCTTCTCGCGGGTGGGGAAACCGTACCCCTGGCGGATGCGCTCCGGCTTCGGGTCGAGGCCCAGGCGCGCGTTGCCCTCGAGGCCGCCCAACTGCCCCGACTCTTCAGACGCGACGTGATGCTGGCCCTGGCCTTCGCCGCCCTGGCGCTCCCCCTGGCCCTCGCCCAGGGCTGGTTTTGGCTGCAGACACTTTTTCTGACCCTGGAGGCCTGGCTTCCCCTCCCGCTCCTGGCGGGAATTTCCGCGGTCTACGTGGCCTCGGTGGGGCTTTCCCTGGGCTTCCTGTACGCCTCTCTGCCGTTCGCCGTGGCGTACTCTCGCCGAATTCAAGCGGAGGCTTCATGAGTGGAGAATTGACACCGGACTCGAAGAAATGCCCGTGGTGCGCGGAGAGCATTCGGGTGGAAGCCATCAAATGCCGCTACTGCGGGAGCATGCTCGACCCGACAGCGCGCCTGCGCGGCCTGAGCGAGCAATGGAATCGGCCGGCCCGGGGGCGATCCCTCGCCGGCGTCTGTGCTGGCCTCGCCCATCAGTTCGAGGTCTCCGTGACCCTGCTCCGCCTGGCCTTCGTGCTGGGGACGGTCTTCTCGGGGGGACTCTTCCTGCTGATCTACGTCGTGCTCTGGCTCATCATGCCAAACGCAAACGAAGCGAACTGAGCGAGGCGCTGGCTCAGCCGCTGCTTTGGGGATAGGACACAATCGGTGGCAATATTATGATGGCCTATCCCCTTTACTCGCTTATTCCGCAGTCGGATCCAACGCCTTCGCCATCTCTTTTTTCGCCTCTTCGATGCGCCCGAGGCGCATCAGGACCTGGGCCAGCTTTCGGTGGGCGGCAGGGCTGGGCTGGATCCGGAGCAGGTGACGATAGTCGGAGGCCGCTTCCTCAAACTTTCCCTGCTCGGCCAGGATCGTCCCGAGTTGGTCGTAAGCAGCCGGGTGCTCCGGGTCTGCCTCGATCGCCTCGCGCAAAGAGGTGATGGCTTCGTCGACCCGACCTTGTTGCCCTAGGACGTACCCGAGTCCGGTGTACGCCTGCGCATCTGGATTTTCCTTGAGGGCGGCGCGGAAGTGGGCCTCGGCGGCTTCGTACTCACCGTCCCGCGCCAGGGACCCGGCCACGTTGTAGTGCCCGGACGCGGATTGGGGGTCGAGCTCCAGAGATTTGCGGAACATCTCGCTCGCTTCTTCGGTCAACCCCTGGCGCTGGAGTACGAATCCGAGGTCGCTATAGATTGCCGGCTGCGGCTCAATTGCGAGCGACTCTCGGTAATGAGCTTCGGCCAGCTCGAGCTCGCCAATGTCGATCGATGCGAGGGCCATGTTGTTATGGGCTTTCCAGTGCTTCGGATCTATGGTGACCGCCTTCTCCAACGCGACAACCGCTTCCTGGCTCTTACCCTGCTGGAATAACGCGAAGCCGAGGGAATTCAAGAGCTCTACGTCATCGGGGTGGAGGACGAGACCCCGCTGGTAGTCCCGGACGGCTCCCAAGTAGTTGCCAGTCCGTTCATTGGCCATGCCCGCCCGAAGAAACGAGTAGGCGTCAAGGAACTGCTCCTTGATCTTCGCGATCGCGTCGGCGGGCAGAGGGACGAATTCCGGGATGTTGGCGGCACGATCAGATCCGGTGAAGCGCTCGAGCAGCACCGGAGGCGTGGATCGGCCGTCCGCATCGATGTGGGTCAGGAAGAGCTGGGTGTAGGGGGTATTGGCCTTGGAGGAGAAGACCAGCCATCGGCTGTTGGACGACCAGCTGTGCCACGAGTTCATGAGGGGCGTGTTCGCTCGCAGGCGCCGAGCTTCGCCCCCTTCGGCCGGGATGATATAGAGCTCGCTATCCGGCATCAGCAACATGTAGTTCTCGGCCTTGGTGAACACGATCCACTTCCCGTCCGGGGAGAACTTCGCGAAGAAATTGCTCATTCCATTGTGTGAGGCGCCCTTAACCGGTTCGGCTTTCCCCCCTCGGCCATCGTTGAACGGAACTTGGTACAGATCGAATTTGAACGGCTCCTTACCTTCGACGAATTCGGGAACGTCCGTTTCATCCAAGAGAATGGTTTCGGCGTCCTCGATCGAGCTCCCCCGGTAGACCTTCGACCGGGCGAAGACAATTGAGCTTCCGTCGGGGCTCCAAGTCGGGTTGCTCTGCACGTACTCGGGGTCATCGGCGCCGGGCAATGGCCGGTAGGTACCTGTTTCGGTGTCGTAGACGACGAGGATTCCCTTGATCGGGAAGAAGAGCTGGGAAAACGCGATTTCGGGGGTCGCCACGAACACTGCTCGGTCCTTGACCGTGCTGATCACGTAGCGACCACTGGGCGAGACCTGTGAGAGGAGCCCGAAGGTCGCCTTGCCGTCTTCTTTCTTGTAGTCGCTCCAAGAGATGATCTTCTCGTCGTTCATCACCATCTGCTGAGAGACGGGAAGGATCGCGTAGCCTCCCTTGTCGTTGCCGTAGTCCACATCGAGGCCGAGGACACCGCCGTTTCCGGAGAAGGAGTGGCAGTTTCCACAGACCGGAAGATTCTCGAGGACAATGGGCGGCGCGGTCTCGGAGTCGATCCCCCCGAATCGCCAGCGGATGCGCGAAGGGTCTTGGACGGCCTCGATGAACGGGAGCGGTACTTCGCGATAGAAGATCGAGTCCCCGACGGGGTCAGTGGACGTACGGATGCGGACGCTCGCTGAGGACGCAGTCTTCGCGCCCTGATCGATACCCACGACCGCAACCTCTACGTCGTGCGCCTCGCTTCGCCGCTTGATTTCGGCCCAATCCTCTTCCGATGGGCGCCAGTGCGGTTCCGCCACCTGGAACCGAAGCACCTCGCCTGTTGGGTCGAAGCGAAGTATGACCAACCACCGCGCAACCCCCTCCGTCTCGTCCTGCCAGATGAAGGTGGGGGCGACGATCTCGGGCGGGAAGAGCGTCTCGTTGTGGGGATAGCTGATTTCAAGGCGCCCGGATGGCCCGCTCGGAAACCCGGGGGGAGCCGCGGGGCCGCAGTGCAGCGCCGTAGCGCCGAGAGTCACCGTGGCGGCGAGCACGAGCCAAGCCTGCTTGGCGGCCGCCCAGGCCCGAGTACCTACGCCGATTTGAGCTGGATCTTGCCAATTCATCGCGTTTTCAGCCTGTTCCTGGAATCAAGGACAGCGGGGCGACCGCCGTGCGGCCCTCCCGGTGTGGGTTTCTGGTGATTGTCAGTGATCGCACGATTCAATGCCAATTGAGGCCCACCAGGGTAGAAAGCCCGACGATCGCCGAGCGCGAATCTGAGCCATTCCCCGCCCACGTTTATCATTGACAAGCGGGCGCGATCTGAGCGATAAAGGAAGCTGCGGGGAAGTTGCGACTTCGCTGCGAGTCTGCTGAGTTCGTTCTGGATCAAGTATCTAGTCTGGAGAATTAGCCCGATGAAGCTGCGTCGAATCTCTACGTTGCTCGGAATTTCCCTTCTGGCGGCTGGGACAGCCGCCGATGCGGCCGTCCATCGTGTCCATGAGGGCGAGTCCATCCAGGCGGCCGTGGACAGCGCCTCGCCTGGTGACACGATCCTCGTCTCTCCGGGGACGTATCAGGAAGACCCCACCAGCCTGTACGGCCTTCACATCACCACCGCGAACATCCGGTTGATTGGCAAGGTAAGACGCGGCAAGGGCGAAGCCGGCAAGGTCCGCCTCCTCGTCAACGGCGACCAGCAGACGGGCATCTTTGCCGCTCCTCCGGGTTGCGGTTACACCGATTCCAACTGCGCAAGCGAAGATCTTCAGGACTTTTACGTTCGCGGTTTCACCGTGGAGGGCTTTCCGCAGAACGGGATCCAGACCCGCTGGGTGGACGGTTTCAAGTTCGTTCGAAACGAATCCGTCAACAACCTCAACAACGGAATCTATCCGACTCTTTCCGCAAACGGTCTGGTCAGGAACAACGTCTCCTACGGCTCGCTGGATACAGCGATGTGGGTGGCCGGCTCCGAGAATGTTCGCGTGATCGGAAACGAACTCTATGGGAGCCCGATCGGCTTCGAGATCACAGTTTCGAACGATGTTCAGGTGGAATGGAACTCCATCCACGACAACACCGTCGGTGTCGGCCTGTTCCACCCGAACGCGGCCGGAAACCCGCAGTTGGCCGTCATGGCCGACTGGGTGATCAAGAGAAACTTCATTTTCAACAATAACCTTCCGAATCCGGCGCCTCCCACCAGCTTTCAGGCCGGTTTGCCGCCCGGCGTTGGGGTCCTACTCCTGGGCGTCAGCGACAACGTGATCGCGAAGAACTTCATCGCGAACAACGACTTCGCCGGGATCGGAGTCCTGGGTTGGTGTACGGCAACCAGCTTGGGCGATCCGAGTCGCGACTGCGTAAACGATCCGCCCCAGGCGGACCCCTCCGCGAACAACAATCTGGTCTACAGGAATTGGTTGACGGGTAACGGCCAGAGCCCGCCTCCGTTTCTTCCACTGCCCGGCGTAGACATCCTCTATCTCCAGACTCCTCCCTTTGAGCCGGGGACTGGCAACTGCTTCGAGCGGAACCGCCCGAGCACGTTGACGTTCTTCTCCTCAGAAGGGGTGCTGCCCAGCGACGGATGCTAGCCGCCCAGCGCCACTGCCCAGCGCCACCGAGTTTCGAATCCCCGACTCAGCCCCTGGGCTGAGCGGCCACGGCGAGGTCGGTGCGCTATCGGTTCAGCTTGGCACGTCATTGGGCGCCTTGGCTTTTGCGTGGATGAGTCGCGCGGGAACCGAGAGCCGGGTGGCCGATTAGAGGATCGAAGTGTCTGCCCATCCAATTGCCGAGACCATTCAGATGCATGGCTGCAGGGTCGTTCTCCGCCGGGTAGAAGGCTGCGAGGCCAGAGAGCTCTTTTTTCTCTGCCAGCCTCTCGCCGAAATCGCGGACGTGGGCCCACAGGCCGAGGCGATCTATCGCGCCATTGTCGGCGTCCTCGATGCTGAAGGAGGGAGTTTCGAGTCGGTCGTCTCCGAGACGGTCTTTCTCCGGAGTCTACGCACGAATCTCGAGCCGGTGCGCTTGGCGCGCCATCGGGTTCTCGAGACATGCGCAGGGGCCTCTCATCGACCCGCCGTGGCTGAGATCGAGCAGTCCCCATTGAACGAGCGAGCCTGTTTGGAAGTCGCAGTGCAGGCGGTCCTGCCAAACACGCCACCGTTGCGGGTCGACAACTTCGAGGCCACGCCGGCATGTGGCTGTGCCGAGTGCGCCCGATTGCACGGCCTGCGCGTCCACCTTGGTGACGAGGCCCGACTCTACGCCAGCGGTATCTGCGGGCAGGGCAATGACGCTTACGAGCAGGCGCAGGGAATGTTCAATGTCGCCGAAGACCTGCTGCAGCAGGCCGGGATGGAGTTCAGCGATGTTGTGCGCACCTGGATTCATCTCCGCGAGATGGACCGCGACTATGGGGATCTGAACCGGGCGCGGCGCGACTTCTTCGAGATGCGGGGGATCGATCCCGCTCCGGCCAGCACCGGTATCGGGGGTGGGCCGGCTCCTCAGGACCACGATCTCTGCCTCGGCCTGTACGCCGTGAAGGCCGAGAACCCACATGTCCGAACCGTGATGACCTCGCCCACGCTCAACGAAGCAATGCAGTACGGCGCTGACTTCGTCCGGGGAATGAAGATGGTGGAGGCCAACAAGGTCGTGCTTCACGTCTCCGGGACCGCGAGCATTGACGAGGCCGGAATGACAGCCCATCCGGGGGACTTTGAGGCCCAGGCGGACCGGATGCTCGCGAACATCGCTGCGCTGCTGGAGGGGCAAGGGGCCACCTTCGGAGACGTGGTCTCTGCGGTCACATACCTGAAGCGCCCTGCCGACGCAGGGCGCTTGCGGGAGAAGCTCCATGAAGCGGGCTTCCAGGGCTTTCCCAACGCGTTGGTCGCGGTGCAGATCTGCCGGCCCGAGCTCCTTTGCGAAACGGAGGCGGTGGCCATCCTGCCGAGATCGAGGGGATAGGACATTCAAGCTGGCTTCTGGCACAACGTCCGAGCCTGGGCGTTATGTTAAATCCGTAGGGGCCGCCGCCGCGGGCTCCCCGTGACGGGCCTGGCGGTGAGGGGGTGTGGCAGTTGGAGTCTCGATCAGGGATACACATGTATGTGTAAGCAAGGGCGAAATTCCAGCCGGCAACTGTTCAAACTGTGAGCGCCGCGTCACCATCTCGGGGCTGGGGCCAGGAAGGACCCGCGGCGGGGGAGGGCAGGTCACTCCCGCAACGCCTCCCTTAGCGACTTCTGAAAGTCCCTTGTTTCTGGGCGGAGGGGGCGTGCCTAGGCAACCAAAGCGGCTCCGCCCACAGCGCCCAAACGGGGCCGAGCGAAACGAGTAGGTGTCAAATAGGTTTCAAGCCGGCTTCGGGTCCAGGCTTCAACGATCCGCGCAACAGAAGTTCACGAAGCCATCCGGCGACATAAGCTGGTGGCCCGGGACAGAATTGAACTGTCGACACCGCGATTTTCAGTCGCGTGCTCTACCAACTGAGCTACCAGGCCACCGCTTTGCGTCCGGGAGCATAGCCGCCCACCCGGGATTTCCCACTGATTCAGAGCAGGGCGAAGGCGGGGAAAATCCGGGGCGGTTCGGGGCCCAGGCGCGACTTCGATGTTGGAGTGTCGGTCTCCGCGGGCGCCGACCGGGTGGGCGTGGCGGGCGGGGTGGACGGGGCGAGAATCTCGATTCGCTCGATCACGATGTCTTCCAGCGGGCGGTTGGGCTTGCCCCAGCGGCCGTGGCGGTCGGTCTCTGCCGCCGCGATGGCGTCGGCCACTTCGATCCCGGCGGCCACGCGACCAAATACCGTATGGCGACCGTCCAGGTGTTGGGCATCGCCACTCACGATAAAGAATTGCGAGCCCGCCGAGTCCGGGTGACCCGTATTGGCCATGGAGAGGGTGCCGCGGGTGTGGGGGGCGGGGCTGAACTCGTCGATCAGGGTGAAGCCCGGGCCGCCGTCGCCGTCGTTGCCAGGGTTGTCGTCCCGGGAGTTCGGGTCACCGCCCTGGATCATGAAACCGGGCATCGTGCGGTGAAAGGTGGTGCCGTTGTAGAAGCCGTTGCGGGCGAGTTCGATGAAACTCGCCACGGTTCGGGGAGCCAGTTCGGGGTAGAGTTCCAAGAGGATGGTTCCCCGGTCTGCCACGTGAAATACCGCGCGCGGATGCGGTCCGGTCGGCCAGGCAAAGATCGTGGTCGCCGGAGCCTGTTGATCGGTCTCTTGATTGCCGCAGGAGGCAATGATGAGAGTCAACAGGACTCCAAGCGCCACAGTGGCTCCGTGTTTCCGTGCCCGTGCCGCCGGCCGCACCGTCGCGCGGATGAGGTCAGGTGAAGGGGCCTTCGATGACCCGTGTGATAGGGTTGGATCGGTACGCGCCATACTCTTTCAATCGGCCCGGAGGTCCAGGAAGTTGAGCGTTTTCCGCACTCTCAGCGTCCATGTGCGTCCTTGTCCCGGGGGCCTGCTCGGGGGGCTGAAGCGCGGGGCGGCGGCGCTGTGTGTTGTTTTTCTCTCGGCCTCCGGCGCCCATGGGGCGGCTCGCGCCCCGGTGGTGGCCGAGGGGGGCATGGTGGTGAGTTCCTCTTCCCTGGCCGCCCAGGCCGGGGCCTCTATTCTGGCCGCCGGGGGCAACGCGGTGGACGCCGCCGTGGCCACGGCCTTTGCGGTGGCGGTCACCCAGCCCTTTTCCGCCGGGCTCGGCGGCGGGGCCTTCGCGCTCATCCGCACTCCGGATGGCGAAGTCTTCGCGCTGGACGCCCGGGAGACGGCGCCGGCTGCGGCCACCCGGGACATGTATCTCGCCGCCGGGCTGCCCGAGCGGCCCTCGCTCCTCGGCCCCCTGGCCGTGGGGATTCCGAGTTTCACGCCGGGCATGGCGCTGATGCTCGAGCGTTTTGGCACGTTGCCCTTGGCCCGGGTTCTGGAGCCGGCGATCCGCCTGGCCGAAGGTTTTCCCCTGGCGAGTTTTCAGGCCCGACGCATCAACGCATTGAAGGATCGTTTCGATCCAAGCCGCTTTCCCGAGACCGCGCGCATCCAGTTCGCTCCGGCGGCGGGTGACGGCCGGGCGGATGTGGGCGAACGGCTGGCGCAGCCCGATCTCGCAGGCACCCTGCGCGCTATCGCGAAGGAGGGTCCGGGCGTCGTTCAGGGCGGGCGCATCGGGAAGCAGATCGTCGCCGAGGTGCGCCGGCGGGGCGGCATCCTCACCCAGGCGGATCTGGCGGGCTATGCACCCAAGTGGCGCGCCCCCGTCCAGGGAAGCTACCGGGGTTACACCGTGTACTCGTTTCCGCCGCCTTCATCCGGGGGCGCGGTGTTGCTTCAATGCCTGAATATTCTTGAAGGGTTTGATCTGGCGGCCACGGGGCCGGGCTCTTCGGCGAGCCTTCACCGAGTTGCGGAAACCATGAAGCTCGCCTTTGCGGATCGCGCCGCCTACATGGGAGACGCGGATTTCGTCGATGTGCCCGTGGCGCGCCTGATATCTTCGGAGTACGCCGAGGCCCAGCGCGCGCGCATCGATTTCACCCGGGCGACCCCGGTGGCGGCCCCGGGCCTGCCCGCCGACGATGCGGGCACCGCGCACCTGTCGGTCACCGACGGCAAGGGCGGGGCGGTGGGGATCACCATGACGATCAACACTTCGTATGGCTCGGGGATCACGGTGCCCGGGACCGGGATCATTCTCAATAACGAAATGGACGATTTCTCGGTGGCCCCGGATACGCCCAACGCCTACGGGTTGGTGGATACCCGGGGCGCCAACTCCATCGCGCCGGGCAAGCGCCCGCTCTCGAGCATGACCCCGACCCTGCTTGTGAAGGACGGCCAGCCCTTCATGGTCACGGGCAGCCCGGGCGGTCCGCGTATCATCAGCACGGTTCTGCTGACCATCCTGAACGTGGTGGACTGGGGGATGGACGTGCAAGCCGCGGTTTCGGCGCCGCGCTATCACCACCAGTGGATCCCGGACACCTTGCGCGTGGAGCCCGAGACGCCCCGGGACGTGACCGACGCTCTGCGCGCCCTGGGCCACACCGTGGACGTGCAATCCCGGCATTGGTCGGCGGCCGAAGCCATCGTCGTCGATCCGGCCACGGGCCTTCACGCCGGCGGAAGCGACCCACGCACCGATGGCGGGGCCTACGGTCCCAGGTGAACCGCGGGTTTCAACTCGGGGAGCGGGGCGTCCAATTCTCAGGGGAAGCCTTCGGCAAAGAAGTCGGCATCAGGCACCAGAGCAGTAGGTAGACGAGGATGCCCGGGAAGGCCGCGCTCAGGATCGAGACCAGCACGTAGAGGATTCGGACCTGGGTGGGCGACCAGTCGAGCCAATCCGCGATGCCGCCGCACACCCCCGCCAGGATGCGGTCGTCCGAGCGGTGCAAACCTTTTCGTGTGGCCATGGCGTTGTCCTCCGGGTCTCCAGCCGAGTTCCGAGATTTTCGAGCACGCGCGCGCTTGGGTCAAGGACCGAAGAGGCGGGCGGACAACTTGGGTCCGTGACCGCAGTCCGTGGCTTCAATTCCCGATTTTGTCGGGAGAGGGCACGGAGTAGAGGCCGCTGGCCAACGGGCGCATGGTCTCGTCGCCGCTGTAGAAAGTCACCTTGTAGCGCCCGGGGCGCAGGTTGGATTCGGGGCGGAGCCACACCTCGCTGGAGCGGGCGCCCGGGGTGACGGGGTAGGGGCGAAAGAGCACGAGTTCGGGGTCGTCGAGCCGGGTCCACTTCATGAAGACCCGCTCGTCCGGGTATTCCGCGGTGGAAAAAGTGGCCAGGATCGGCTCCTTGCCGCTGAACGTCCGGGGCTTGGCCGGGGCCCGATCTCCGCTGGGGGGATCGCCGGAGAGGGCCTCTTCCGAGAAATAGACGGTGTCCAGATCGCTCGCGGGAGTTTCGGCGCCGCCGACCAGGCCTTCCAGGGCGACCTCGGACATGCGCTGGGCCAGGGCACGCAGGTCGCGCACGTCGCGTAATTCTTCCGGGTCCATGTGGGTCGCGGTGGAAAGCGCCGCGATGATCTCGTCGTCGCGCAGGCTGTCGATCACCGCGCCCAGGGCTGCGGCCGGATCGCCCGCAAACCCGGGGCGGTCCGGAACCGCCGGGGCGGCCTGGGGAGCGCCGCTCGGCGCCGGCACTCGGAGAGTGTTTGGGCGGAGAGTGTTTGGGCTTTCAGAGCCGCCGGGATTGGGCGACTCCTGGGCAATGGGAGGCCCGCTCAAGCCCGTGGCGCGGACGCTGGGCGGAGAGGGTTCGCCCCCCCCCATCCACCGTCCCACACCGATGCCGGCCACGAAGGCCAGCGACCAACTAAGAGCAATCCGGCCCTTTGAATTTTTCTTGGCGTTCGGATTCCCGGCGCTCAGGGGGCGGCGGGGCATCCCGAAGTGACGAGGGCCGAGTTCCATTCGCAATAAATGTATCCGGCGACGTTGATTGCGCACGTACCCTCGCACGAGGTTTCACTACCCGGAGGCATCTCCAGCTCAATTTTATCCTGCAGGCGGGAAAAGGTAAGCGTATCGGGCACACCACCGATGGAGATCTGCGAGGTGGGGGTAAAAGCGTTGAGGGCCGGCGCTGTATTGCCTTGTCCCATGGCACCATGGCAACCCTGGCATGGCATGTAGCTGTCCATTCCCGCGTCCAAGTCCACGGTGGGCGTTTCTACCCCTATTGTAAGCGTAACGAGCGTGGGGCCTGTTTCTACTGTTTCCGAGTCCGAGCAGCCGACGACACCCACGAAGGCCAACAGGCTCAGTAGAACAATCCCTCGGGCTAGTTCGTTTAGTTTCTTCATCGAATGGTTCCTCCTTGAATCAAAATTTATCGATTTGAATTTTGGCAGTGATTTATTCGACTCTCTATTTTTTTCAACTCTTCATTTCTTTGACGCTTCGGTCGCGATGACTCTGTCGATGACTGTCTTGACGGCTTCTCCGGCGGGGTCCGGTTCACTCGCTCTTTTGATTCACTCGTTTTTTTTGATAGGGCGATGGCTATGGGCTCGGGGGTGGCGCCGGGCAGAAGCCCTCGGGCAGAACGGGGCACCCATCGGCCAACCCGGGATTGAAGCAGCAGAAAATGTAGGCAGCCGTGTCGGTCGCGCAGCTGCTGTTCGTGTCGTCGCAACTGTTCGGATCGAGACCAAATGTGATCGGTGGCATTGACGCCGCGATATAATCCGCCAACACATCGAAGGTTCCGTCGCAACTGCCGCAGCCGCCTTCACTGGAAATCAAGTTGTACAATCCAGCGCCGTTCTCTCCGTGGCAACTCATACAGGAGAAATTGGGAGGGGGGGGTGTCTCGTAGCTCGCCTTTCCCATGGCCAGCATGTCCATCTTGGTCAAGGGGCTCGGCGGGTCGGGAATCACGGCCTCGGCCGGTGCAGGGCACCCCTCGGCGAGTTCCGGATTGAAGCTGCAGAAAATGTAGGCGGCGGTGTTTTCCGCACAGTCGCCGGTGTCGTCACAAAGCCGCCAGTCCTGCTCGGGCATGCTGAAGTGAATCTTGTCCTGCAGGGTATCGAAGCCGCCTTTGCAGGACTCGCACCCTACGAGGGAGTTTCCGCGGTTGGGGACCCCAAGCCCCTGTGCCCCGTGGCAACTCGCGCAGCTATCACCCGATCCCTGGATCTGGGAATATTCGGTCAAGCCTTGGTTTGGGTTGGCTGTCGCGGGAACCTGAGCCTTCAGGCTGCCGCCCGAATAGTTTCCGGTTGAGTCGGTGCACGCAATCGACGCGGTGAGGCACAGCATGACGAGTCCAATAGGCAAAAGCGAAGAGCGCTTACTCAAATGGGTGGTCCTTCCTCGGAA
>DUCT01000106.1 GCA_012959665.1 Myxococcales bacterium | reverse complement strand
TCAACGCGATTGCCCCCGGCCCCTTTGACACGGCCATGATGGATCATCTGCGCAGCGACCCCGAACGCCTCGAAGCCTTCCGAAGCCGGGTGCCCCAGGGTCGGGTGGGCGGGCCGGATGACATCAAGGGCGCGGCGGTTTTTCTCGCCAGCGATGCGGCGGCATTCATCACCGGCCACACCCTTGTGGTGGACGGCGGGTTGATGGCCCTTTCGCCCCTGGCCTAGCGGGCCGACCCCGTATTTCCGCTCCCGAACATGTGGACTAGGATGATCTCCTTCCGTCGACCGGCCAAAGGAACTGAATGCTCGACCTTCATCCCCTGAGTCCGGAAATCGGAGCCGAAGTTCGAGGCCTGAGCCTCTCGGCCCCCCTGGGCCGGAAAACGGTTCAAGAGATTCGAAGCGCCTTGGTTAAGTACGGACTGCTGATCTTTCCCGAGCAAGCCCTCAGCGAGGAGCAACACATCGCATTCGCCCGGGAGTTCGGCACGCCCGAAGTTCATCCCACGCGAGAGGGCGGATCGGGCCACCCGGAGATCTTCGTGATCGACACCGCCGATGGCGGCCCCACCGCCGAGTGGTGGCACACGGACATGACCGCCCTCCCCGCCCCGCCCATGGGCTCCATCCTCCACATGCAGGTCGTTCCCGACCGCGGCGGCGACACCGAGTGGGCCAGTCAGACCGCGGCCTATGCGGCGCTGCCCAGCGAGATCAAGACCCGGCTCACGGACCTCCACGCCGAGCACCAGGCCTGGTGGGATGCCGATACCCGAAACCCCCACCCCGTGGTCCGTGTCCATCCCGAATCCGGGCTCAAGAGCTTGTTCGTGAACGGCATCTTTACCCAGCGGATTCTGGGCATGCCCGAAGCCGAGAGCCAGGAATTATTGGAGTTCCTCTATGCCCACGCCGTGGAGCCGCGTTTCGTGGTGCGGCACCCATGGCGCAAAGGTGACGTCGCCTTTTGGGACAACCGGTCGACCCAGCATAGGGTGCACAACGACTTTGGCGAAGCCCGGCGGCGGATTCATCGCGTGACATTGATGGGTGAGGCTCCGATGGGCGAGTCTCCGATGGGTGAGCCTCCGATGGGCGAGCCTCCGGTCTAGAGGCCGGGCGCATCGGGGGATACGGGCAGCCAACCAATGAACTCAAGTGACTCGACACGCGGTGCTTCCGCGGCAGCGACTTTCTCCCCGGTGTACACACGGTACGTCCTGGGTCTGCTGGCCCTCGTCTACATCGTTAATTTCGTGGATCGTCAGGTGCTCTCGATCCTGCTGGAATCCATCAAGCTCGATCTGGGCCTGAGCGACATGCAACTCGGCCTGCTTTCGGGAACGGCCTTCGGCCTGTTCTACGCCACCCTGGGCATCCCCATCGCACGACTCGCTGATGTCTACTCGCGCAAGTGGGTGATCGTGATCGCCCTGACGCTCTGGAGCTTGATGACCGCGCTCTGCGGAGCCGCTTCAAGCTTTGCGGTCCTGCTCCTCTGCCGGGTCGGGGTGGGCGTGGGCGAGGCCGGCGGGAGCCCACCCTCCCACGCTGTGATTAGCGACCTCTTCCCCCCGGAGAAGCGCGGCGCGGCCCTGGGCATTTTCTCCCTGGGAGTTCCCCTCGGAATCCTCGTCGGCTTGATGGCCGGGGGCTGGCTCGATGAGACCCTGGGCTGGCGCATGGCTTTCATGGTGGTGGGACTTCCGGGGCTGATTCTCTCGGTGATCGTGGCCCTGACCCTGCGCGAACCCATCCGGGGCATGGCCGACGGTTTCACCGCGCCAACCAAAAGCCGGACCGCCCGAGAGGTGATCGCGTTCCTCTGGCGCTCTCGCAGTTTTCGTCACACCGCCCTGGGCTCGGCTCTCTACGCTTTCGTCGGCTACTCGTTCGTCACCTGGGCCCCCTCTTTTCTGAAGCGCTCCCACGGCATGGAGAGCGGAGAGGTGGGCACCTGGCTTGCCTTGATCATCGGAATTGGCGGCGGCATCGGGGTGTATGGGGGCGGTTGGCTGTCGGACCGCTGGGCCCTGCGGGATCCCCGGGGCCGATCCCTTCTGCCCGCGCTGGCGATGATCGCGTCCCTGCCTTTCTGGCTTGTCGCGTACTTGACCCCGAGTACTGGCTTGGCCCTGGCCATGATGGTTCCGCCGGCCACCTTCGGACTCATGTACCAAGCGCCCGCCCTGGCCATTACCCAGGGCTTGTCGACCCCCGCTATGCGGGCCACCGCGGGGGCCGTACTGCTCTTCGTCATCAACATCGTGGGGCTTGGGGTGGGCCCGGCGGTCACGGGTTGGTTGAGCGATTTGCTGGAGCCGCGCTTTGGTTCGGATTCCCTGGGCTACGCCTTGTTGATCGTCTCCATGGTGCTGGCCGGCGCGGGCTACGAGTTTTGGCGGGCATCGCACACCCTGGCCGCTGATCTCGAGTTCGTCCGCTCGGTGCAGGACCGCGAAACCGACGAGCGGGCTTGACTGTCCTACTCCCCTAGAAACGACGCGGCCTAAAAACCTGTTCCGGCTCCGGGTTTGGTCTGTCCTGTAAAAGCGGCCTCCGCCCCTTCGCTGGCCCATCCAAAAGTCAACTTGGCGCTACTTTTAGCGCCACTTGAGTCGTTGTGATGCCACTCACTGTAAGGGGTTCTGGCATTTGCACTTCACTCATCACACGACCGAGCCGAATCAGCCTTTTCGCTTTAAGGGTAATTTTTCAGAACGTTCATGTTCGATCTATTCACTCGCTACCCCAGGAGACGTTCGATGAAGATTTTCAGAACTCTCATGATCACACTCGCTGCCGCTGCGTTGTTGCTTGGTGCGCATGCCAGTGCCGACCCGGTGCAGCTCGACGCTTCCGGCACCGTGACCAGCGCCACGGGAACCTGGGCTGGCGATGTCAGCAGCCCCTTTACTGCCAGCGTGATCATCGACCTCGACAGCGCAAACGCTTATGCGATTAATATCGACAGCCCGTCGGGAACCAGATGGACATTCCTGACCCCCCACATTCCCTCCTCGGATCCCTACAAGGCGGTTTTCGCTGGAGCCTTTGGCAGCCTCGACAGTCACGTCGTCACCGTCGAGACGTTGGACAACCTCGACCTAGATGCAGCCGGCAACCCCTTCGGCCTCTCGGGCATCGCTGATATCATGACCATTCAGGGCTCCACGATTGTCGTGGCTTGCATGCCCATAGAAGACCCGGACATCGACCCGCTCACTGGCGAGTGCAACAACCCGAGCGCCGTGGAGCTGGAAGGAGACGAGTTCCTACTCATCTTGGCTCACACCACCGATTGGTTCTCTGGAAACAATCTCCCTACCAGCATCCCGGATCAAAGTGGCCTGATCGGCGTAGCCGGAGAAGGCAGGAGGATGGATAACTCCGTGGAAATTGCAGAGTCAGAGATCACCTACTCCAGCTTCACGGTCAGCCCTTTTACTGCCGTGCCGGCTCTGGGACCCATCGCCATTGGCGTGACGGCCGGCCTACTGGGCATATTGGGCATGCGTAGGATTCGCGGCTAACCCAAACAGGCTTCGAACCTGAGGGTCGGGCCCGAACCCTCAGGCCCCGTCCCCTCAAGCCCCGTAGCGGACGCCCGCGATTTCGGCGTTCTCGGCCCGGAGTCGCCCCAATGCCAATTCGCGCAGGGGTTCGACTTGAAGCTTTTGGTTCGCGGTAAAGCTGAGTTCCTCGGCGCTGAAAAAAAGGATCCGCTTGGGGCGCTTGTAGGCCGCGAGCTTTTCACTCAAGGTCGCCAGAAGCGCGGGCTCCGAAACCTCAATGCCCGGCGCTGGAACAGCGCAGACCACGATGATCTCGCCGAGCACGGGATGCGGCACGCCCACCGCAGCGCCCACCCCGATCTCCGGGCAGCGGGCCAGGGCCGCCTCGATCTCGAGGGGCGAGACATTGGCGCCCCCGGTCTTGATCAGGTTGGAGAGCCGGCCGCTCCAGTGAAGCAGTCCCTCGCTGTCCAGGGCGCCGCCATCCTGGGTCCGGAAAAACCCTTCGTCATCAAAATAGAGTTCCGGGTTCACCTTCGCGTAGCCGCGCATCAGGGTGAGGCCCTTGACCGCGATTTCACCCTTTTCCATCGCCCCCGTATGGGGCTCACCGCTTTCGATATCGAGGATGCGTAGGGTCATGCCCGGAAGCGCACGCCCGTGAGTACCGCTGCGCTGGTCGGCCGGGGAGTCCGCGGGCAAGGAACTGGCCAAGGTAAAGGTCTCGCTCAGCCCGTAGGAGCCATAGGTCCCCCAGTCGTCGTGCTCAAGGCCA
>DUCT01000105.1 GCA_012959665.1 Myxococcales bacterium | reverse complement strand
GGATCTCGTCGCCCGGATTCCGTCGTCTGCGTCTCGGAGCGATCCATTTCGGGCTTTCTGTCCCCCAGCAATTTCTGTCCCCCCCTCATCAAGCCGGGAGACTACTGCCTTCTGCCGACTTCTTTGCGGGGTAGAGCCTGGCTTTTCGGCTTGTAGTCGGGCAAGCCTGAGCGGGATCGGGCCCAGCGCCCGGCCCGAAGCGGCAAAATCGGGACGGCAAGGCGGGTCGGCTAGGCGGGTCGGCTAAGCGGGTCGGCTAAGCGGGTCTGTTAAGCGGCAGGGATCAAGCAGGAGTGGATCGACTCCTCACCGGGGATCTCCCGGGCCAGGGTGCGGATGGCGAGTTCGGCGTCGCGTAGGTCGAACCGGTGGGTGTGCATCTGCTCGATGGGCGTCGTGCGGGCCTCGAGCAGCCGGATGGCGTTGGCGTACCCCGAAGACGTGACGCCAATGGCGCCTCGCAGGGTGATTTCCTTCATGACCAGCTTGTCGGAGACAAAATTGGGGACGGCCTTGAAGCCCTTGGTGCCCGCGAGCATCACGGTGCCGCCGAAGCTGACGAAGTCCAGGGACTGGACGATGGGTTCGGTCGAGTAGGAGGAAACATCCACCACCACATCGGCACCGCGTCCGCCGGTGAGTTCGGCGACTCGCGCAACGGCGTTCTCGTTTTGCACGTCGATGGTGTGATGGGCCCCGAAGGTTCGGGCGAGTTCGAGTTTCTTGTGGTCGGCTGCCAACCCTGTGACGATGATATTCGCCGCCCCCGCTTCCCGGCAGGCGAGCACGCAGCACAGCCCGCGTTGGCCGGGGCCCATGATGACGACGGTGTCGCCGGGCTGGGTTCCGGGCATCTCGACCCCCCAGCGAAAACCGGCGCCCAGGGGATTGAACATCACGGCGAGTTCCGGGGGCAGGCTCGGGTCGATCTTGTGCACGATGCTGTTGGGGTGGAGGTACATGTATTCCGAGTACGCTCCCCAGAGGCCGGGGGCATCGGCTAGAGGGATATAGGAGTAGATGCGCCGATTGGGGCAGAGGGGGTAGCGACCCGCCCGGCAAGTCTCGCAGTGGTGACAGGCCAGCATGGTCTCCACGGCAATTCGGTCGCCCACGTCCACGCCCCAACGCGCCGCGGCCCCGTCGCCGATGTGTTCGATGATGCCCAGGGGTTCGTGACCGGGGATGGCGGGCATGGGGCTGCGCAGGACGCCTTCGAATTGCTCGTAGTCGCTGCCGCAGATACCGCACGCCTCGATCCGGAGTAGGGCGTCATCGTGCCCGATTTCCGGGATCGCAATGTCCTGGGCGACGAGCTGGCGGGGGGCGGTGTGGACCATGGCGAGGCTGTTGCGAATTGGCATGCCGGGGCTCCCATCGTAGAGTGTGCTCCGCGATAGTACTTTCGCGGCGCCCCGAGCGCTTGGCCGGAGAACCCGAATGAAGATCGGCGTGATCGATGGGATTGACGGGGCCGATGGGGCCCCGGATGAGGCTCGGCTGCAGCGCTTGAGCCACGCCGAGGTCCAGGGCTACGCGGCGGTTTGGGTGGACGTTCGCCCGGGTTTGCCAGCATCGGCGGGACGAAGCCTCTTTGCCGCGGCGCAGATCGCCGAGAGCACCCATTCGGTCCGGGTGGGGCTGCGCTCGCCCTTGCCCGGTGATCTCCACCCCCTCCGGCTCGCCGAGGATCTGGCCGTGCTGGATATTCTTTCTGGGGGCCGTCTCGATTGGGCGCCTACGGGGCCGTTGGCCCCGGAATTTCTGGAGATCGTCTTGCTTGCCTGGCGGGGGGAGCCCTTCGCCCACGAAGGGGAGCGCTACGCCTTTCCCGAGCTGCGTTGCCTGCCGGTGCCCGAGCAGCAGCCGCATCCAGGCCTTTGGCTCGGCCCGGCCCAGGAACCGCCCCCCGCCGCCGCCCCCGAGCGAACGGGAGAGATGCTGACGCTCGAGCCGGGGAGCACTGCCCCGGCTGGCGTCTCGGCGGCCCGGGTCCCCGGGCGAGCCCGGGGGTTGATCTACCCGATTTCAGCCCGGGGTGGGGCGGCGCCCAGGGACTGGCTTGCGGGGTTGGATGCCTGGCGGATTCATTTCGATCCCGAATGGGTGTTGATTTGGCCCGAAGCGGGCTCCGGGGACGAGGACTTGATCGCCGAAACCCAGAGCCGCTTTGCCGAGCAGGCCCTAAGTCTCAGCGCCTGAAGACGTCGAGCACCGTGTCCAGATTGTCTCGTACCCGCCCGGGGGCGACGCCGACCTGGGGCGCATAGAGCATCACTTCACCGGCCAGGTCGTCCCATTGATGGAGTCGATCTCGGGCTTCGTCCGGGGTGCAGGCGATGGCGATCTCGTCCACCAGAGCATCGGGAATCGCCTCGGCCATGGCGCGAATGTCGAAGGAGGCCAGAGCGCGGCGGCAGGCATCGGCGACTTCGGGCAGGCCGTGGTAGTCGAGGATGGTTCGGTATACGGAAACCGTGTAGTAGAAACCGATCTGACCCTTGGCATCGCGAATGGCCTGGTCTCGGTCATCGGCCAGGGAGATCATCACATAGGGGACCAGGGGACAGGCGCCGGCGCTGCGGCCCGCTTCGGCTTCGGCCTCGCGCAAACTGGGGAGGGTGACCTCCCGATGCCAACGTCGGGTGGCGATCGGGTGCCCGACCATGCCCGTGGCCTCGCGGCCGGCGGCCCTCATCATCCCGCGATTGACCGCGGCCAGCCAGAGGGGGATCTCCGGGCGGGCTGCGCCGGGCCGGGTATAGACCGGGATCTTCAGGTTGTAGAATTCACCTTCGAATTTGAAGCCCAGACCCCCCGCTGCGTGAAAGAGTTCGCGCAGCAGCACCAGGAGTTCCTGGCTGCGCGCCGCGGGCCTCGAGAACGGTATGCCAAACCATTCCTCGTTCATGCGCGCCGTTCCGCTCCCGAGCCCCAGGATCATTCGCCCTCCCGAGAGTTCGTCGATGTCCATGGCCGCGGTCGCGTGGGTGAGGGGCGAGCGAACGAAGGCGCTGGCGATCCCGGTGCCCAGGCGGATCCGCTCGGTGGCCTGAGCGAGGGCCCCCAGAACGGGGAAGGTCTGCTGGTTGAAGAACTCGCAGGCGTAGACGGCATCAAAGCCCGCCGCCTCGGCTCGGATGCCGAGATCGACGTTGCCCCGGGCGCTGCCACCGGTCAGGACGAGGCCGAGATCCATGAACTTCCTCCAGGGGTTCCGGCCCGGCCGGGACGGAAATGTGTGTGGGCTGTCTGGCCCGGCGGCGCGGATCCTGCTCGGACCCCGGGCCTCTCCGCCCCAGGACTCTCTCGGGGGCGGAGGTTGGCCGTGCCGAGTGTAGTATGCTGGTTTTCTGACTGCCGAAGTCTCGGCCGGTCCAATCTCGGTTACTCCCTTTCAATCCCGTCCATTCCCCTTCACCCCGATCCGCGAACAAGGAAGCCCTCATGCCTATCGATCCCTCTGCCGTCGGACAAACCGGTGGTCCCGTGACCACAAAATGGAACTCGAAAGACGCGCTTCTCTACGCCGTGGGCGTGGGTGCGGGCACCGACGAGCTGGCCTTCACCACCGAAAACACCCGGGATACGCCTCAACGGGTTCTGCCCACTTTTGCGGTGATCATCGGTGGCGGAGGGGCCCCATTCAACAAGATCGGTCAGTTCAATCCCGCCATGCTGGTCCACGGTGAAGAGGGCATCGAGTTGTTGGGTGAGATTCCCGTGGAAGGCGAAATTGAAAGTGTGGGCAAGGTCTCGGCGATCTGGGACAAGGGCAAGGGCGCCGTGGTGGAGATGACCTCGGAATCCACCCTGGTCGCCACCGGCGAACCGCTCCTGCGAACGCGCATGTCCGCCTTTATTCGAGGCGAGGGCGATTTTGGCGGTGAGCGCGGGCCGTCGGCCAGCCTTGAAATTCCGACGCGCAAGCCCGACCACGAGGTCCACTACGACACCGCGGTTGACCAGGCCCTGCTCTATCGCCTGTCGGGGGATCGTAACCCCCTCCACTCGGATCCGAGCTTCGCGCAGATGGGCGGCTTTGCGAAGCCGATTCTCCACGGCCTGTGCACCTACGGATTTACCGGGCGAGCCCTGCTTCATTCGCTTTGCGACGGCGATCCGGCACGGTTCAAATCCATGGACGGTCGTTTCTCCAAGCCCGTCTACCCCGGCGACACCCTGGGTGTTTCCATGTGGGTCGATGGCACAGAGTGCATTTTTCAGACCCGCAATCAGGCGGGGGATGTGGTTTTTGATCAGGGGACGATGACCTTCGCCTGAGTGGCCACCGCGGAGTATTCCCGCGAAGCTTGAAACCGGAGACCACGAGGCAGGGGAGCCTAGACGTTTGATGCCAGCCGCCACCGCTCGCAGCACAGTCCCGGGAGATCTGACCGGTGGCCGCGTCCCAGAGAAGCGCGGGCCACGCGGCATTCGCCACGTCCGGGGAGGCAAGCCTCTCGCGGTCACACCCACCGGGGAGCAAGGTCTGTGAGCCCACTTCGGCGGCCGAGATCCGAGCAGGGGAGCGGTCGCTGGTGGACATTGGGCGGGGTCGAGCTGCTCGACGTGATGTCGACGGTCGAGCAACTGATGGACCGGGGCCGGGTTGTGCACATCGGAACCGATGCGCAGAAGTCCATGCGACGCATGGAATTCGTGACCGTGATCTGCGTGCTCGACCCCGGGAAGGGTGGGCGGGTCTTCTATACCCGGCAGTTTTCCAGGAAGGAGATGACGCTCTTCGAAAAGCTCTCCATGGAAACCTGGATGAGCCTCGAGTTGGCGTTGAAGATGAACGAGGAGTTCGATCTTCCCGAGGACAAGAAGCGCATCTGGGTCCACGTGGATGCCAACCCCGACACTCGGTACGACTCGAGCAACTACGTCAAGCAGTTGGCCGGGATGGTGGCGGGCAGCGGGTTCCCGGTTCTGGTGAAACCCGACGCCTGGTGCGCATCCCACGTCGCCGACTTTGCGGTGAAGAACAAACACCACCGGGCTTTCCTGGGCCGAGAGGGCGAAGCCGACTAGCCGTTGCGCAGTTCGCCGCCGAGTTCGCCCACGAGGGCCTCGAAGCGCTTGAGAAACTTTTGCTCGTCCTTCTCGGTCAGGGTCTTCTTGTCCGACTGGAGGGTGACGTGGTAGGCGAGGGATTTGCGGCCCGCGCCCACGCTTTCGCCCCGGTAGAGGTCGAAGAGTTCGGCGTCGGCGACGCTGCCCTTGCCGGCTTTCTCAATCGCTTCCCGCACCGTGGCCGCCGCGGCGTGATCCGGCAGGGCCACGGCGACGTCGAGCTTGATGCCGGGATAGCGCGCCAAGGGGGAGTAACGACCGCCGCGCAGGGGGGCGATCAGGATGGCGTCCAGGGAAATCTCGGCGATGGCGACTTCGCTGGTCTGTTCGCCGGAAAGTCCCAGGGCGGCGTGGAATCCGGGGTCGAGTTCGGCGACGACGGCCAGGCGTTCAGCGTCCTGTCCGGCCACGGCTTCCAGGGCCTTGGCGGGATGGGCCCACGGCGGGGGAGGCGCGGCCGGTCGCCATTGGACTTCGATGACCCCCAGGCGATCGAGCAAATCCGTTGTCAGTCCCTGGAGCTGGTTGAAGGTATGGGCGTCGAATCGCGCCTCGGGGCCCCGGGGCGCAGTGGCCCAGACCAGCCCGGCCAGGTGGAGTTCCCTGGGTTGCTTGTTCGGGTCATCCGGGTTCGGGAGGTACCCTTTGCCCACCTCGAAGAGGCGCACGTCTTCGAGCAGTCGGCGGTTGGTTTCGATCCCCGAGAGCAGCGAGGGAATGACCGTGCGGCGAATCTTGTTCTCGCTCTGGGCCACGGGGTTCACGATGCGAACGTGGGGCAGGTCCAGCATGCCAAGTTTTTCGAGCAGGCCATCGTCCACGAAGGAGTAGCTGATGGTCTCGTGGAAGCGCGCGGAGCCGGCAAGCTGGTCTTGGATCGCGCGCACCAGGTTTCGGCGCGGATCCTTGGGGGGCGGGGCCACCTGGGCAAGCATGGTCTTTTCTTCGATATTGCCGTAGCGGTGGATGCGGCCGATTTCTTCCACCAGGTCCCGGTCCAGGTGGACGTCCTTGGTGGATCGTGCCGAGGGCACCGCCACCGCGTAGCCGTCGGCCTGGGCCTCGACGCCAAATCCCAGGCGTTCGAGAATGGCCGTGATCTCCTCGTCGTCAATTGCCTTGCCCAGTTCCTGCCGAACTCGGTCGGGTCGCAGGGTGAGGGTGTGCGCCGGATCGGTCCACTCGCCCACATCGGTGGGTGGGGCGGGGAAGCGGACGTCGGGCTGGATCTCGGCCAATAGCCTCGCGAAGTGGGCTGCGGCTCTTTCGGGCAGGGTCGGGTCCAGGCTCTTTTCGAAACGCGCCGACGCATCCGTGCGCAGCCCGAGCCGGTTCGACGTGCGGCGAACGATCGCGGGCGCAAAGGTGGCCACCTCCAGCAGCAGGGCATCGGTCTTGTCGCCCACCTTCGAGCTTTCGCCGCCCATGATGCCCGCGAGGGCAACGGGCGCATCGCCCGAGCAGATCAGCAGGTCGCTGGGTTGGAGCACCCGCTCTTCGCCGTCGAGGGTACGCATGCCCTCTCCCTCCCGGGCCATGCGGACGGAGATGCCCTCGGGATCGAGGCTGTGGCGATCGAAGGTGTGATTGGGCTGGCCGAGGTCGAGCATGACGAAATTCGAGAGGTCCACCAGACAGTCGATGGGACGTTGGCCCACCGCCAACAAAAGCCAGCGCAGCCAATCCGGGGAGGGGGTGGCCTTTGCTCCGTCGATGGGCAGCCCGAGGTAGCGCGGGCAGGCGGGGGTATCGATGCGGATGGGGTAGGGGGCGCCGTCGCCCCACTCGGGCCAGTCAAAAGAAATCGCTTTGAGCGGACGATGGTAAATAGCCGCCAGTTCCGTCGCGATGCCCCGATGGCCCCAGAGATCCGGGCGGTGGGTCAGGGACTTGTTGTCGATCTCGATCACCCAGTCGTTCAAATCCAGGGCATCGGCGACCGGGGCTCCGATTTCGCTGTCCTCGGCCAGAACCCAGATGCCGTCGTGGTCGTCGCCGATCTCGAGTTCCCGCACCGAGCAGATCATGCCCTGGCTCGGCACGCCACGGATCTTCGACTTCTTGATCTTGAAATCGCCCGGGAGCACGGTGCCCACCGTGGCTACCGCGACCTTCTGGCCGGCAGCCACGTTGGGGGCGCCGCAGACGATGGTGAGCGTTTCTTCTTGGCCGACGTCCACCGTGCAGACGCTCAACTTGTCGGCGTCCGGGTGGGGCACGCGCTGCTTCACTAGGCCCACACACACGTCTGCCAGATGGGGGGCGAACTTCTCCATGCCCTCGACTTCGGCGGTGGAGAGGGTCAGATCCTCGCAGAGTTGCTCCGGGGAGAGACCCTCGAGATCGATGTGCCGGCCCAGCCAGCGGTAGGACACGTACATTAGAACTGCTCCAGGAAGCGGACGTCGCCGCCCAGAAGGTGGCGGACGTCGTCGATGTTGTGCCGGAGCATGACGAGGCGCGAGAGCCCGAGCCCAAAGGCAAAGCCCCCCCATTCGTCCGGGTCGAGTCCCCCCGCGCGCAGGACATTGGGGTGGACCAGCCCGCAGGGCAGGAGTTCGATCCAACGGGTCCGCTTGCAGACCCGGCAGCCCTCTTGGCAGAACGGGCAACGCGCATCGAGTTCAAAGCCCGGCTCCACGAAGGGGAAATAACCGGGTCGGAGACGGACCTCGAGATCGCGATCGAAGATGCCGCGCAACAGGGTCTTCATGGCACCCACCAGGTGGGCCACGGAAATATCCCGATCCACGACGAGCCCCTCCATCTGGTGGAAGGTGTGGTCGTGGCTGGCGTCGGTGGACTCGTGGCGGAAGACCTTGCCCGGAACGACCACACGAAGCGGCGGCTTGAGGGTCTCGAGGGCGCGGATCTGGACCGGCGAGGTGTGGGTGCGCATCACAAGATGGCCATCGCCCTCGCAGAAGAAGGTGTCGTGGCTGTCCCGAGCGGGGTGATCGGCGTGGATGTTCAGCGCTTCAAAATTGTAGTAATCGGTTTCGATCTCGGGCCCGTCGAGCACGGTGTACCCCATGGACTGGAACAGGTCCTCGAGTTCCCGGGTTACCTGGGTAAGGGGATGAAGGGAGCCGCGCCGAGGTCGGGGTGGGGGCAAGCTGGCGTCGAAGCCCTCGCCCTGGCGATCGGCGGCGACCCGGGCCTCGGCCAGGGTCTGCTGCCGATTCTGGACGGCTTCCTGGACGCCTTGCTTGAGCGCGTTGGCTTGCTGGCCCACGCCGCGCCGCTGCTCCGGCGGAAGCTTGGAGATGGAGGCCAGCAACTGGGCCACGACACCCTGCTTGCCCACGAATTCACGCTCCACGGCCTTGAGCGCATCGACGTCATCGCACGCGAAAATTTTCGCCTGGGCGTCCGCGAGGGTGTTCGCGTCGGCGCTTGCATCGGCGCTTGCATCGGCGCTTGCATCGGCGCTTGAATCGGTGTTGCTGTCCGCTTCGCCTGGGGTGCCGGCTTCGCCGGATGCGGGATCGGACACGTGGATCTCCTGACCTGGTCGGTTCGGGGTCGATGCGACAATTGGCTGAACGGCAAGCCCAAGCGGCTGAAAATGCTTGCCTGGCCGCGGATCTTAACGAATCGCCGCCAGGGCGGCCCGAATCGGGGGGCGAGATTTGGGTTCGGGCGTGGGTGGAGGGGGGAGTCCGAACGTCGTTGGGCGTCAGCCGTTCAATCCGAGTTCGGGCGCGGGCTCCGAGGACTCGGCCTCGGGCGAGATCCGCAACCGGGTGGCGCGCTGGCTGGCCTCCTGGGCTGTCTTTTTCTTGTGGCACGGTTTGCACAAGGTCTGAAGATTTTCCAATTCGTGGCTGCCGCCGTCGATCAGCGGAATGATGTGGTCGAGTTCCCAAAGCGAGCGTCGGGGGACGAAGCCTTTTTCGCGCAGGGTGCGCGCCCGTCCCCGGCCGCGCAATTGCCGGGCCAGGCGATTCGTGTTCAGTTGGCAGTGGGCGCAGATGGTCCGGTCGCGTTTGCGCACCCGCCGCCGGGCTTCCCGGGGATCGCTGGCTTCGTAGGTCTCCAGGCAGGCGGGGTGCCAACGCCGCCGGCGGTTGACCTCGCCCTTCTTGGGACCGGCATCGTGGAGAATGGCCTCGCCGCACCAGCGACAGCGCCCCCGCTCGGCCTCGCTGAAGGCAATCACCGGGCGTCGGTGGGCGGTCATGTTTCGGCCCTGGGGCGCCCGCCGGCCCTACGCGCTCCTGTCGGCGACGGGCCTGTCTGCGACCGGCCTGTCGGTGCTCGGGTCGATTCCACCCTGACTCCCCCCCACCGGGGATTTTATCCGGCCTTGTCGTCGAGGCAAGCTGGGGCGGTGGGCACAACCCGCCGGCGGGCTCAAGGCGCTTGCCATCCCTCGGAGTTACTGGTCTCGTGCGGCCGGATTGCCGGTGAGGCCCATGGAGAGCAGGGCCCCCAGCGCGAAGAGTGTGCCCGCGAGATAGAAAGGTGTGGGGGCCGAGAAGTCATAGAGAACGCCTGCGACCAGCGGCCCGAAGATGCGAGCCAGGGCCGCGCTGGATTGGAAATAGCCCATCAGTTCGCCTCGGCCCGAGACCTCGCCCCGCATGGAAATCATGCTCGTCATGGGCGGCTGGGCGATGGCGCGCCCCACGGCGGACACCGCCAGGGGAATCATCAGGAAACCCACGGCATGGACCGCGGGAATGACCGGAAAGGCCAGGGCCATCAGCGCAAGACCCCCGACCAGCATTCGCTTTTCGCCCAGGCGCGCCACCAGGGGGCGAATGCCGCCGCCCTGGACGCTGGCCATGACCACCGCCATGGCGACCAGGATGTAGGCGACCTCCCGGACGTCGTAGTTAAACTGGTCGTTCATCCAATAGAAGAAAGTGGATTCGAGTTGCGCCACCCCGATGGTGAAGATCAAATTGACGGCGCAAATCCGGGCGACCACGGGATCGCTAAGCGCTGCCCGCAGCCCTCCTCGTTTTTGCACCCGGGCCTCGTGGTGTTGGGGTTCCTGAAGCGAGATGGCCGCCCAGATGAAGTTGGCCGCGGCCAACCCTGCGGCCACGAAGGCGGGTATGCCCGAGCCGTAGGGGTGAAGCAAGCCGCCCAGGGCGGGGCCGAGTATGAAACCGATCCCGAACGAAGCGCCCACCATGCCCATCCAGCGCGTCCGTTCGGATTCGGCGGTGACGTCGGCCACGTAGGCCGTGGCCACGCTGATGTTGGCGCTGAAAAGTCCCGAGAGCAGGCGCGCAATGAAAAGCCCCAGGATGCTCTCGGCCATCCCCAGCATCAACAGGGCCCCGCTGGTCCCCGCAATCGTGAACATCATCACCGGCCTTCGGCCGATGCGGTCGGACAGACGCCCCCAGACCGGCGCAAACACGAACTGCAGCGCGGCGTGGGTCGCCAGCAGGATGCCCAGGACGGCCGCCGACGCCCCGAGGTCCTTCGTGTACGCCGGCAGGATCGGGATCACGATCCCGAAACCGATCAGATCCACGATGATGACGCTGAACACGATGGGCAGGGTCGACCGATTGCGCGGGGCCGAGGCCGAATTTCCAGCGGGTTGGGTCACGGGCACTCCTCGTTCATGGGCCCGAAGACTTCAGGCCGTTCCCTGGGCAAGCATTTTCCCCAGGCTGCGCAATTGATAGCTGCTGCCACCGAGGCTGAGTTCGATTTGTTTGGCGTACAGGAAGTAGCGATGGAGCGGGTAGTCGCGATCGACTCCCATTCCCCCGTGCAGGTGAGCGGCGGAGTGCACCACGCGCTGGCCCGCGGTGGCCGCCCAATATTTTGCCACCGCCACGGCTTCGCTTGCGGGCAGGTCCGCCGAGATTCGCCAAGCCGCCTGCCAGGCCGTCAGTCGGACGCCTTCGGTGTCCACGTAGGCGTCGGCCTGGCGTTGGCCCACGGCCTGGAAGGTGGCCAGGGGCTGGCCGAATTGCTTGCGGGTCTTGGTGTAGTCGGCGGTCAGGCGCAGGGCCTCTTCGCAGACGCCCAGGGCCAGAGAGCAGAGCGCGGAGGTGGCGCGCTCGCGGATCCAGGCGAGGATTTCCGGGCCCGCGTCGGGGTCGCCCAGGCGGTCGTCCGCGCCGACCCGGACGCCCTCGAGTTCCAGGCTGGCTTCGGGCTGGCCACTGGTGGTGGCCAGGGGTTCTGTTCCCACGCCCTCGGCTGCTGGGTCCACGATGAAAATCAGGATTTCGCCCCCGGGCCCCCGGGCGGGCACCAGCACACGGTGGGCGATCTGACCCGCTGGAACGCAGATCTTGCGCCCGTCCAGGCGAAAGCCGTCGCCGTCGGGTTCGGCACGGGTGGTGGGCCTCTCGGGATCGGCGAGATCCTCGACCAGGGCGGCGGTCAGAATGCATTCGCCCCGGGCGGCCGAGGGGAGCAGCGCTTGCTTTTGCGCTTCGCTGCCGAACTCCGCGATGGGAAGTGCGCCAAGGACGGTGGTTTCGAGGAAGGGGACGGGCGCGGTTCGGCGACCGACTTCCTCGATGATGCCGCTCAACTCGAAGAAGCCCTGGCCCGCGCCCCCGTAGGCTTCGGGAATGGCAATGCTCACGAGCCCGGCTTCGACCATCTCATGCCAGAGTGCCCGGTCAAAGCGCGGGCCTTCGGCGGCTTCGATGGTGCGAAGCCGATCATGGCTGGCACTGGCCGTGAGGATCTGCGCCGCCAGGCCTGCGAAGGCCTGGTGGTCTTCCGAGGGAGAAAAATTCATAGGAGTGCTCCGTTGCCCGGCTACATCCGCGGAACGCGCGGAAGTCCGAGTCCGAAAAGGCCGATCAAGTCGCGCTGCACTTCATTCGTGCCGCCGCCGTAGGTCAGGATGAGCAGGCTCCGATAGAGGGATTCGACATAGCCGCCCAGGAGCTCGTCGGTGGATCCGCGCCGGAGGTAGGCGCGCTCACCCATGATCTCCATCAGGAGCCGGAACGCTTCGAGATAGAACTCGGTCCCAAAGACCTTGATGCTCGACGCGTCGGCCACGTCGAGGTTTCCCTGGGTGCTGGCCCAGGCCACCTTCCAATTGAGCAAGCGCAGAAAGTGCAATCCCGCGTGCACCTGGGCCAGGTTGACCTGGACCCATTCGTGGTCGATGACGCGTTGGTCGTCGCTGCCTCGGGTCTCTCGTGTCCAGGCGAGCACCTGGTCATAGGCGTTTTCGAGCATCCCCGGGGAGCAGATCGTGACGCGCTCGTGGTTGAGTTGGCTGGTGATCAACTTCCAGCCCTTGTTCTCGCCGCCCACCAGTCGAGAGGCCGGTACCCGCACGTTGTCGAAGTAGGTACTGCAAATATTGTGGTCCGAAAGCAGGGACATGGGTTCGGCCTTGACCCCCGGACTCTTCATGTCCACGAGAAACATGGAGATGCCCGCGTGCTTGGTGGCCTCGGGGTCGGTGCGGGCCGCGAGCCAGATGTAATCCGCATCGCTGGCCAGGCTGGTGAAGACCTTCTGGCCGTTGATCACATAGGCGTCGCCGTCGCGTTCGGCACGGGTGGTCAGGGCGGCGAGGTCGGTCCCCGCGTTGGGTTCGGTGTAGCCGATGCAGAAATGGATTTCGCCCTTGAGGATCTTGGGCAGGAAAAACTCCTTCTGTTCGGTGCTGCCGTTGCGATATAGGGTGGGGCCCACGGTGTTGATGGTGAGCATGGGGACGGGCGCACCCGAGCGCATGGACTCGTCGAAGAAAATGAACTGCTCGATATCCGAGCGCCCCTGACCGCCGAATTCCTTGGGCCAACCGATTCCCAGCCAACCGTCGGCCCCCATCTGGCGGACCACTGCGCGCTGGGTCTCGCCAACCCCGCGCCCGGCGTGGAGGGCGCGGCGAATTTCCGGGGTGAGGAGCTCCGAGTAGTAGTCGCGAAGCTCGGCCCGGAGCGCTTCCTGCTCCTGGGTGTAGGCGATATGCATGATCTCTCCGAAAGTGCCCCGGGAACAGGCGGGTTTGGACAGGCGGGTTTGGACAGGCGGGTTTGGACAGGCGGGTTTGGACAGGCTCTTTTCGACAGGCGGGTTTCGACAGGCTCTTTTCGACCGGCATACGAATACGCCGATGGGCCGTCCCCGGGCTGCACCGGGCGCAGAGGTCCAGCCTTTCTGCCCCGGAATCCCGAAGCACGGGCATTCTGGCGCGTCGGGGCCGTTTCGTCGACCCAAGACCCGTGTCCACACGGGCGGAGTCCCATCGCCGAACTCGCTCGGGCAAGGGGTTTCGCATCCCGGGGCCAGAGGCCCCGGTCCCGGGTGTAAAATTTTGTGCGCCGGTGTCGGCCGCCTGTGCATCAAATCGCTGCCTGGAAGGGCCCGGGGACCGATTGGCTTGGCGCGGGTGCTGGCTTTGGTTAGCGTCAACCCGTTCTTCCCCCCGCGAGGCGTGCGCCCCCCCCCACAAGGCACCCGAACCCCGGAGGCCAAAGTCGGCGAGGCGTTGCGTCCGATCGCGCATTCCCCCCGGTTCGAGGCCAAATGATTTCTGAGACCGACGAAGCTCCTTTCTTCGTCCTCACCAGCGAGGAAACATCCCCATGACTGATCCCACCCACGATAGTCACCTGGCGGATTGGACGGAGAGCGCGCACTTGGCGGAGGACATGATTCCGCGCCTGGGTCGCCTCTACCGCGATCGGGGCGTGATCATCACGATCTTCGGTCACTCCCTGGTGAACAAGACCCCCATCGAGATTATTCAACTCCACGAAAAGGCCCAGGAGAATTTCCAGGTGGAGATATCCCTGTCGGATACCCACCCGGTGCTGGAGGCGATTGCCGGACTCGATCTCTCGCCCGCTCGGATCGATATCGGCAACCTCTTTGCCCAACTGCTGGCCCAGGGCCGGGACGCGAATATCGCCGAAGGGGTCGCGGCCGCGCTGGCCTCGATCTGCACGGGTCGTGCTTCCATTCGTCCGCAGCCCCAGGACGTCGTCCTTTATGGCTTTGGTCGCATCGGCCGGCTGGTGGCACGCATTCTGGTGGGCAAGACCGGCCGCGGAGATGCTCTGCGCTTGCGGGCCATCGTCGTTCGAAAGGGCAGCGGCAAGGACGATCTCGAGAAGCGCGCGAGCCTGCTCCGGAGGGACTCGGTGCACGGGCATTTCGCGGGGACGATCACCGTCGATCTCGAGGGCGAGGCGCTGATCGTCAATGGAAATCGGATTCAGGTGATTTATTCCGATGGGCCCGATGAGATCGACTACACCGAGTACGGGATTCGCGACGCCCTGATCGTTGACAACACCGGCAAGTGGCGCACCCGGGAGGAGTTGAGCCTCCACGTCAAGGCACCGGGCGCAGCGAAGGTGATTCTCACAGCCCCGGGCAAGGGCGATGTCACGAACTTTGTCTACGGGGTGAACCACCAGGGCCTGCGGGCGGCGGGTGACGTGATTTCGGCCGCCAGTTGTACCACCAACGCCATTGTGCCCGTGCTGAAAGTGATTCAGGGCGATTTCGGAATCGTGGCCGGACACATGGAGAGCTGCCACTCTTTCACCAGCGACCAGAATCTCATCGACAACTACCACAAGAAGGATCGCCGGGGGCGGGCCGCCACTCTCAATATGGTGGTGACCGAGACCGGAGCCGCCAAGGCCGTGGCTGCGGCACTGCCCGAACTCGCCGGTCGCCTCACGGGCAATGCGGTGCGGGTGCCGACACCGAATGTTTCACTGGCCATCCTGAACCTGCATCTCTCCCGGTCTACGAGTGTGGAAGAGTTGAACGGGAGTCTTCGCGCGGCCTCCCTCGAAGGCGATCTCCAAAATCAGATCGACTACGTCAACTCCCGGGAAGTGGTCTCCAGTGACTTTGTGGGCAACCGCTTCGCGGGCATCGTGGACGCCCAGGCAACCATCGTGAACGGCGAGTACTGTGTTCTTTACGTTTGGTATGACAACGAGTTTGGCTACAGCCGCCAGGTGGTGCGCTGCCTCGAGGAATTGGCCGGGCTCGTCATGCCCAACATTCCCCAGCGCGTGGACCCCAATCCCTGATCCGGGAGTGGGGCCCGGCCGGGGCGTTCCCCGCTTTGCGGGTCTAGAACGTGTACCTGAAGTAGCCGCGCAAGAGGCCGGCGGAATCGTAGGCGCTGGAGGTCAGCAAGAGGCCCCGGTGATCCTCGATCCGCAACTCCCCCGAGACCGCCATGCCCCCCTCGGCGACGATCTTCAGGCGGGAAGTGAATCCGAATTCCAGGCCCACCAGCAGGGGAACCGAAGTGGCTTCCGCGATGCCATCGGGGTTGAGCCCGGAGTTGGCCAGGCGGAAGCGCTGACGTTCGTAGCCCGCCGAGAGAATGCCTTGGAAGAAATCGCTGGGGCTCCAGATCAGCGCGATCTCGCCGCCCTGATACGGCCCGCCCCGGGTTCGCAGTCGCAGGTTCGAAGCCATCTTCCAATCCAGCGAGATCGCCGGGTAGACCCGGGTGTCCTCCTCTTCAATTTGGCTGACGACGCCCACGCCCAGGCCCACCACTAGGCGGGGTGAGATCTGCCACTGGAGCTGGGTGACGATTCCCCCTGTGATCGCGTTTCCCTCGGAGTTTCCCTCGGCGTTCCAGCGGATCGGGAAACTGAGTCGGAGCTTGATGGCCGGTGTGATGGCCAGGCTCGCCCCGGGTGACAGATCCAGGCGGTTGATCCCCTGCCAGGGGTTGTTGGCAAAGCACGCCGCGGGATTGCCGCAACTGCCGGGCGAAGCCGGACCGAAATCGTAATCCGTATAGGTGTAGGAGGCTTCGAAGTTGAGCTGGATGGTCTCGGTGAGGGGTCCCTCGGCCCAGGCGGCGGCCTGGTACTGCATGCTCTCGAAAGAACCCTCGGCGTCGAGGGAGGCGCCCTTCTGATACTGCCCCGCCACGGCAAAATCCGAATCCCATTCCGGAGCGCTGCGCTCGGTGGAGGGAAGCGCGACTTGCCCGAGGGCGGGGGGCGGGAGAATTCCGGTGGCGAGGAGGGCGAGGGCGAGGCCGGGCCCAAGTCTCCGAATCATTAGTAGATGCCGTCCAGCTTGGAGTGATCCCAACTCACGATCTTCTCGGGCCGGACCAGGATCGCGGTCTTCTTCGGCGCCATGGCCCGGGAAGCCTTTTCCAGGACCTCCTCGGGAATCTCCGGAGTGTTGCGCAGGAGAACGCGCATGTGAAGCGCGTGCACGCGTTCCTCGTCATCCTGCACCAGTTCGACCCGGGCGCTCACCGAAGCGCCTCGGAGCTTGGGATACTCGTCTCCGTCCTCAAAGAGGAGGGTGATCCGGGGGTCGCGTTCGAGATTCTTGATCTTTTGGGATTTGGTGAAGGTCTCGAGCACGATGGTGCCCTCGTCCAAGGCGAACCAGAGCGGCATCAGGTGGGGGCTCCCATCGGGCTGGAGCGTGGCGACCTGAACGGTTTTCTGGCTCTCCACGAAGCGCCAGAAGTCGGTCTCGCTCATGCGGATTTGGTCGCGGCGTTTGGGCATGGGACAGAACTCCGGGCGGCGGCCCGGTCGTCCGGGGCCAAGGGGACAAGGGGACAAGGGGACAAGCGGAGAAAACGACAATCTCAAACCCGGGGAACGGCTCCGGGTCTCCGACTCTGGGGAGCATCCTACCAGACAAGGGATTCGTCAGGGCCACCTGGGACTTGTTTTCCCAAGGGGTCAGGGGCCGGGCACGAAGGCGAATAAAGCGAAACCCCGGGTAAGACCGTCCGCTGGTTTGTGGTAGTCTGCCCGCCGAATACGGTCAGTGCGCGGATTTGGAGGATCCCGGAATGGGGAAACGCAGCAAAACCGGTGTTCTTAAACGCCTTCGGGAAGTAAAGAAAGCAGAAAAAGCTGCTCACAAGCGCGAAGAAATGCGTGAGCGCAAGGAATCGGGTGTGCCGGAACCGACGACCGGGACCGGCTCGACCTTGGCCACACCCGAAGACCTCGCGGGCTACGGGTTTCCCGTGGACGAGGAAGAGGAAGAGGAGTCGAGCGAGGACTGAGTCCGCTCGTGGCTTTTCGATCCGGCTCGTGGGAATCGCCGGGAACCGCACGAATCGCGAGGAATCAGGAGAGCGCTTCGCGTCTCCAGTGGTCGCCATCGTCCGAGAGGATCTCCTCGAGCAACCGGGTCTGCTCGGGACCCAGAACGCCAGGCACTTGGATCCGTAGGGTGACATAGAGGTCTCCCGCCGAGTGTCCGCCGCCCGCTGGAATGCCCTTGCCCTTCAGTCGGAGCCGATTGCCGCCATTGCTGCCCGGGGGCACCCGAAGCGTGACCGACCCCTCGAGGGTGGGCAACTCGATCTGTGCTCCCTTGATCGCCTCAATGACGGAGATCGGCACGTCCATCGTCAGGTCCCGTTGGCTGCGCTTGAGGAACCGATGGGGTCGAACGCGGACCCTGGCGAGCAGGTCTCCGGCCGGACCGCCCTGGCCACCGGGCGCTCCCTTGCCCGCCAACCGAATGCGCCCGCCATCGTCCACACCGGCGGGAATTCGGATGGTCAAGCTCTCCCGGAGAGTGCTGCCGTTGGCCTGGGGTCGGTCGAGGTCGATCCGCTTCTCGCAGCCGCGAACCGCGTCGGCGAAATCCAGGTCGAGGGTGGTCTCGAGATCGGCTCCCTTGCGGCTGCGGGGTGAGGGGCCCGGATGTGCGGCGCCTCCACCCCCGAATAGATCCTCGAAGAGGCTGCCGAATCCGCCCCCCTGGGCCTGGGAGGGATCGCCGCCCGGGAATCCGCCTCCGCCTCCGCCAAAGCCCCCGAATCCGCCGTGGGACCGTCGCGCCTTGTCGGCGTCGAAGTTGGGGTCGATGGCGATCTCGCCGAACTCGTCGTAGTCCCGCCGGCGTTTTTCGTCGGAAAGAATCGTGTATGCGGCGGAAACTTTCTTGAAGCGCTCCTCGGCTTGGGCGTTGTCGGCGTTGCGGTCCGGGTGATAGGTCTGGGCGAGCTTTCGGTACGCCTTCTTGATAGCGCCGGCATCGGCGTCCCGGGGAACGCCCAACTCGCGATACAGGTCTTGTGCTTGCGCTCTACTCACCGGTTTCCTGTGGCTCCTCTTGGTTGTTCGTCGCCCGATTCGACCCGTGGCCGGGGGCTGGAGCGAAAGCCTAAGCACACCGGGGCGTTGGGCAAGCGCCTGGGCCCAGTGCCCGGGCCGTCGCCCATGGTGCCAAATTCTGAGCAAGTCGGCGCGGGACGGCAGGGACTTGGTAGTCTTTTGGCCCAGCGTCCCGTGCCCGGCGCCAAGGGGCGCACCCAAAACACCGGGTCCGGGCGAAGCCGGCCAGGAGCGAAACTTGTCTGCACGCGAGAAATTTGATCGGGTCTACGCCGAGGTCTGCGGCGCTCGGCAGTGGTTGGCTGGGGCCGACGAGGTCGAGATCAAGCTCGAGTCCGGCCGGCGTCAGCGCGTTCAACTGCTGTTTTTTGAATACGACGGCCGGGCCATGGTTCGCTTTCATACGGTGATCGGAAGCACCGAGCGCATCCGGCCCACGCGCTTGCACTTCGCCCTGGAGATGAACTACCAGCTTCCCCACGGATGCCTCGCGGTGAAGAACGACGAACTGGTCATGGTCGATACGCTGATTCTCGAGGACGCTGACCCGGGAGAGATCGAGGCGATTCTCGACTACCTAGCGGTGACCGCCGACCACTACGAGGCCACGATGTTTGGGCCCGACGCCCACTAGGTCCACTCGGGACTCGGTCCACCCGGCGCTCAATCCACTCGGGGCTCAGCCCCGTCCCGGCGGCGGCGGTCCCGGACGGGGGGCTTAGTCCTCGAGGAGGGCGAGCAGGTCGCCACGGGAGAGACCGGACCCGCTGCCCCCGGCTCCGAGCACCGCTTCGGCCAGGGCGCGCTTGCGCGCGTGGAGTTCGAGGATCCGTTCCTCCACGGTGTCGAGGGCGACCAGGCGGTGGACAACCACCGGCCGGGTCTGACCGATCCGGTGGGCGCGATCGGCTGCCTGATCCTCCACGGCGGGGTTCCACCAGGGGTCGAGTAGGAAGACGTGGTCCGCCGAAGTGAGATTCAGCCCGGTCCCCCCCGCGCGCAGGGAGATCAGCATGACCGATGCCCCCTCGGCCGCGTCGAAGCGTGCGATCACCCCCGGCCGGTCCCGGGTGGAACCGTCCAGGCGTTCAAAGACGATCCCCGCGGCCTTCAAGGCGGGCTCGACCCGGTCCAGGAACGAAGTCCACTGGGAGAACACCAGGGCCTTGTGGCCCTCTTCGAAGGCTTGGCTCAGGCGCTCCACGAGAAGATCCACCTTGGTGGATCGTTCCGCCTCTTGACCGGGCACAAGGCCCGCATGGCAGGCGGCTTGGCGCAGGCGCAGCAGGGCTTCCAGGGCTTCGAGCATATTCCCGCCCTGGCGCAGGCTTTCGACCACTCGGCTGACACTCGCGGCGCGCACGGTGTCGTAGACCTCGCGCTCCTCGGCGCTGAGTTCACAGTGGAGAACCACCTCGCTGCGCGGCGGTAGTTCCGGTGCCACGTCGCGCTTGAGACGCCGCAGGACGAAGGGCCGCACTCGCTCGCGCAGGCGCGCGGCCGCGGCCTCGTCGCCCTCGGCGATGGGTCGCGCGTAGCGCTCCTGGAAATCGCGTCGTCCGCCCAGCAGACCGGGGTTGAGGAAATGCAGCTGGCTCCAGAGTTCTTCGAGGCGGTTCTCCACAGGGGTGCCGGTGAGCGCCACTCGGAACTCGGCGGAGAGGGATTGGGCCGCCCGGGCGACTTGGCTCTCGGGGTTCTTGATGTTCTGGGCCTCGTCGAGCACCAATGTGTTCCAGCGCTCGGCGCCCAGGAGGTCGGTGTCCAGGCGCATGATCGCGTAGCTGGTCAGAACGACATCGGAGTCGGGGTCCAGACTCCGGCCCGTGCCGTGGTAGACGGAAACCGTGAGGCGGGGCCGGAAGCGCTTGATCTCCTGGCCCCAGTTGTGGATCAGACTGGTGGGGACGACGACCAGGGAGCGTTTTTCCAGGGCGCAGAGGGTTTGCAGGGTCTTGCCGAGGCCCATGTCGTCGGCGAGCAGCGCGCCCAGGCGGGCCTTGCGAAGAAAATGCAGCCAGTCGATGCCCTGGCGTTGGTATTCCCGGAGCTGCGCTTGGAGATCGTCGGGCAGGGGAGAGGCCGGGATGCCCTCGAAGTTTTCGAGCAGCGGGCGCAGACCCTGAAGGCTGGGCGGAGGAGGCTGGTCGAGGTCCTCGCAAAGCTGGCCGAGGTCGGGCAACACGCAGGCGGGCACTTCTCCGCGCTCGTCCCGGGCCGCCAGCAAGTCGGCGATGCGGTGGCCGAAGCGCCCGAGCCAGTCCTCGGGCAGGGGCGCAAAACCACCGCCGTTGAGCGAGACCAGGGATTCGCCCCGACGCCAGGCGCCGATCACCGCTTCGGCCGAGACCGCTCCACTGCGCGCCGGGCGGCCGGCGGCCGCATCTTCGGGCAGGGAAAAGCTGACATCGAGAGCGTCCCCCCGAACGTGCACTGCGGGTTCGAGAGCCGGTGCCTGGAAGAAGTCCCGGTGTCCCTGGCCCACGAGTTCGCCGGACCAAGCGCCCAGGCGGTCGGCAAACGCGATGGCATCGGGGCCGGTGAACTCGATGCGGCGTCCGGGCCTGAGCCCCAACCCGCGTTCCAGGCCGACGACCTCGGCTCGCTCGGCGGCCCCATCACGCACGGGCAGGGGGCCCTGGATATGAACCAATCGGCCCGCATCCACCCGGGCGTTGGGCGGGTTGCCATAGACCAGGGTGGGCAGGACCACGAGGGCGTTGCCCTTCCGGCTCGTGACGATTTGAATGCGCGGCGGATCGCCCCGCTGGGTGGTGGGCAGGCGGGTGGTCTGTATGTCGAGGGGAAGCCTCTCCTCGAGGCCCGGAAGCACCTCGCTCACCAACTCCCCGAGTTGATCGTTGGAGAAGAACTGGCCCCGGGGCAACTGCTCGCGCTCGCGTCCATTCAGCCGCGGGTCACCCAAGGCGCGCAGTGTATTCCCGGCGAGTACCACTCCGCTCCCGAAGGTGCGTGTCACCGTGGGGTCCTGCTCGACGAAGAGGCGCACCCCGCCGGGTGCGTCGACGACCCGGGCGATGGGGAGAACCCGTTCGGAGGAGACCGACACCGGTTCGCGATCGAGGGCCACCCGCTTGGACCCGTCGAGGGCATCGAGGATTTGGGCCATGGCCTCCCGGGGCAGGACGGACTGGCGGTAGTTGGCGAGAATCCGTTCCACGTTCATGTCCCGGGCATCGGCGTCGAATTTCGGCCCGCTGACCCGCCCCGCGGCCAGGGCCGTCAGGCTGTGCTCGAGAGGCAGGACCCGGTCGCCGGTGAGCACTTCTCGGATCAGGGATAAACCGCTCGGGACCTGGCTGTCGAAGCGGTAGCGCAGCCGGCCGGTTTGCTCGGCGGCCCGGGGCAGGGCCAAGCCCTCCTTGCGGGCTTTTCGCAGGGCGATCACGGCCGCCGTGGCATGCTCACACGGATTCTCTTCCCCCGAGCAGGTGCACTCCCAGTCCTCGTCCTCGGGGTAGAGCGTGACGAGGGGGGCCTTGAGGCCCTGGCGGGTGGAGATCCGCAGGACGATCTCGTTGGCTTCGGCGCGCTCGCCACTGACCGCGTTGGCGCGCACGAGTTCCACACCCCGGGACCAGGAGGCCCGGGAGGCCGAGGCTTGCATGGCTTCGAAGAGAGCCTGGGTGGCCTTCATGCGGGTGTGGCCTTCATGGCGGAAGAGTCTACCGCTGACCGGGCTGGGCGCGCCCGGCCGGGTGCTGTTAGCGCGCCGGTTCGGGGGGGCACGGTTCGGGATTCAGGCGCCGGCATCCTCACCGGGCGGGGGGGGCGGGTTCTCCGCAGACCACTCTGCCAGGCACCGCAGCAGTGACTGGGGCTCGTTGCAGGCCGGGTCTTCGGCGACTCGCTGGCGCAGGAAGGCCAGGGCCTGGCCGATCCGCGGCCCGGTCTTGCTGCCGATGGCGTTCATCACTGCGGCACCGCCCAGCGCGAGGGGGAGCACCGCTTCGTCTTGCTCCCGGGCCAGGGCCAAGCGCAGGCGGGTCAGGTCTTCGCGGATTTTGTTCGCCCCCTCAAGGTCTTGGATCTCGGCCTCGCGCAGAGCGAAGAGCAGGCGGATATCGCGGCTCTCCACGCGATCCAGGAGCCGGCGTACCGAGAGACGCCGGCGAACCTTGGTTGTCTCGTCGACGGGGTGGTGGCGCAGGAGTAGCCGAATCCGGGCGGCGAACTCGGCGGGGACGCGCAGGCGTTCCAGGCAGCGGTGGCCGCCCGAGCTGCCGCGCAAACAGATCGCCCAGCGCAGGGCTGGGTCCGCGGGCAGCCCATCGAGGAGGCGGGCGCAGTCTTCGTCGGTTCCAAAGCCGAGCCAACGGTCGATGCGAGTTCTGCGGAGCAAGTCGATGCCAGCACTCGGGCGCGGGCTCATGAGAAGCCCGGTGACCTCACGGCGCAGGTCCATTGGGTTCACGGTGTTTCCCGACTCCCGCCACGCGGCGGGCATCTGTGCCTCGAGATCGGAGTCCAGGCGATAGCCGTGTTGCGCCGCCAGGCGGGCGGCCTGAAGGCTTCGCAGAGGGGCTTGGGTTAGGCACGCTCGGGGCGTGGTCACCGGGTGCAGTCGCCCCTGGACCAGGTCCGCGCTTCCTCCGTGGGGATCCTCCAGGCTGCATGTGGCCCCTCGCCATGCCATGGCCAGGACGCTGAAGCCGCGTCGGAGCAGGTCTCCCGCGATGCCCTCGCGCCCGGTCAGGGGGGCCAGATCCACGGGACCCGCCGCCGAGGGCACCACGAAGGCCAGGCCATTCGGCCGGGTGGGGACCGCGGTGGGGAGCAACCGGGCAATGGCGTCCGGGGGCGCCTCGGTGGCCAGGGACCACTGCCGGGGAGCATTGCCCCGGAGAGCGTCGTGCAGGCTCTCGCCCACCCACCACGCGCCGAACCCGGCTTGCTCCAAGCGTGCGGCGAGGGCCCCGACGGCGGGGGGCAATTGCACGGATCTGGGAAGCGAAGCGTTCAACAGCGTTTCTCGGCTCTTGGGTGTGGTCCGCCCTGGGGGCTGACGGCGGGTCGGCTGGGGCAGGAAAACTAACCCACCCCGAGGTGTTTCCGGGGGGCCGGTTGGTTTTAATCGGCTTGGGTATGCTGGGCGCCATGGTGACCGGCAAGCCACGCGTGGATCGCGCCGATCGTGTCTATCGCGTCTCCCGGGCCACGGCCCGGGTGCTCGGTCAGGGTCACCCGTGGATTCTCCCGGATGACGAGAGTGACGATCCCTCGGCTTGGCCCCCGGGTTCCCGGGTGGAAGTGGTCGGGCCCGACGGCAGCGAACTCGGTTTGGCGCGGGTCGAGGGGCCGGGGCCCATCGCGGCGCGCATCTGGGCGCGGCCCGGGACCGAGGTCTTGGACGACAGGGCCGAGGTGGCCGCTCGCGTGAGCCGCGCCTTGGCGCATCGGCGAGGCCTCGCGCGCCGGGGCAGCGCGAGGCTCGAGGTGGACGGCCGTCGACACACCGACGCCCTGCGTTTGATCCACGGGGAGGCGGACGGGTTGCCGGGCTTGCAAGTGGATCGCCTGGGCCCGGTTCTGCGGGTGCTCGTGAGTGGTCGCTCCGGCGTTTCCTTGGTGGAGTCCGTGGTCGAGGCCGTGCGGGGCGCAGCGGATTGGCCCGGCGGTCCCGGTGAGGTGGTTGAAGTTCATCACCTGCCCGCGGCCGATCGCGGCCAGGGACCCCGGGTGGCCTGGCGCTCGCCTCCGACACAGGACTGGCTGGCGAAAAACCTCGACGAGCGAGGGCGCCTGGGGGTGCACGAAGCCGGATTGCGTTTTCGGGTGGACCTGGGTCTGGCCGATCCGCGTCGTCCGCGCCCCGGGACCGGGCTCTTTCTCGATCAACGCGAAAATCGCGCGTGCTTGGCAGAGCTCGCCGGAGCCGGAGGCGACTGGCTCAATCTCTTCGCGCATACCGGGGCCTTCAGCGTTGGGTTGCTCGCCGCCGGGGCACAGCGCGTGGTCAGCGTCGATCTCTCGGGCGCCTATTTGGCTTGGCTCGGCGATCACCTGGCGCTGAATGCCGATCTTGGGGTCGACCCGGGACGCCACGTGTCGGTGCGCCACGATGGGCGGCGCTATCTCGCAACCCTGCCGAAGCGCGAGGGCTTCGACGGAATCGTTTTGGATCCACCCACGGCGGCGGCAGCGGGGAGGCGATTCTGGTCGGTGCAGCGCGATCTCGAGCCCCTGGTGGTCGAGGCCTTGGGCCGGCTGCGGCCGGGAGGGTGGCTCCTGGTCTGCCGCAATTGGCGTCGGGCTCGGGGCTCACTGGCCGATCTGGTGGGGCGTGCGGCCGGGCGAGCCGGGGTGAGGCTGACGGATGTCGAAGACGCGGGTCCCGGCCCCGATTTCCCCCGGCGCAAGGCGTTTCCCGAAGGCGACGCTTTTCGCGGGGTGCGGGTCCGGATCGGCTGAAGGGCTCGGCGACGCCGTCCGACTACTCGGCTGCGGCCTCGGGCACCGCGGGCCACATGATCTCTTCGATCTGCCAGCGCAGTTGGGCGTTCATGGGATCCGAAGCGCCGTTGAGTTCCAAGGCCGCGTGGGCCATGCGCGCGGCGTCGACGCTGTCACCCTGGTCGAGCAGGCGTTGGGCCATGGTGAGCATCAGGGGGCCCGCCACATCGAAATTGAGCCTTCGCTCGGCACGCTCCTGATCGATGAGTACCTGGATGAGCGCCTCGGTCTGATCGTACTGTTCGGCGGAGTCCAGGGCCTGGGCCAAGTGGACGAGGTTTAGCAGGGAGGTCTTGACGCGCACGTCGTGGCTTTCGAAGCCGTCGGTTTGGGCCAGGGCCGAGAGGAAGGCGCTTTCGGCGGCGGCGTAATTACCGACGCTCAAGGCGTAGCGTCCGCGTGCCGAGAGATCCGCCCAGGCGTAGGCGGTGGGGCCACGGCCAGAGAAGGGCTGGCCAGTTGAGGGCTGGACAGTCATGGGCTCGGCCGAGGCCGCTGGCCCGGTCTGGGTGGAGGCCGCTGGCCCGGTCTGGGTGGAGGCCGCTGGCCCGCTCTGGGTGGAGGCCGCTGGCCCGCTCTGGGTGGAGGCCGCTGGCCCGCTCTGGGTGGAGGCCGCTGGCCCGGTCTGGGTGGAGGCCGCTGGCCAGCTTTGGGTGGAGGCCGCTGGCCCGCTCTGGGTGTCGGGCCTCGGCGCGGGGGTCTCGGCCCGGGGCTGACTGGGTGTCGGGGCAGAATTCGGGGTGCTCTGGGCGTCGGCGCTGCCCTCGTCCTTGGGAAAGCTCAGGCTCGAGGGAAAATGCAGGCCGCCGCCTTGGCAACCGATTGCGGTCGCGCAAAGTGCCAGCGCCATTGCAAGCACCCGTGCGAGTGCCGGTGCCGTGGGCCAGGCGGATCGGGTCGAAGAACTCGTCATTGGTTGAATGTACTCCGAAGTGCTGTGCAGGCCTCGTCCACCGCCTGCTTGGCCTTGTCGATGGCGGCCCCCATGCCGAAAAAGCCGTGGAAGACGCCGTCGTACCGTGTCATTTCGGTCTTGACGCCCGCTTCGCTCAGTCGCTGGGCATAGGCCTCGCCCTCGTCGCGCAGGGGGTCGAACTCGGCGGTGATTACGGTGGCCGGGGGCAGCTGGGCCAGGCTGGCGGCGCGCAGGGGCGAGGCGAGCTCGTTGTCGCCCTGGGCCGGATCGGCGAGATAGTGGTTCCAGAACCATTCCATCAAGGGCCGGGTCAGCATGTACCCCTCGGCATTTTCTCGGTAGGAGGCGGTGTCAAAGCCGTAGTCGGTGACGGGGTAGATCAAGAGTTGGTGGGCGAGGGGCGGGCCGCCGCGCTCGCGTGCCATCAGGGCCACCGCGGCGGCCAGGTTACCGCCGGCGCTGTCGCCGCCCACGGCCAGGCGGGCGGGGTCGCCCCCCAGTTCTGCGCAGTGCTCGGCCAACCAAGCGGTGGCCGCGTAGCAGTCCTCGGGCGCGGCGGGAAAGGGGTGTTCCGGGGCCAGGCGATAGTCGACGGAGACCACTAGGCACTCGGCCCCCACGGCCAGTTCTCGGCAGGTCCCGTCGTGGGTGTCGAGATCGCCGATCACGAAACCGCC
>DUCT01000104.1:26044-26730 GCA_012959665.1 Myxococcales bacterium | reverse complement strand
GTCGGGGTCAGGCAATTTTCCTCCGGGATTTGACGAGTGGGCAACATCCAGGAAGAAGCTGTGATTGACCCGGTAAGCACGGGTGGCGTCCACGGGCGCCGACAGATCACCTTCGAGCAGGTAGTTTCCATCGGGCAGAGTGGTGAGCCGAGAGGCGACTGTGGGGCACGCGTCGAGAGCAGCCTGCGCGTCTAGAGCGGCGGCATTGGACGCCAACGCGGCATCGCGCTGCTCCGGAGAAGCACCGGCAAGAGCCGCGGCTTCGGCCCCGGCGAGGGCGTCTAGAGCGATGCCAGCATCGCTCGCGAGGCTCGCAGCGGCGAGCTCGGCGGCATCCGCATCCGCCTCTGCAGCTACGGCAAAGGGCTCAAAGGCCGCTGCGCTGGGGTTGTCGCCAAGCGAAGTAACCGCGGCTCGAAGAGAGTCGGCCGTTGTTCTTTCGGCGGCGGCGGCGGCGGCGGCGTCAGCGGCGTCGGCGTCAGCGGCGACAAGCGCGGCGGTGGCCGTAACAACGGCTGCGTCCAGACCGGCTTGTGCCTCGTCGAGGGTATTGGCAAGAGCGTCGTCCTGGGCGGTGGCCAGTGCGGCGGCAGTGGTGCCATCGTCACAGGCCACGAGTACGCGGGCTTGGGCCGGTGAAATCACCAACTGGGGCAAGCCAGCGGCGGTACCGGGAATGAATTTGC